>CAYZVO010000388.1:0-2505 GCA_964481655.1 uncultured Enterobacterales bacterium | reverse complement strand
GACAAGGACGACACCGCTCCGCCCGAGGGTGACACCGACACCGACACCGACACCGACTCCGACACCGACGCGGACAGCGACGCCGACGCGGACGCAGACACCGACGCGGACGCCGACGCGGATGTCGACGCGGTCCTCACCTTCGACATCGGCGAAGGCTGGGAGGGCACCGGCTTGACCCTGAGCCACATGGTGCCGGGGGAAGACATGGACTTCTCCACCACCTTCTACGAGGTGGCGGTCACCGGCGAGACCGTCGGCATCGACCCCGGCGACGTGCCCGCGGAGCACCTGCTCGAGGTGGAGCCCGGGCTGACCATCGCCATGTACGTCCCCTCCCTCTTCGCCGACACCGACAGCGACAGCGCCCACGACGAGGGGGAGCGCTACGTCGGCATCTCCACCTGGTGGCCCGTCTGGATCGACGGCGAGCCCCCCACCGAGTACGCCGACCTCGGCCTGGTGGCGGGCTGGAACGCCCTCGAGCTGGACTTCGAGAGCGACGGCGAGTTCACCGTGGGCGACCCCATGGCCATCCCTCTGCCCGCCTCCCTGTGGCCCAACGAGGAGATCACCATCGGCGGTAGCTACGCGGGCACCCAGCCCACCGACACCCAGCGCCTGACCCTCATCTCCGGGGTCGCGATGGAGGGCGGTGACCTGAGCGACCTGCTCTACGACGACGCGCTGGCGGACCCGTGGAGCATCACGGTCAAGGGCGACGCCCCCGAGAGCCACGTGATCGAGCAGGACGAGTTCGGGCTCACCATGGCCTGGGAGTACCCCTTCACCTACCTCGACAACGACGGCAGCCTCAGCCCCACCGACGGCGACCTCCCCCTGAACTTCGCCTGCATGGGCTCCGAGTACGTGCTGCTGTACTGGATGCAGCCCGCGACGACCGTCGAGCAGGCCTTCATGTACGCCTACGGCTGGGAGCCCTACGGCTGGACCCCCGGCTGGTTCGCCGCCAGCGTCGACCCCCGGGCCTCGGAGCCCATGCCGGTGGCCCTGGACGATAGCGATCTGACCACCCTCGAGCTGTCCGCGGCCTGCAACCCCTGGGGCGGCGCTCCCTAGACCGCGCGCTTGGTGAGCCCGCATCCCTCCGGATAGGCTGCTGGTCCGTCCGGAGGGTACGCCCATGACCACCACCGTCAGCCTCTGCGCCTGCGCCGACTACGGCGCAGCAACCGTCCAGGCCGCGGTGGACGCCTGCTTCGCCGAGCTGGGCGGCCTGGACGCCTTCGTCCAGCCCGGGGACCGGGTCCTGCTCAAGCCCAACCTGCTGATGCCGGCCAAGCCCGAGCAGGCCATCACCACCCACCCCGAGGTCCTGCGGGCCGTGATCCGCGCGGTCAAGGCCGTCGGCGGCGTGCCCTGCGTGGGCGACAGCCCCGCGGCCACGCCCCTGCGGGTGACCGCCAAGCGCGCGGGCCTGCTGGCGGTGGTCGAGGCCGAGGGTGCGACCCTGGCCGACATGGGCGGAGGGCCGCGCATCCGCAGCGAGCGGGTGGCGGGGCAGCGGGACTTCGAGGTCGCGCAGGCGGTGCTCGACGCCGACGTGGTCATCAACCTGCCCAAACTCAAGACCCACGCCCTGACCTACGTGACCATCGCCCAGAAGAACCTCTTCGGGGTCGTGCCAGGGCTGCAGAAGGGCCGCTGGCACATGGTCGCCCAGACCCCGGAGCACTTCGCGGGCCTGCTGGCGGATCTCTACGCCAGCATCGTCGACCACCCCGACGGCCCCAGGCAGCTGCTGCACCTGGTGGACGGCGTGGTGGCCCTGGGCGGCAACGGCCCCGGCACCGGGGGCACCCCCCACCCCCTCGGCGCGCTGCTGGCGGGCGCGGACGCCGTGGCCGTGGACCGGGTGGCCTGCGCCGTGGCGGGCCTGGACGCCGACAGGGCCCCCCTGCTGCGGATCTCCGGCGAACGAGGCCTCGGTGAACACCGCCTCGAGGCCATCACGCTCACCGGCACCCCGCTGTCCGAGCTGCAGGGCTCCCCCATGCAGCCCCCTAAGGGCCGGGAGTCCTCCCCCAGCCTGCAGGCCGCCATGTGGAGCAGCGCCAGGATGCGCAACCTGGTGCTCGACCGGCCGAACATCCACCGGGAGCCCTGCGTGGCCTGCGGCCACTGCGAGCGCATCTGCCCGGCCGAGGCCATCCACACCGACACGGCGCTGGGCGCCGCCCGGGTGGACTACACCCGCTGCATCCGCTGCTACTGCTGCGCCGAGATCTGTCCCCACGCCGCCATCGGCAAGAGCGACCTCCCGCCCATCGGCAAGCTGCTGACCGCGAAGGGGGCCCGCCGCGCCGTGCCCCTGGGCGTCGCCGGGCTCGGGGTGGGCGTCGCGCTGGCCCTGGGGCTGTACATGGCCGCGGACCAGGCGTCGCCGCCCCGCGCCGGCGGCGCCCCCGCCCCCCCCCCCCCCGCCCCCCCCCCCGACCCCCCCCGGCCCCCCCCCCACCGCCCCCCCCCCGCCCCCCCCCCCCC
>CAYZVO010000387.1:0-2526 GCA_964481655.1 uncultured Enterobacterales bacterium | reverse complement strand
ACAACACGATCGAAGCAACCCTGGACCTTCTCGCCACCCAACGGATGCAGCCTCCATGGGAGGAAGAGGAACGGGAAACTGAAATCCGGCGCATGCTCACGTCCACGAGGAGTTGGGCACGAGAGAGGGTCCGGTGGCCCAGGCCGAGCATCCGTGGAATCGCCCGCGCCTTGACCGCTGAAGACGCCACCCTCACCGACCTGCTTCAAGACCAGCACGTCGAGCAAGCCCTACATCGAGTCGGTCGCGATGGCTGGGACATGCTTTTACTCCGCCTGGCTGACGTAGGTCTCAAGCGGGACGCCGTGGCAGCCGTCCGGTCGGTTGTCATCCCCCGGAGTCGTCCGAGCCCAGGAAACCGAGACGGCGATCACCGCCCATGGATCTTCGCACAGGAGGGTGATCTGACCGTGATCACCCCCAAGGCATGGCACGCCGTGCAGGAGGGCAACGACCCTCCTCGGTTGTTCCTGTGCAGCGGAACACCGGTCCGCCTCGCCACGGACGACGACGACACACCGCGGCTCGAGGAACTCACACCCCCGCGGATGCGCCACGAACTCGCTCGCGCCGCTCACTTCTTCATCCACGTCAACGACCGGGCGATGGAGGTGCTGCCGCCGCGGCCGCTCGTCGACGACGTGCTGGCTGTCCAGACGCCACCCGTTCCGCGGTTGCGTCGCATCGTCGAGGTGCCGGTGTTCGCGCCGGACGGCACGCTACAGACACAGCCCGGCTATCACCCCGCAGGCCGGACATTCTACGCCCCTCGCGCGGGTTTCAAGCTGCCCGGCGTGCCGGAGAGTCCCGGCCCTCACGAGATCGAAAGGGCCAAGGCGTGGGTCGCCGAACTCCTGGTCGATTTCCCGTTCGTGTCCGATGCGGACAGGGCCCACGCCGTGGCGCTGTTCGTGCTGCCCTACGTCCGCGACCTCATCGGCGCCGACCCGACTCCCGGCCACCTCATCGAGGCGCCCACCCCGGGCTCCGGAAAAAGCCTGCTCGCCGACGCGGCGACCTACCCCTTCGCCGGCCGCGCCGTCGCCACGGTCACCGAAGCCAAGGACGACGACGAGTGGCGCAAGCGCCTCACCGCCCAACTCAAGGAGCGCCGTGCCGTCATCGTGCTGGACAACCTCGTGCGCCCCCTGGACTCCGGTGCGCTGGCGTCCGCCCTCACCACCGCGATGTGGGAGGACCGGATCCTCGGCAAGAACGAGACCGTCCGCGTCCCCGTACGGTGCGTGTGGGTCGCCACGGGTAACAACGTCACCCTCAGCACCGAGCTGGCCCGACGCTTCATCCGGATCCGCATCGACCCCCGTACGGACCGCCCGTTCCAGCGCGAGGGTTTCCGTCACAACCCTCTACGGACCTGGGTCCACCGCCACCGTGCCGAGCTCGTCTGGGCAGCGCTGGTGCTCGCGCAAGGCTGGCTCTCTGCCGGCTCACCGAAGGCCACCAGCAAACCGCTGGGTGGCTACGAACGCTGGTCGGGTGTCGTCGGTGGCATCCTCGAACACGCCCAGATCCCCGGCTTCCTCGCCAACACCAACGAGCTTTACGAGGCCGCCGACCATGAAGGCGCGCTGTGGCGAATGCTCGTCGCCGCGTGGTGGGACCTCCACCGCGACCGGGACGTCACTTCCTCGGCCCTGTTCGAGATCGCCGAAGACATCGACGGCCTCGTTTCCCAGCGCGGCAGCGAGCGGTCGCAGCGCATCACCTTCGGCAAGAAGCTCGGCAAACAGCACGACCGCGTCTTCGGCGACTTCCAGGTCGTCAACACCGGCGTGAAGAGGCGCGTGAAGATGTGGCGACTCGTAGATGTAGCCCAGTCAAAACGCAAGAAGGTGAATGTCACCGAGTTATCCACAGAACATTCACCCAAACATTCACCTCCCCGGAAACCCAGCAATGACGGGACTTTCCGAAGAACTGAATCGCTCTCATGTGAATATGGTGAATGTTCTCACAACATCTTGAATGCACGAGAGGGGTCTTCTTCAGATCGGGATCACGTACGTGTACGTAAGGGATGCCAGAACATACACCCATATTCACACGACCCCTCGAAAACGCCCGCGGGACAAGGGTTTGCTGTGGGTGAATGTCCGGAGACGGGTATTCACCCACATTCACCGCTGCCGGACGACCCAGTGTCCCCAACGAGAATCGAACGGTGCCGAGTGGACTGCAAGACCTGGTGGAAGTTGACCAGGTCGAGTTGGCCGTCGTCACCGAACCCGAAAGCCCGCTAGGGGGGAGTGAAGGTTGAGAGTGGTCGCCTCGGGGCCGAAACGCTGTCGCACCGCCGAGGCCCCGGGGCGGCCACTGCTCAATGCTTAGGTTAGCCCATCATTCCTTGGTGGAAGGCCTTCGGCTCCAGAAGATGGGATCGAAATCCCCGGTGCCGAAAACAAACAAGCATGCCAAAGTGCCTGTCTGCTCATGTCGGTGGCCGGAATCGCGCCGGAATCGCGCATTGCTCGACTCGGAGTTGGTAGCCTACGATGTCATGAGAAA
>CAYZVO010000386.1:0-2552 GCA_964481655.1 uncultured Enterobacterales bacterium | reverse complement strand
GCCCACGCCGGGCCAGGATCAGGGCCAGGGCAGCGGCCACGGTGGTCCGCCCCACGCCCCCCTTGCCCCCAATTACGATAAACCGGCGATCCAGCGCGGTGCCGGCCACCGTGTCGTCATCCATCTTCGGAGAGGGATTTGTGCTGGCCACGCCCGTTCTTAACGGGGCGAGCAGCCGAAGTCAAACTCGGGGCTCGATCCGAATGGCAGATGGCTCCGAGGCCTCCTCGGGAAAGCGGCGGGTGATCACCACCAACAGGACGGCGGCGATGAGCCCCATTACCACCAGCACCCTCGGCTCCTGGAAGAAGATCCCCAGACCGTGAAGGGCCAGGGAGAGCCCCACCAGGATCAGGCGCACCAGGGCGTAGACGCGCAGCAGGCGCCCGGCATGGCCGCGGCCCCAAATCCAGCGGAACGCCACTCCGATGAGCAGCAGATCGGTGGGCGGATAGACCAACATTAGCTCGTTGATCCGCCCCTCGATTACCGTGGACACGATGAGCCCGACGAGCATACAGAGGGCAGCGAAGCCCATGGGCAAGGCCCAGACCATCAGCCAGGCTCCGGCCCGCCGCGGATGATCCGGCTGGCCGCGCAGCGCGTAAAGGCCGAGGCCCACGATCAGCACGATCCAAACGTAGGCCAGGTGGATCAAGGTCCGCCCCTGCCCCACCGTGGGGGAGGGCCCCTTGCGCACCATCATGGGCCGCGGGCGGTCGGCCAGGGGCACCAGCTTGCCGCTGCCTTTCGGGTCCGGAACCTCCACCTCCTGCAGGTAGGCCGAGAGCATGGCCGGCACGCAGGTCGCGTCGTATTTGCTCCAGGCGACGTCGTGGTACCGGCCCATGAACATGTCGTTGAATACTTCCAGGAACAGGTGCCCGGCAAAGACCTGCCGGCCGTAGTAGCGCGGGCTCAATTTGTCTTGCTGTGGCTTGAGCTTCTTGGCGATCGCGCCGTTCAGGATCCTGTCCAGGACATCGCGCACCTTTGTGGCGCACGCCGAGTAGAGGTGGTGGTAGCGGTAATACCGGTTCTCTGGCTGGACGGCATGCTCGAGGGCGTCGATCACCTTTTGGACCTGAGCATCTGTCAGGTTGAGTTTCTGGTGGAGGATTGTCCGGTTGTCCCTGGCGTACCGCGTGAGGACCTCGTTCAGATCACCGGCCACCGCAGCAAAGAAGTTGACCGTGCCTCGGAAGAACCTCCACTCGAAGTCCTTGGCGGTGAAGTCCGCGTCGCCGTAGTTAAAGACCTTGCTGATGATTTTTTTCTGCCCCTTCTTCCGGCTGAACACCATCAGGGCGGTGTGCCCAAAGCGGGTGAACATGTGCTCGGATGGGCCGATTGTTATCAGGTGCACCTCTGTGATGTACCCCGGAGGTGTTTTATACGGCCCAGCTGGGGCCTTGGCCTGGGCGGTGCCTGTGGTGAAGAGCAGGATCCCCAGCACGAGGGGCAATGGCAACTGCCTTGGGTTGAGCATAGGCAAACTTGTATTAGAGAGCGAAGTTGGGAGTCAAGCCCCGATGCTGAAGGCAATGGGGAGCCGGGCCTGGACAGAGGGGTCCGGCTTGGCGGTTTACTTTGTGGGATTGTGAATTGTGTTTGGGGTGCCGATGATTCGGCGGTGATTCTCAGGCGGGGGTACTACCGGTCAGCAAGGACTACTCCTCGGCGGCCTCTTCCTCAACGGCCTCTTCCTCGGCAGGCTCTTCCTCAGCAGCGGGCTCCTCAGCAGCAGGCTCTTCGCCGCCGCCCTCGTCGCCGCCACCACCGGTCGCCTCACCACCGGCCTCCACGTACTCGGCCTCCACGCAGGTGGCCGGGCCGCCGGAAGGAGCGGGGCAGTAGTAAATCCGGGTTGAGAAGGCCATGCCGGGCATACCGGGGACCATGCTGGGCATACCAGTGACCTCGGAGAACCATGCATCACCGGTCATGCTTGAGTTGGGACCAACAGCGGAGCTAACGCCGGTGCAGCCGACAGCCACAAACAGGGCAACCAGAGCAGCCGCGAGCAGAATAGTGCGCTTCATTGTATTCCTCCTTTTCCGTGGCTACTGCTTGTTGACCTGGTAGCACACGGGCTTGTCACCCTTGAGCTCGCAGTTCCAGAAAGTAGATCCGCCGAAACCATCGGTTTTGACGGCCCAAGCCTTCCCCTTCGTGCTGGGGACAGCCATCATGTACGTGCAGCCCGTGCTGACAAGCAGCGCAAGAAGGGCCAGCAAAGTAAGCATGTACCTCATTTTCGCTCCTCCTGGTGTTGGTGGTTTGTATTGCAGGTTTCTCGAGATTTACCTCGACTTCGACTCCAGTTCAATGGCACCCAAATCCTTTGGGTTGCCCTCAACTTGTAGGACTGTTGAATGGATTCGAGGATTAACAGGAGCATATCGACCTGTCAAGCAAAAAGCCCTGGCCCATGCCGTCGCAAATTTCGACATATCATTCGGAAAAAGCTGAATTTTGTGTCGCGTTGTTTCAAGGGTCAGGAGAGGTCCAGGACCAGCCCCTCATAAGCCGCGATTGTGTCCTCAAATGCA
>CAYZVO010000385.1:0-2661 GCA_964481655.1 uncultured Enterobacterales bacterium | reverse complement strand
CGAGATTCCTAAATTTCTTTCAAGCGCGCTAACGGTTCGGCGATGCCTTGCAGAGACTGAGGGACGCGGACCTTTCCGCTCAGAACCTGAGTGTAGGCGGACGCTGGCTTGGACACCTTATGAGGTGAGAATGATGGAAGTCTCAATCCGCGGCCCGGTCTGGCGCGGCCCCTGCCCTCATCCGATGTCCCCCAGGTGCCCATAGAAACCTGATTGTCTGCCTTGCCGCACTGCCGGTCAAGATGCAGGGGCCGTGACAGGCAGATCTGCCAAGGCTATCGCTTTGTTAGCTGGCACGGTGGAAGACAAAGAGAAAGAGATACGAAGACTTATGTTCATGGGCTGGCAACGGTGCCAGCCGACCATTTCGCTGCTCTGACCTCTCGTTACCAGCTGGTTTTCAGTAGGAAAGGTTGGATGGTGGAAGCCAAGACAGGGTTCGAAGTCTTACCAATGAGGCCTCACACTCGCAGACGCCCCGCCCTTGCGGCCTTCAGCTAGCCCATTTGCCAAGTGCGCGCGCGTCCGACCATCATTTGGAGCTTGGAAACGCAGCTGATGGGCGCACCGTTCATTTGCCTTCAGCATGTGGATGCCAAATCGTGACTTTACAACGTTCTGTCGATGGCAGGCGCGCTTCCAGGATGCCTCCTTCCAGTCCCCCCTCAATTACAGAGCCAGATATCCGCTCACACCGGATTGCTCATGGGCCTATCGAAGCGGTCGGCCTAGGTCGCTGCAGAGGCGACTTCGGGCTGGGTGCTAAGTGCCTCCACTCCGCACTCTTAATGTGAGCGCCTGCTCTCTTTCGAACTCTAATGCGGGCAACCGCCCTGAGCGCGCCCAGCTTTCAGCCGCAGTAGGCTCCCCAATCCACCATGCTCTGGCGAAGTCGGAGGCCAGTGTCCATGCGCCCGAAACAGCTCTTCTCCGCTCTTGCGCGCGCTCGCGAAGCCACCGGATCATTCGCTCGCGGGCGCGGGGCCCACGAGCGGCCCAAGCCGAGCTCTGCACCTCAAGCGATGGCCGACGACTGTCCGAGGCCGCCGGAATGCGAGCGTCGCCTGTTGACTTTTGTGAGTAATTGCTCGCTTACGAACTATGCACCGGTGCCAGCTAACGGTCCGGCGATGCCTTGCAGACGCTGAGGGTTGCGGACCTGTTCGCTCAGAACCGTCCTGCTTCCTGCTTCCGTGTACACCTTATGAGTGGGGAATGATGGAAGTCTCAATCCGCGGCCCGGTCTGGCGCGGGCCCTGCTCCCATCCATCTGCACTGAAATGTTCATGGTCCCCCCAGATATTCGCTCCTACGGATTGCCTAGGTCAAGAGCAGGGGCCGTGACAGGCAGTTCTGACAAGGCTATCGTTTTGTTAGACGGCGCCCCTGGCATGGTCCCCTCATTGTTTCACTACTTTGTTCTCGCACAACGGAATCCGATGTGATTTCCAAAACTTGTTGCAGCCCATGCTCCACGAGCAGCTGCTCTCATTGAGTTCGGAAGCCCTCCGTGGCCTCCTCCTCTAAGGAGGTGCCCCTTCACAACCGAATTGCCCCATGGATCAGTTACTGCAGCAGAGCCCAAATCAGGAAGGTACCAGTCATGACACCACTCGTGAACATTGCCTGGCATATCGTAAAGACCAAGTTTGTTGGCTATTTTCTGACCTACAATTTGAGTTTTCTTGCTCGAATTATATGCATACCACCCAATTACGCTTGCTCTAGGATCTTTTGAACAATCAGTAATCGGCCCATTGTAATATGCGTATGTTGTACCTGCACGGTATGCGTATTCCCACTCTGCTTCGGTAGGCAGCCGGTATCCAGGACACATGTAAATCTTCGCACCACTATATTTCGCACTCGTTGAGTACCTTGTGCATTTCTTTTCTATGCACAACTCATCCTTCGCACACTGATTGTTTGAAACACAAGCCTTCTTGCTTCCATCATTGATGTAACAAGTCGATAACTTGGCGAGGTCGGACAACTTATTACAGTAAGAAACAGCGTGGTACCAACTGACCTGCTCAACGGGGCAATTGGTGCCACAGGAAGTGAAATGGGATGGATTGTATCCCATAACACTCTTGAACTGCCCTTGGGTTACTTCCGTTGTGGAAATTTCAAATCCATTTGTAAGCGTTACCTCATGTTGGGTTTCTTTAGCAGTACCCTTTTCCCTACACAATTCAGTGGATGGAGAGCCCATTTTGAACTTGCCTGCTGCGACCATTACCCAATTCCCAGGAGGAGCATATGAATCAGGTTTGGAATGATCCTTGAGCATCTTGTCCACAATTGTTGAATCTACTTTACTGGATTGGTCCGGGACATTTGAGTCGATGGCCATGTCCTTAATTGCGCCATCCTTCTTGATCGTGCCTGAATCTGGAAGCCGAACACAAAGCCCCGAGGCACAGGTCAACCCGTTATTGCATTTCGAACCCGCATTGCATTCTCCTCCTTCAGACCCAGGCTTCTTATCCAGGTCATCGGAGCATCCAAAGACCAAAAGTAGTCCGAAGAACATGGTTTGAGCAGTTACACTAATGATATTCTTCATTTGATTTTCCCCTTTAGTTTCCTTTCGTTGAAGCCGTCTAACGGTCCGGCGATTACGTGCCTGCTCAGAAGGGCGTGGACCCCTCCGCTCAG
>CAYZVO010000384.1:0-2777 GCA_964481655.1 uncultured Enterobacterales bacterium | reverse complement strand
CCTGCTCCGGGCGGCCCGCCTGCAGCAGGGTGCTGGCCATGGCCCAGCTTCGCGGCGAGGGGAACGCAAGATCGCCTTCGTTGGCGTAGAGGGCCTCTTCGCGGTGACGGGCGATGTAGGCCATCACCACCGGGTGGACCCCGGCCTGGGCCGCCCAGCTCAGCCAGGCGTCGGCGTCCACCCGCAACACGAAGTGCACGAAGCGGTTGGCCAGGGCCGTGGACAGGGGGGTGACGATGGCGTGGTCCTCTTCCAGATTGCCCGCCGCCAGCACACGGGTGTCGGGGTGGAAGCGAAAGGGCCCCACCCGGCGCTCGAGCACGATCTGGTAGGCCGCGGCCTGGTGCAGGCGGGTGACCGCCGCGTTGATCTCGTCGAGGAACACCAGCGCGGGGGCGTCACAGACCCGGCGCACCCAGCCCGGGGGGAACAGCTCGAGCACCTGGGTGTCGCGGTCGGGGAAGTAGACCCCGCCCAGATCCGCGGGCTCGCGCTGGGCCAGCCGGATGTCCTCGATGGGCAGCTCGAGCTGCTGGGAAAGCTGCGCAGCCATGCTGGACTTGCCCACCCCCGGGTGGCCGCGCACCAGCACCGACAAGCCGCTGCGCAGGCTGGTGTCCACCAGGTCGATGAGATCACCGTAGGCGTAGCCTTCGGGGGCGAGGGGCAGGCTGGTCTTGGCGGGCATGGGGGCTCCTAGAGGATGGCGGCCAGCAGCTGGTGACGCAGGTCGGGCCAGCGCAGCAGGGCGGCGACCACGTGTTTGCAGTAGCCCCCGTGCAGATCCACCCGGTGGATGGCGTCGGGGCAACTGCAGGCGGGGGGGGCAGCACCGTCGAGGTCGAGCTGGACCGTGTAGGGCTGGCGTCCGCCAGTGACCGTGATGGACACTCCTTGGTCGCTATCGGCGCGATCGAGCTTGTAGTGCCGGGCCACCTGGTGCACCGCGCGGCGAAAGCGCTGGTCGCGCTCGAAGCGGTCGAAGGCGTCCAAGGGTGTGGTCATGGCCATGGCCTGGGGTTCGAGGGGGCGCAGCAGCCGCCAGCCCCGGGGGGCGGGTTCGGGATCGAGCCACCACAGGTGCCGCGTGCGCTGCAGCTCGGACAGCCACTGGCGCCACTCCACCAGCAGCCGGCGCTGCTCCGCATGGGCGCGCGCGGATCGCCAGTAGAAGCTGCGGCCGTTCACCCGGCTGATCCGGTGGGTGTCGCCGAGGGGCCACAGGTTGGAGCAGGGATCGTTGTCGGCCCCGTAGTCGCGCTTTGGCAGCGAGAAGAGCTGGGCGCCCTGCAGCGGGGCGGTGGGGGCGTCCATGGGGGGGCGGGGGGGCATGGGATCCTTCTACGCCACGCACGAGACAGCCCTTGTCCGTTGTGGGATGATGCTGGCCGGAGGGCTCCCCACATGACCACTTCATCCCCCAGCTACCGCGACGGCCTGGCCATGGTGCGCATCATCCAGCTGCTCGAGGCCAGCCGCCGCCGCGCCATCCTGCTCGACGACCTGGCCGAGCGCCTCGAGGTCCACCGCCGCACCGCCCGGCGCTACGTGCAGGCCCTCGAAGAAGAAGCCACCACCGCCGACGGTGACCCCCTGGTGCGCCTCGAAGGGCGCGGGGTGAACGCCACCGTGGTGCTGGCCGAGCGCCGGGAGCCTACCTCATCGCGGCTGTACCAGTACGCCGCCGTGTTCGCGGCCACACGCTGCCTGACCCGAGGGGAAGGTTCGCCCCTGGGGGACAGCGCCGAGCTGCTGATCAGCAAGCTCGAGAAGGGCTTCGAGCCCCGGCTCGCGCCCCTGGTGCGCCGGGCCCAGGAGAGCTTCGTCTACGTGCCCTTCGGCCCCAAGGACTACCGCCAGAGCGAGGAGGTGCTGGACACCATCGTCCAGGCCAGCGTGCACCGCCGGCCCCTGCTGATGCGCTACCGGACGCGGACCGGCTGGGCCTACAGCTGCCGCTTCGAACCCTGGACCGTGGTGCTGTACCGCGACGCCCTGTTCGTGCATGGGCTGCAGCGGGGGACCGGGCCTGCGGGTGGGGTGAGGTTGCTGGCGGTAGACCGGGTGCAGGAGGCGGAGATCGAGAAGGGGGAGCACTTCGAGGTGCCCGAGGAATACGACCCCGAGACCTGGTTTGGTGGGCAGCTGGGGCTGTGGCACGAGGGGGGTGAGGCGGAGCTGGTGCGGGTGGCGTTCAGTGAGCGGTCGGCGCTGACGGCTCGAGAGCGGGTGTGGCCGGGGCAGCTTGGGTGGTCGCAGGCCGAAGATGGCAGGTGGGTGCTGGAGCTGGAGGTGCCGGTGACGCCGGAGGTGATGACCTGGGTGTTGACCTGGGGTGCGGAGGCGGAGGTGTTGGGGCCGGACCAGCTTCGAAGCTGGGTGGTGGAGGTGTTGGAGGGGGCCACAGCGAGATACAGCGGTAGCTAGCTCCATACTCGATGAGTCTGTCCGAGGCGCTTATCAACCTCTATCCTTCAAGCCTTCAAGCCTTCAAGTAGGAAAGTAGCATGACGACAGCAACACGGGATTCCCAACGCGCAGAACTCCACAAGACCATCTGGCGAATCGCCAACGACCTGCGTGGTTCGGTGGATGGCTGGGACTTCAAGTCCTACGTGCTCGGAACCCTGTTCTATCGCTTCATCTCCGAGAACCTTACCGCCTACATCAACGCTCAGGAGCAGGCCGCCGGGGACGGCGATTTCGACTACGGCAGGCTCACCGGTGGTGGTCCAGTTTACGGACCTCGTACTTCGGGACGGTAGCCGAGCAGCTCA
>CAYZVO010000383.1:0-2808 GCA_964481655.1 uncultured Enterobacterales bacterium | reverse complement strand
CAGATCGAGCAGGCGCTGCAGATGTACGCCGTCAAGCACAAGGGCAAGTACCCCAGCACCTCCCAGGGCCTGTCCGCCGCGGACAAGTACATGCCCACCCCCGGTGAGGTCCCCACCGACGCCTGGGGCGGCGAGTTCCAGTACTTCTCGCCGGGCACCCACGGCTCCGCCGACTACGAGATCGTGTCGCTGGGCAAGGACGGCAAGGAAGGCGGCGACGACGCCAACGCCGACATCCAGTCCTGGAACCTCGACGGCGACGAAGAGGAGTAGCATTTGATCGCACGGTGGCCATGGCTCCGCCTCGACACCCCCATCCGCCACGCCCGTCGGGGCCTGACGCTGATGGAGGTGATGGTCACCGTCGCCATCCTGCTGCTCATCGTCAGCATCGCCATCCCCAGCATGTCGGGCCTGCTGGCCCTGCAGCAGCGGGGCACCGTCCAGGAGCTGGCCACCACCTTCGCGTACCTGCGCGATGAGGCCACCCTCCGCAACGTCACCTTCCGCATCGCCTTCAACCTCGACCGGGGCACCTACGAGGTGCACGCCGGGGCCCCCGACGCCACCATCTTCCAGTCCGAAGAAGAGCGCATCGAGTGGGAGGAAGACCTCGAGGACCGGCTCTCCCGCTTCACCGAGCGGCAGATCTCGGAAGGCGCCGCCGACGAGCTGATGGACCAGACCGGCCGCTTCCAGGGCCTCGAAGACGTCACCCTGGACACCAAGGTCGAGCTCCCCGGCAACACCGCCTTCGGCTGGGTCTGGACCCCCCAGTACGAAGAACCCGTCGAGCCCTCCGAGGAGCTGCTCGACGAGGACGACGACACCGAGGACGACACCGTCGTCTTCACGCACATCTTCCCCAACGGCCAGATGGAGCCTGTTGTCGTGCGCATCGTGGACATCGACGACCCCGAGGAGGGCTGGACCGTCATCGTGGAGCCGCTCACCGGGCGGATCCACCTCGAGAACGATCTGGTCGAGCCCGATGACCTCTTCGACTGGCTGCCCGACGAGGGGCCAGAGATGCCGCAGGGGTGATGATGCGTCGCCGTGGCTTCACGCTCCTGGAGATCATGATCGCCGTCGCCATCCTGGCGGGCGCGCTCATGGTCCTGGTTCACGCCCAGGCCACCGCGGTGCTGATGACCACCGAGACCGAGAAGCTGCTCGTGGCCACCATGCTGGCCAAGGAGAAGATGGCCGAGGTCCAGCTGATGATGGAGTCCGAGGGCTTCGGGGAGCAGGACATCGAGGACGAGGGCGACTTCGAGGACTTCGGCGACATGGACGGCCTCGATCTCAACCTCGACGTGGACGACGCCTACGAGGACTTCCAGTGGGCCTACACCGTGCGCGAGATCGAGCTCGAGCTCGGTGGCGACTTCATGGGCACCGCGGAGGACCTGGCGGGGCAGGGCTACTGGGGCGACCAGGACTACGACCAGGCCAGCTCCAGTGAGCGGGGCTCCGCCACCGGCCGCGACGGGCAGACCGAACAGCCGGGGCTCGACGACATGGGCGTGTCCTCCGACATGGTGACCGAGATGCTCGGTGGCTACATCCGCGAGGTGCGGGTGCTGGTGTGGTGGGGGGACAACGAGGACGAGCTGGATCAGGTGGAGATCACCACCCACGTGATCAACTCATCGGCGCTGTCGCTGCTGTCGCGGGCGATGGGGGGCTCGAGCGGCGGGTCCAGCGGCGGAAAGAGCGGCAAGGGTGGCGCCGGCGGGACCCCGGGTGGTGGTTCGGCTGGTGGTGGCGGCGGCAAGTCCAGCGGTGGTGGCGGTGACTCCATCTCCATCCCCGGGACCCGGCATTCGCTGCCGATGGGAGGGCGCTGATGATGTGTCGCGCCCGCAGAGCGTTCACCCTCATCGAGGTCATGGTGGCCGTCGCGCTGCTCACCATGATCGGCGCGGTGGTCGTGGGGACGCTCCGGAACTCGCTCAAGGCCCGGGAGCTGTTGGCCCAGAACGACGGGGTGCAGCAGAGCGCGCGGGTGGCGCTGGAGCGGGTCTCCCAGGAGCTGCGGCTGGCCTACCTCACGTCCAGCACGACCGCGGTCAACACCTACCAGACGGTCTTCATCGCCCAGGACAACGACCCGGTGGACGAGCTGTGGTTCACCTCGCTGTCCCACCGGCCCATGTACAAGAACACCCACGAGTGCGACCAGACCGAGATCACCATCTGGTCCGAGCCGGATCCGGAGAACCCCAACCTGCAGGTGCTGCTGCACCGCGAGTCCCCCCGCATCGACGAAGAACCCGACATCGACGGGGTGATCCTGCCCCTGGCCCACGGGGTCAAGCGCTTCGACCTGCGCTTCCTCGACGGCACCAACGGCGAGTGGATGGAGGAATGGTCCACCATCTCCACCGAGACCCCCAACCGCCTGCCGCGGGCGGTCAAGCTGGTGCTGGTCATCTCGGCCCCGGACCACGAGGATCCCGACGAGCTGGTGGACCACACCTTCGTGACCACCATCCTGCTCGAGTACGCCGAGCCCCTGGCGCGCTCGGTCTTCGCCCTGGGGCAGGACGCCGACGCCGCCTCCACCGGCATGGAGGGCCTGCAGTGATGCGTCCCCTCCGCTGGATCTGGACAGAGCTCACCCGCACCCGCGGGGTGCGTCCCCATCCGCGCCACGCGCGCTGGCGGGGGGCCCTGACGCGCAGCCGGCGGCGGAGCCGCGACTCCCGATCAGGCGTGGCCCTGCTGGTCGTGGTCTCCGCCATCATGATCATCACCGTGCTGGTCTCGGAGATGAACTA
Organism: uncultured Enterobacterales bacterium; assembly: GCA_964481655.1. Taxonomy (GTDB): domain Bacteria; phylum Myxococcota_A; class UBA796; order UBA796; family JAFGLY01; genus CALDOK01. The sequence continues at coordinate 25 of CAYZVO010000383.1, read as the reverse complement.
CGGCGCCCGGGTGCGGCTGCTGCTG
>CAYZVO010000382.1:0-2874 GCA_964481655.1 uncultured Enterobacterales bacterium | reverse complement strand
CCCCCTACGATGCCGACAGCAAGCGCCGTGCCAGATCCGGGCCGACGATTATGGTTCTCATAATACCGAGAAACATCTGATAGCATGCAGCCATGCTGCACCTGTTCGCCTACGCCCTCCTGGCCGCTTGCGGTCAGGACCCGGCCGCGTCTGCACCGGAGACCGAGCCGGCGCCGACGGCGGGCGCGGTGCCCACAGCGGCGCCCCGGGTGCTCATCGAGCCGCTGCACCCACAGCCGGGCGATGCGCTGCGCTGCGTGGTTGACGATGACGCGCCGACCGACGCCCGCTTCCGCGTGCGCTGGCTGGTGGACGGTGAGCCCTTCGAGGGCGCGACCCGCGGCGTCCTGACCGGGGACACGGTCCCCGCCACCTCCCTCGAGCGCCCCAGCCGCTGGACCTGCCTGGTCCACGCGGGCGACGACGGCGCCCTGCCCGGCGGCGCCGAGCTGCTCCTGAACGAACACCCCACGGCCTTCGTGCTGGTGCACCCGGGCAGCTTCGTGATGGGCTCCCCCGACGACGAGCCCTGCCGCTGGCCGGACGAGAACCAGCACGAGGTCACGCTCACCCGCCCGTACTGGGTGGCGCGCACCGAGGTCACCCAGGCTCAGTTCGAAGCCCTGATGGAGTACAACCCGGCGCACTTCGAGGGCTGCCCGACCTGCCCCGTGGAGCGAGCGGGCTGGGACGAGCAGGTGCAACACCTCACCCGGCTCTCATCCCTCCACGGTCTGCCATCCTGCTACCGCTGCGATCCTGTGGACGACCCCATCGAGCACCAGGACGAAGACCCGCACATGGCGGCCCACCAGGACGACGGCAAGCCCCCTCCCCTGCCCGCCGGCTGTCGCTGGGACTGTCAGGCTCCCAAGGACCTGCTGGACTGTGAGGGCCTGCGCCTGCCGACCGAGGCGGAGTGGGCCTTCGCGGCCCGGGCAGGACGCCCCACGACCTTCGTCGACGGCGCCTCCGCGGGCGAGCGGCTGGTCGAAAACTGCGAGGGCGCGGGCCCGGGAACAACCGTCCCCACGCCGTCCCTCACCAGGTCGGCCTGGTACGGGGCGAACTCCGAACGACGCACCCACCCCGTGGCGAGCCTCGAGCCCAACGCTTGGGGCCTGTACGACGTCTCCGGCAACGTCTGCGAGTGGACCACGGATGGCTCCTCCGACACCCCGGAGCACACTGGGGACGAGCAGATCATAGGGTACACCGAGGACGGCATCCCCATGCTCGCGCCCCAGGGATACGCCAGCGAGCCCGCGGTGGACCCGTGGACGGGCAACGGCGTCGTCTACGCCCTGCGCGGAGGGTCCTGGGACATGGGCCCCAAGCAGATCCGGCTCGCCGCCCGCATGCACGATCCCGCGGCGTCCTGCTGGGTCAATCGCCTCGGGGCTCGCCTGGTGCGGACGGCCCACCTGCCGGCGGAGTAGGCGGCGGCCCCTCGGGCAGGTAGCCCAACGCTCGCAGGCGCTCGATCTCGGCGGGGTCCATGTGGGGCGGCCCCGCGGGCCGCTCCTGCCGGTGGGCGTCCATGGCGTCGACGAGGCCGCGGTAGCGGGCAGGGCCGTCGGTCAGGGCGTCCGGCACGGGGCCCGCGACGAGCTCGCCGGGATCGCGCTGCAGATCGAAGGCGCGGGCGCGACCCTCGCTGTCCCAGATGACCTTGTCCGCGGGGGTGCGGACCCCCAGCAACGCCCCGGGGAGCCAGGGGTCGGTCCGAGCCCACACGGGGGGCTCGTCGGCGACGGCGTCCGCGAGCCTGAGCCCGCCCCCGGGGGCGGCCTGCAGCAGGCTGCGCCCCTGCACCTGATCCGGGATGCTCAAGCCCGCGGCGGTGGCCACCGTGGGGAGCAGATCCACCAGTCCCACCTGCCGCTGCACGCGGGCCGGCCCCACGCCAGGCGCCCGCAGGATGAGGGGCACGTGCAGGACCGAGTCGTAGAGCACCGCCCGGTGGTTGAAGAGGTAGCCGTGCCCGAAGCTCTCGCCGTGGTCGGAGGTGACCACCACCACGGTGTCCGGGGGCAGGTCCGACAAGAGCGCGCCCAGGGCGGCGTCCAGCTCGCTGATCTCGGCGTCGTACAGCGCCTCGACGTGGGCCAGGTCCTGGGGGTCGAGGGGCGCGCCGAAGTCGCGATGCTCGTGCAGGGTGGCGTCGGTGCCATCGACGGGGCCCCGGTAGTCGGGGTCGTACATCGCGGGATCCGCGGGCGTGTAGGGGAAGTGGGCGTCGAAGTAGTGCACGAAGGCCAACCAGGAGCCGTCCTGTTCGTCGATCCAGGACCGCGCCGCCGCGCTGATCTCGGCCGCCGGCCGACGCTGGTGCACCGGATCGTCCTCGACGCTGTCGTCGTAGCGCTCGAAGCCCCGGGACAGCCCCGTGCTGCGGTCGAGCATGGTGACGCCCCCCACGAACGCCGCGGTGCTGTAGCCGACGCCGCCCGCCATCTCGGCGATGGTGGGGCCGGTGTAGGCGGAGTCCCGGGCTGCGGGCACGTTGCCGTGGACCTCGGGGAGCACGCCGGTGAGCATGGACCAGTGGGACAGCGTGGTCTCGGGGAAGTGGGAGTAGGCCCGCTCGAAGACCAGGGCGTCCGCGGCGAGGGCCTCGAGCTCCGGGCAGCGCGCGCGGCCACCATACAGGGCCATGTGGTCCGCGCGCACGGTGTCCAGGGAGATCCACAGGACCGAGGGCCCGACGGACCGCGCGGGGGTCCCTGGCGCGTCAGCCCCGGGCGCCGCGGACCGGTCGGCGCCGCAGGCGACCGCGACCAGCAGCGCCGCCAGCCCGAGGCTGCGGCCCGAGGGGATCGAGGGGTGCTGGCGGACGGGGAGGCTCATGGTGGTACAGGTATCAGGAACAGG
>CAYZVO010000381.1:0-2906 GCA_964481655.1 uncultured Enterobacterales bacterium | reverse complement strand
TCACGCTGCTGAACGTGCAGGTCGTGCCCGTGCAGACCCCGCTGTCCATCGGCGGCCTGGCCGCGCCGTTCCGCATCCAGGCCTTCCGCAAGCTGGTGGCCGACATGCAGGCCGCGGGCAAGGACGTGGCCGGCGTGGTGCGGGTGGCCCACCGCATCTCGGCGGGTGTGCTGGCCGCCGCCCGGCAGCCGGGGGTCTCCCTGGTGCTCATGGGCTGGACGGGCATGCCCAAGCGCGCCCGCCGGGCCACCGCGTCGGTGCTGGGCGTCACCATGGACAACGTCATGCGCCGCATCCCGGTGAGCGTGGGCGTGGTGCGCATCTGGGGCGACTTCACCAAGATCGATCGCATCCTCATCCCCTCCGCGGGCGGCCCCCACGCCCGCTACGCCGCCAAGCTGGCCCGGGACCTGCAGCAGGTCCACGGCTGCGAGGTGGTGGCCATGGGCGTGGTCAAGCCCGGCGCCAGCGACATGCAGAAGGGCCGCGCCATGGGCTTCCTGGAGGTCACCGTGGCCGAGGCCCGGGGCCTCGAGTGCAGCACCAAGCTGGTGGAGTCCGACGACGTGGTGCGCGGCATCCTCGAAGAGGCGGCGGACGACTACGACCTGGTGATGGTCGGCGCCAACCGCGACGAGGTGCTCAAGAACCTGGGCTTCGGCAACATCCCCGAGCAGATCGCCCAGCGCGCCCCCTGCTCCGTGATGATGGTGCGGCGGGGTTGATCTCGACGAGGCCGTGTACACTACCGGCCCTGGAGGTCCCATGCGCCCGCTGCTGCCCGTCCTGATCTTCGCCGTCGGCTGCCACTGCAGCAGCGGCCCTGTGGTTCCCGCTGACGACACGGGCCCGGACAGCGACGACACGGGCACGCCCCCCGGCGAGCTGCTGGTGACCACGGGCTGGCGGCTGCACGAGACGGTGGAGAGCCTGGTCTACGTCGGCTGGGAGCAGGGCCAGGCCGGCACCGCCTGGGTCGAGTACAGCTTCGACGACGGCGAGTGGCACAGCTCGCCGCCCTTCGAAGCCGCCGCCGGCGCCCACGAGCAGGTGCTGGTGGGCATCCCCTACTACTACGACGTGGACTGGCGGGTCCTGCTCGAGGTCGACGGTGAGCAGCACAGCGCCGACGGAGAGACCGCCAGCGCCGGCTCCCTGCCCGACGGGCTGCCTGTGGGCGAGGTGCAGGTCAGCGAGGACGCGCTGTGGGAGCCCACCGGCGGCTGGCTGCTCTCCAGCATCGCCGGCCACACCGGCAGCTGGAACCCCGGCGACTACTGGACCTTCATCGTGGACCGGCAGGGTCGCCCTGTCTGGGCCAGCGTCGCCCCCGACGAGGAGTGGACCCTGTTCGCCCAGCTGTCGGTGGATGGCTCCACCATCCTGTGGGACTCGAGCACCTACTGGCAGAACTGGGGCTCCAGCGGTGGCGTCGGCACCACCATCCACCGCACCCACCTGGACGCCGAGGTCGAGATCATCCCCGCCGACGGCATCGTGCACGCCTTCGTGGAGCTGCCCGATGGCACCATGGCCTGGGGCAGCGAGTACCACGTGGACGGCACCGAGGCGCTGGTGGAGCTGGCCCCCGGTGCCGACGAGGTCGAGGTCATCTGGACCTGCGAGGACGACTACCCCGGCTCACCCCGGGCCTATTGCTCGTCCAACGGGCTGTACTACCAGGCCAGCACCGACAGCTACCTCTACAGCTTCTGGGACGAGAGCCTGGTGGTGGAGCTCGACGGCGAGAGCGGCGAGAACCTCTGGTACGCCGGCGGCGCCCGCGACGGCTACGCCTTCGACCCGGAGGATTCCCAGTTCGAGTTCCAGCACGGCGTGTCCTACACCGACACCGGCACCCTGCTGCTGCACAGCGGCGGCCACGGCATGGGCACGGTGCAGATGGTGCGGGAGTACGAGGTGGACCACGACAGCCAGACCCTGCGGGAGGTCTGGAACTACGGGCTGGCCGAGGACGAGCAAGGGGGCCTGAACGGCGACGCCTGGCGCCTGGCCGGTGGCAACACCCTGCACACCCTGGGCTCTGGCGGGATGGTCAAGGAGATCGCGCCGGACGGCACCGTGGTCTGGTTCCTGGACTTCGGCGGCGAGTACCTGATGGGCCGCAGCACCCTGTTCGAGGACCTCTGGGACCTGGTGCAGCCGCGGGAGTAGGGCGCCCCGGGTCATGACGACCCGGCGACCTGTGAGCGCATTGCCCGCTGGGGCATTATCGGGCCCGAGCCGGCCATCCCTGCGAGCCGGTGTCGCCTCAGGAGGCCCCCATGCAAGCCGCGGTGGACGAGCGCAAGCAGCGCATGTGGCAGTACCGGATCTTCACCCTGCTGTGGACCGGCTACGCCAGCTACTACCTGTGCCGCCTCAACTTCTCGGTGGCCCAGCCGGCCATCATGGAGTCCTTCGACTGGTCCTCGGCCCAGGTCGGCGGCATCCCGTCGGTCTACGCGACCTTCTACGCCATCGGCCAGTTCGTCAACGGGCAGCTCGCCGATCGCTTCGGCCCCCGTCGCATGATGACCACGGCCCTGTCCGTGGCCGTGCTGTGCAACATCGGCATGGCCTTCGCCGACAGCTACACGATGATGCTCGTGCTGTGGGCCATCAACGGCTACGCCCAGAGCGCCGGCTGGACCCTGGTGGTGCAGACCGCGGCCAACTGGTCCAAGGTCGAACGCCGCGGCGCCATCCTGGGCGTCATCTCCACCTGCTACGCGGTGGGCAACGTCCTGGCCTGGCTGCTGGCCGGCTTCCTGGTGGACAGCATCGGCTGGCGCGCGGCCTTCGCCGTGCCCGCCCTGGTCGCCCTGCCCGTGGCCATCAGCATCGGCGTGTTCCTGCGCAACGACCCCCGCGACGCCGGGCTGCCCCGCATCCGGGACGACATC
>CAYZVO010000380.1:0-2986 GCA_964481655.1 uncultured Enterobacterales bacterium | reverse complement strand
CGAACACGAACACGAACACGAACACGTTGCGCGCCTGCAACACCACACCACCCCACCACGCTGCACCCTCGCAACAACCCCCGAGACCGGCTAGACTCGCCGACCATCCAACCGCCCTTTTCCCCCGCGAAACACAAAGGCACGCTCCTTGCTCTAAGCCGCGTCCCTCTCCTTCCCCATCCTCCCACCAGGAGACCCCTCATGAAGTCCCCCCTCGCCCTGCTCCCGCTCCTCGGCGCCCTGGCCCTCCCCGCCACCGCCAACGCTGCCAAGGTCACCCTCGACGAGGACAGCTGGATCATGCCCGGCGGCTACATCCAGCCCTGGCTGTCCGTGCCCATCGACACCGACGCCGGCGGCGTGGCCCCCGACTTCTACATCCGCCGCGCGTTCATGTTCATGGCCGCCCAGCCCAACGAGAAGACCTACATCTTCCTCGGCGGCCTGGCGGGCAACCTGGGCAAGGCCGGCGAAGCCAACAACCAGTTCAACATCATCGACGCCTGGTTCGAGTACCGCCACAGCGCCGCGTTCAACGTGGACGTCGGCTTCTTCCGCATCCCCTTCACCCGCCATCACCTGGTGGCCGGCTCCAAGCTGCACGGCCTGGACTTCCACACCCACTACATCAAGCAGTCCGGCGTGGCCTCCCTGCGCGATGTGGGTGTCCAGCTGCGCGGCCGCCTGGCCGACGATCACGTGGAGTACCGCCTGGCCGTGATGGACGGCTACGAGCCCAACGGCATCAACCACGCACCCCGCTTCATCGCCCGCGCGACCTACCACGTCTTCGACGCCGACAAGGGCCTCAAGGTCTGGGGCTCCCACCTGGGCAAGAAGAAGTACCTGACCTTCGCCGCGGCCGTGGACGTCGAGCCTGTGGCCACCATCGACACCGACGGTGACGGCGTGGGCGACGACGACGTGATGAACTTCTCGGCCGCCGCCGACGTGTTCGCCGACATCCCAATGGGCGACAACGGCGTGGTCGCCACCGCCGTGTGGCAGATGCACGGCCCCGACGGCGCGATGCCCGAAGGCATGGGTGTCTGGGGCGACGTGGGCTACCGCATCAAGCTGGTGGAGCCCCTGGTGGCGGTGGAGTGGTACGACGCGGCGGCCGACACCGACGTGGGTGACCGCCTGGCCGTCATGGGCGGCGTCAACTACTGGATGAAGGGCCACAACTTCAGCATCAAGGCCCAGGTCGGCTCCGCCCAGGTCGATGGCGCCGACACCTGGGACACCCAGGCCGTCGTCCAGAGCCAGTTCGCCTTCTAGGCCGGCTCGAGACCGCAGGGGAGCGGGTTAGCCCACTCCCATGCGCAGCTTCGCCCCCTCTCCGAACGCCAGGTCCTGCGTGGGCCTGGCGTCACTGCTTCTGGCCATCGGCTGCGAGCCGGCGCCCGATCCTTCACCAGCGCCCGCGGCGGCCTCGGCCCCCAGCTTCCTGGTCATCGACATCGACTCCATGCGCTACGACCGCCTGGACGAGTCCCGCCGCGCCGACACACCCGCCCTGCACAGCCTCGTGGACCGCGGCGTGGTCTTCGACGCGGCCTACAGCTCCTCGGGCTGGACCGCGCCGTCCCTGGCCACCCTGCTGCTGGGGGCCTTCCCCACCATGGAGCGCCGCCGGGCCGGCGGGATGCACGCCTGGTCCCCCAGCATCGCCGGGGGCACCACCCTGCCCGAGGTGCTCGGCTACTACGGCTACGACACGGCGGCCTTCTGGGGGGGCGAAGGCGACGGCCTGCTGGCGGGCAGCAGCGCCATCTTCGGGTCGAGCCAGGGCATGATGTTCGAGGGCTCCACCAGCTACGACCGGGGCGTGACCGCCTGGCTCGAGGCCCGCACGGACACCCCCTTCTTCGCCTTCGTGCACAACCTCGATCTCCACCGCCCCGGCCCCCCGCGGCTGCAGGCCCTGCCGGGCGAGCAGGCCCAGCCCGAGCCCGCCTGCGTGCAGGAGCTGTTCGGCCCCCTGGCCCGCCAGAAGCGGGAGAACCAGACCAGCGATGAGAACGTCCAGTACCAGATCGAGCGCTACGACTGCGCGCTCATCTGCTACGACCGCTCCATCGCCCGCATCATGGCGACCCTCGAGGCCACCGGCCTGGACGAGCGCACCGTGGTGGTGCTGACCTCGAACCACGGCGAGCTGCTGCGGGAGCACGACACCTACGGCCACGAGCTGCTCTACGACCCGGTGCTGCACATCCCCTTCGTGGTGGTGGACCCCGGCGGCCCCGGCCCTCGTCGGGAGACCGCCGTCGTGGAGCTGCAGGACCTGGCCCCGACCATGCTGGCCTGGGCCGGCGCCACCGTGCCCCGGGAGATGGACGGTCGCGACCTGCGGCCCCTGCTGCGCCAGACCGGCCAGGTCGAACCCCCGGCCGCGCTGTACGCCCTGACCAACCGGGGCAACGCCTCCATCCAGCGCGGGGACCACAAGCTCATCCGGGCCGACGACAGCCTGCGCAACGGCCCGACCATGTTCCGCTGGGCCGAAGACCAGCCCATCGGCTCCTGGCACGAGCTGTACGATCTGGCCGCCGATCCTGGCGAGCTCACCGACCTGACCGCGGAGCAGCCCGCGCTGGTGGATGAGCTGGACGTCCTGCTCGGCGCGTGGATCGAGCCCCGCTACAGCGAAGGCCCCGGGGACCCCCAGGCCATGGACGCCGACCTGGAGCGCGCGCTCAAGGAGCGCGGCTACTGGGACGCGGTCACGGAGCCGGGCGCAGGCCGCAAGCCACCGCCGCCGGGCGCCGGCAAGAAGCCACCACCGCCGGGCGACGGCAAGAAGCCGCCGCCCCACGGACCGGGTCGCAAGCCCCCGCCGCCCCCACAGCAGGACTGAGCCCCTCCCCCTTGTGCTACTGAAGGGCCATGACGCCCCGCCTGATCGCGAGCACCGCACTCATCCTGACGGCCTGCCCCCACCCGGAGGACACGGCCGCCCCTCCCGCCGATCCCCTGTCCC
>CAYZVO010000379.1:0-3100 GCA_964481655.1 uncultured Enterobacterales bacterium | reverse complement strand
GGTGCCGTTTCCCGGGCGGGGGCGCCCCGCCGCCGCCGGGCGGCACGCCCCCGAAGCCGAAGAGACCGAGCCGGTCCCCACCGGCCGTGGCCGCCCCTCGAGCGCCCAGCAGACCTACGAGCAGCAGCGGGACTACCTCGAGGCGGAGATCCACAAGGTCGAGATCGATCTCGAGTGGAACGAGACCGACCTGGGCACCACCGGCGGCAAGCTCGACGGCAAGCAGGATCGCATCGGCGAGACCCAGGAGCGGATGGACGACAACGCCGACCGGCGCGACTCCCGCCGCGAGCTCGTCGAAGAGCGGGCCGAGGCCGCCCGGGCCCAGGACAAGGCCCCCCAGCCCCCCGACAAGGACGGCCAGCTTCGCTTCCACGAGATCAAGGCCAAGCGCTTCCCCCAGGAGATGAAGGGCTACGAGCGCCAGATCAAGCGGCTCAAGGACGAGACCGACAAGCTCAACGAAGAGCAGCAGGCCCTCCAGGAGCTGATGCAGCAGCTCCAGGACGAGCTCGCCGCCCTCGAGCCCCCCTCCGCCGGCGGCGCCCACGGCCCCGAGAACGTCCCCAAGATCTGCGAGAAGCTCGGTGAGCAGGTCGAGCGCAAGAAGACCGAGACCCAGCGCACCGTCGACACCCTCACCCGCGAGACCGAAGAGCTCCAGGGCCGCGTCGAGGACCTCGGCGACACCCTCGTGGACCTCCAGCTCGAGCACGACACCGCCTACCGCGACTGGCAGGAGACCCAGGACGACCTCGACGCCGTCGACGCCACCGCCGGTGACCAGCAGTCCACCATGTCGTCCACGCCGCCCCCCAGCGGCGGCGTGTCCACCCCCACCTCCACCACCGGCGACAACACCTGCTCCGCCACGACCGAACAGCGCTCTGGCCTCGAGGCCCTGCTCGACTCCCTCGAGAGCGCCTGGCGCACCGACATCCCGGCTCGCGAGCGGGAGACCACCAGCCAGAAGACCACCGCCGAGACCGAGCTCCGCACCAAGACCACAGAGCTGACCGAGGCCCAGCGCGAGATCGAGATGATGGATCTCGCGATCACCACCCTCGAGGGTGGCACCCTGCTGTACCAGCAGATCGCGGCCCGCTTCGGCCTGCACGCCCGGGTCTACCACTACCCGGTGGGCCACCGCCCCTGGTCCCCCGACGACGAGTTCCGCACCGAAGAGCAGATGGAGGCCGAGCGCCAGCTCTTCGCCGCCCAGCAGGAAGAGCAGCAAGAGCAGCAGAGCGAGGACAACCCCGCGGGCGACATCACCGTGGCCTCCGCCACCGCCGACGACCGCGAGCGCGACGAGCGCTTCGAGACCGACAGCGACAACGACACCAGCTCGAGCACCCAGACCTCCGCCGAGCGGCGCGAGGAGCGCGAGCGCCAGGAGCAGGCCGAACGCGACGCCCTGCTGCGCGACGTCTCCGCCGCCCGCAGCCTCCCGCCGGCCGAGCGCGCCCATCGCATGGAGCAGCTCGCCGCGGGCCAGTCCCCGCGCAAGACGCCGGAGCAGCTCGGCGCGATGCTCGACGACAACCACAGCGACGTGGCCACGGCGATCTCGTCGGGCAATGTCCAGATCTCCGCCCCCATCGACATGAGCCAGGACGCGCTCCAGGAGGCCGCCACCTCGGCCGGTGTCTCCGTCGAGGCCCTGCAGCGCTGGTCCGAGGAACAGGTCCGTCGCGACCACAGTGTCCGCGCCGCCCGCTACCTGGGGATGCCCGCCGAGCAGGCCCAGGAAGCCGCCGATCGCCTGGCCACCCTGGGCCACGAGCGCGGCCTGTCCGGCCCCGAGATGCTGAACCACCTGGCCTTCCTGCCCCCAGGTCAGCAGGACGACGACGAGATGGCCGCCCTGGCCCGCCAGGTGCAGTCCCAGGCCTTCGACGACCCCGAGTTCACCCAGGCCAAGCCCGACGGCATGAGCATGGAGGCCTGGCGCGAGCAGCAGGCGGAGACCGCCCGCACCACCCAGCAGGGCATCGCCCAGCGGCGCGCCATCGCCGCCAGCATGAACATCCCCTTCCAGGAGGTCGACGGCTACGTCGAGTCCCTGCGCACCGCCACCAGCCTCGAGGCCGACCAGGTCCGCGAGCTGCTCGCCCGGGGCGGCCCCGCCGAGGGTCAGGCCCAGAGCATGACCCCCGAGCAGATCAACGAACGCCTGCGGAGCGCCGGCGCGCCGACCGACAGCGCCGAGCGCCTGCGCTTGCTGCGCCAGCTGGCCGGCGAGGTCCCCCCCGACCAGCTCATGGGCGCGCTGCTGGCCCAGGGCGAACAGGGCCACGGCCTGGTGGAAGGCCCGGTCGCCAACTCCCAGCTGGACTCCCGGCTCGACGCCATCGCCTCGATGCCGATGCAGCAGCAGTGGGAGGCCTACGCCAACCTCTCTCGCATGACGGGCATCCAGCCCGACGAGCTGATGCGCTCCCAGCGCAACCGCGACACCCGCGACCAGGCCCTCAACGGCGTCAGCCAGATCCGCACCAACCGCGACCTCGGCCCCGCCGAGCGCGAGCGCCGACTCGACGAGCTGGCCGAGCGCATGAACCTCACCCGGCAGCAGCTGGAAGAGGCCTACACCGCCTCGATCATGGCCACCCAGGCCGCCCTGGCTCGCGCCGCAGGCCGCGAAGGCTCACTCATGGTGGGGCCCACCAGGCCGGGCGATCCCCTCACCCAGGACCTCTTCGAGGGAGTCGAGGACGCCAACCTCACCCCCGCCCAGCGCGCCATCCGCGAGCTTCAGACCGGCGATCTCTCTGGCCCCGACGCCGAGATCCGCATCCAGCGCATCGCGTCCCAGACCGGGCTCGACCCGGCCGATCTGCGTCGCTTCTCCGCCATCGCTTCCCAGGAGCACAACCAGCGCGAGTGGGGCGCCCGCCTGGGCGACGACAACGCGCGCCAGCTCGAGACCTGGGCCGAGCAGCGGGGCATCACCCCCGACGAGATGATGGACCATCTGCGGCGCTTGCCGCCCAGCCAGTGCCCCCCCGAGATGCAGGAGGCGCAGCAGAACCTGCGACGGTGGGACCGCGAGAACGCTGGCGAGAACGAACACCAGGCCGACGTCGACGAGCTGGCG
>CAYZVO010000378.1:0-3102 GCA_964481655.1 uncultured Enterobacterales bacterium | reverse complement strand
AGCGCCAACCCCGGCCGTTGGGCGCGCGCGGCGCTCAGCGCACCGGCGGCGGTCGTCCGATGGGAGGTCCGCCCGTGGCCTGCACCCCGCTGCGGGCGGCGGAGAGGCTGCCGGACCAGCTGACCGAGAAGTTGCCGCTGGGGGTCTCGAGGTTCGGCAAGCAGATGCCGTAGGACAGCTGCGCCGAGCTGGGCTGCTCGGGGAACAGGTACACGATCCCGAAACACGTGGGTGCTGCCTCCCTGGCCTCGTCCCCCGCCAGCAGCGAGTGGATCTCCAGCCAAGGGCCGCCGGGGCAGTCCGTGCAGTCCACCGTGGCGAAGGGCAGCAGCTCGTAGCTCACCCCGTCCAACACCACGCCGCCGGTCTCGCCATCCAGCCACAGCTCATCGCCGCTGATGGTGATGCCCACGTCCAGGGGGGCGGGGCGGGCCACCAGCTCGGGGATGTCGGGGCGGACGACCGTGGGAGTCTCAGACCAGCTCACGCTGCCCCCGGCCGTCTCCCAGTCCATGGGGTGATCGAAGCTCTCCGTGTAGACGTAGGGCAGCTGGTCGTCCTGGCCGTACAGGTAGGTCACCGCCAGGTTCGAGCCGTCCTCGGCCACCGTCAACAGGTCGAAGAGCACGTAGCCCGTGCTCTGCCAGTCGTGGTGTTGGTAGGCCACGCCCCGGTGGGCCACGCCGGACAGCTCGAGGGTCGCGATGTTGGCCACCACCTCGACCCCGCCCAGGCGGTCGGTGCCGTAGCCGCTGGCGTCCACCACGAAGGCCGTCTCCAGGCTGGGCAGATCCGGCTGGTCGGTCTCGCCGGTCTCACCGCTGTCCACGGGGGGCGCGGTGTCGATCTTCGAGTCGCTGTCCGGGGTGCAGCCCAGCAGCAGTGCGGTCAGGACGATGAGGTGCGTGCGCATGGGGGCACGATAGCCGCCTGGGCGGCTCAGCTGCACCCGTCGATGTCGCAGCGCACCGTCGCGTCGTCCCCGAGCTCCTCGACCAGGCACATCGTGTGGCTGCCGCCGGTGAGGTTGAGGGCCACGTCGCAGGGCTCGTTGCGGTCTTCGCCGATGCCGAAGTCCACGCCGTCCAGCTGCAGCACCGCGGCGGCCGTGAGCTCGAAGGCCCCGCTGCCGCCGATGTTGCCCTGGACCACGCCGCCTTCCACCAGGCCCGGGCCGTCCATGGTGATCAGGCCGCGCCAGCCGGGGCGGTTGCCCTCGAGGGTCACATCGTCCAGCCGCAGCTGCTGCCAGGCGTGGATCAGCGGGCCCCCGGTGGTGTTGCCCGACAGCTGCCCGCCCTCGAGGGCGATGTCGCCGTAGGCGGTCACGGCCACGTAGCCGATCTCGTCGTTCATCCCGGCGTTGCCCGTGATCACCGGATCGACCAGCAGCAGGTCGCCGTAGCTCTCGATGAGGGTCGGCGGGTAGAGCTGGTTGTCGCTGATGACCAGATCCGTGATGGTGCCGTCGGCGAACATCACCAGGGGGGTCACCCCCAGGGCGCCGCAGCCCACCATGGACAGCCCCTGGACCTCCAGCACCGGGGCCGTGAGCGCGGCCAGGTAGCTGCGCCCGGACTCGGCGTACAGGGCCACGTCCGTCAGGCGCAGGGTGCCGGTCTCTGCGTACAGGGACAGGCCCTCGAGGCGCAGCCCCTCGAGCTCCACCGTGCCCATGCGCACCCGATCGTAGAGGTAGAGCCGGCCCACCAGGTTGTCGGCCACGCCGCTGGGGCCGGCCAGGGTCGTCAGGGTGGAGCCCGCGCCCACCAGGCGCAGGCTGGGGGGGGTGGTGACGTTGTCCAGGCGCATCCAGTCCAGCAGCTCCACCTCGTGCTCGCCCTCGCCGAGGCAGAAGCCGTCCTGCTCGTGGGCGTCGGCCAGGGCCTCGGCCAGGCTGACGAAGGACTTGCCGCTGGACAGGCGCCGGATCTCACCGGGGGCGCAGGCGATCTCCCCCGAGGCCGTGTCCGGGAAGTCGGGGGCGTCCGGATCCCAGAGCATCCAGTAGCAGCCCGCGATGGGGCTGCAGAGCAGGAGCGCGAGGGGGGACAGCGAGCGCGGCAGGGCGACCTCCAGCGCAGAAGGTGCGCCATGGAACCCGTACCGTCAACGACAGATGCGATCCGCGGACCGGGCGACCACCGCGTCCTCGGGGTAGAGTCCCCTCCGAGGTGCCCATGCTCGCGTCCGTCGCCCCTGTCGTGCTGTCCCTCTCCCTGGCCCAGGCCGCTCCGGTCGTGGGTGGCTCCAACGCCACCGAAGGCCTGTGGGACGACTGCGCCGCCGTCTACTTCGGCAACAGCGTCGGCTGCACCGGCACCCTGATCGCCCCCAACGTGGTGCTCACCGCCAGCCACTGCATCGGCGGCATCACCAAGGTCAAGATCGGCACCACCAACTACAACTCCGGGGGCGAGGAGATCCGGGTGCAGCGGGAGATCGGGCACCCCCAGCACTGGAACAACTTCGACGTGGGCGTGCTCATCCTCGAGCGCGACGCCACCACCGTCGAGCCCCGCCCCATCGCCCAGGGCTGCATCCTGGACCAATACCTGTACGACGGCGCCGACGTGGCCATCGTGGGCTACGGCGCCATCGACAACTGGGGCAACCAGTACACGCCCTACCTGCAGGAAGCCTACACCACCGTCACCGACCACGACTGCTCCGACCTGCAGTCCGGCTGCTACTCCTCCATCAGCCCTGACGGCGAGCTGGGGGCCGGCGGCAGCGGCATCGACTCCTGCTACGGCGACTCCGGCGGCCCGCTCTACCTGATCACCGACCGCGGCAACTACCTGGTGGGCGTCACCTCCCGCGCCTACAGCTACGTTCAGGTCCCATGCCGCGACGGCGGCATCTACGTCCGCGCCGACGCCGTCATCGACTGGATCGAGGGCCAGACGGGCGTCTCGATCCCCATGGTCAGCTGCAACGAGCCCCCCGAGGTCAAGCCCCCGCGCATCGAGGTCGCCGAGGGCCGCTCGGAGATCATCGAGCTCGACGTGACCGACCCCGAGGACGACGAGCTGAGCTACGCCATCCTCGGAGCAGGCGACAGAACCGGGAGCCAGCCTCTGCGGGTGGCCTGCGCCGACA
>CAYZVO010000377.1:0-3133 GCA_964481655.1 uncultured Enterobacterales bacterium | reverse complement strand
CAGGGTGTCGGTGTCGAGGCGCGTGGTAGCCAAGGGGCCCTCCAGGGAGACCGGGGAACGGGTCCGGCCAGCACCCGAAGGGCCACACCGGTGGTCTCACAGGGCCACAGTAGAACCTTGGATATGGGCATACAAACGTGTTTCTTTCCCTACAGCCGTGTGGGGTTTTGCATACACATGTGGGCACGGGGGCCCACGGTCGGTGCGCCCGCAGAATGCGGGTCTGCAGAGCCTGCGGCGCCGGCCTGTGGCCTAGAAGCGGTCGCAGGGCACAGAGCAGGTACCACCTGCCCCAGCGTGATGTCTATGGATGCACAGCCCAGAAGCCCGTGGGGCAACCACTGATCGTTTTTCCGGCGTTGTCAGGAAGGATTCGGAGTTCCGTGCGGTAGCCGACGCCGGCCTCGGCATCCCGATGCACAGTCACCTCAACTCCCGGCGATATCCTCACCCAACAAGATGATGCTCCAGCGTCGAGTCTGTCTGTACATTCTGCTAGGTGGTCCTCTCCAACCAGCTCTGTGATGAACTGTGGTGGCGGATAGAACACCCATATAGGCTGCGGCGGAAGGTCACCCTCGTACCTGGCCGAGCGCATGACCGGCATGAGGGCTCGGGAGAGTTCGCCGCTGGCACCGTCTGGAAGGGGGTAGCTCCGAAGGTGAGCCTCCGGCGGTGGCCAAGCTGCCCTCTGACTGGCGCACCCCCCGGCGAGCAACGACACTGCCACTGCCAGAGACATGGGTGTTCGAATCCTCATCTCTCTTCTCCACGATCTGTCTTGGACAGCCCGCGCAGCACGCGCCCTCGGGCCCTCTCCCAGTCCTCACCACGGGGCTCGCCAGCAGCTTCCCGTTCATCCGCTGTTGCGGTGCGCTGCCGAAGCTCGGCGGCCCAGGCTGCTGCCATCTCGGGATCGGCAGGCCCCTCCACGCTGTCGATCAGCTTGTGGGCGAGCGCCAGGCGCTCGTCAGGCGGGAGCGCGAGGGCATCGAGGGAGAGCTGGTGGTAGCTGCGACTCATACGGTCAGCCTACCCGTGGAGGGGCGGCCAGCCAAGAGTAGTCCCGCCCTCGGGGCTCGCGGCTACTCCTCACCCGCAACCTCGGCCCACTCCAGCAGCTTGCGGCGCAGCTCGTCCTTGCTGGGCAGCACCAGGCGGTACTCGCGGGCGTGGATGTTGGCGTCCTGGGGGAGCGTGATCTCCACCAGGGCGTCGTGCTTCTCCTTGCACAGGATGATGCCGACGGTCGGTGCTTCCTCAGCCAGCTTGACGTGCCGGTCGTAGAAGTTGACGTACATCTGCATCTGGCCGAGGTCCTGGTGGGTGATCCGGCCGATCTTGAGGTCGATGAGCACGAAGCATCGCAGCAGGCGGTTGTAGAACACCAGATCGACGTAGTAGTGCTCGTCGTCGAAGCTGAACCGACGCTGGCGGCCCTCGTACAGGAAGCCCTTGCCCAGCTCCAGCAGGAAGTGCTCGAGCTTGTCGATGATGCGGGCTTCCAGCTCGGACTCGCTGTAGCGGGGGCGCTCCTCGAGGCCGAGGAACTCGAGGACGTAGGGGTCCTTGAGCATGTCACCGGGCTTGTCCACGACCTGGCCCTCCACGGCGAGGGCTCGCACACCCTCCTTGTCGCGGGACAGGGCCAGCCGCTCGTAGAGGCTGGTGTCGAACTGGCGGCGCAGCTCCTTGAGGGACCAGCCGCTGTTGGTGGCCTCGACCTCGTAGAAGGAGCGCTCGTCCTCGTCGTCGATGCGGGTCAGGAAGACGTAGTGGGACCAGCTCAGGGCGAAGGCCGGGGCAGTAGCGGGCACAGAAATCGTAGACGGCGTCTGCGATTTCTCGATGAGGGCTGGCTCCCCGAAAATCGTAGACAGTGTCTGCGATTTCTGCTCCCGGCCTCGGTAAGCCAGGTAGAACCGCCTCATCATCGTGAGATTGCTGACAGACCAGCCCCGTCCGAACTCGCTGGTCAAGGCCGCCGAGAGGTTCTTGAGCACGGCCTTGCCGTACTCAGCCCGCTCCTCACCAGCCTGCTCGTAGAGCACGATGCGGCGGCCGACCTCGAAGTTGGTGATCACCGCGATGGCGTTGACCTGGCGCGAGGCCGCGGTGCGCGCGGCCTGGATGAGTGCTCTGATCTCGGCCAGCAGGTTCGTGGTGTCTGGCAGTGTCATGGGGCTCGATCCGTCAGAGGGTTCGCTTGTCATTCCAGTATGGCCCAGGCGAAGCCACGTCCACGGTCCTCACCGCCCCCGCCCGTCCCCCCCGCCCAGCATCTCGGTGAACAGCTTCACGCCCTCCTCCACCAGGTCGGAGAGGTCGGCGTCGGGCTTCATGGCCCCGCTGGGCGCTGGACGGTCGGCATGGGCCGCCAGGATGGCGCGCTGGGCGCGCATGAGCGCCGTGAACACCGCCTCGGGCGAAGGCTCGTTCGCTGGAGCGACAGGTGCCACCGGAAGCAATGCCGGGGCACGCTCCACCGCCCGGTTCTCCGCGACCCGCGCCTGGAAGCGCTGCTGGAGCTCCGCCCACTGCTCTGGCGAGAGGGAGACCGCCGCAGCGGCGGCCGAAGCCACCGGCACCGCATCCGCAGCCGCCACCAGATCGGGCTCGGCCACGGCCCGCGCCTCCAGCTCCCCCGCCCGCGCCAGGGCCACCGCCCTGCCCAGCAGCTCCACCCAGAAGGCGGCTTTCGTCAGGCCTCCCCTCCCCCCTTCATCGCTGACCCGGAGCGCCTCGACCCGTTCCGCGAAGGCCAGGGTGTGACGGAACGACACCTTCTCGCACGCCTTGCTCTGCAAGCGCTCGTAGGGCGACGGCGCCAGAGTCTCTCCAGCCTCCATCCGACTCATCACCGCGGGCAGCAGGACGCGGATGGCCTGGGAGTAGCTACAGGGCTCCCCGCCGATGGCCCCGGACTCCGCCAGCTCCACCAGGTGCCGCTTCAGGTCGGGGTGCACGTCCATCTTCTGGGTCTTGTCCTTGCGCTTCTTGGGCGGGATCATGCGGCCTCGAGGGGCGGGTGTCCCCCTCAACTTAGCGAGGCGGACAACAAGTGCCGCGGCACTATGTCAAATTGACCCGGCCCCTCCCCTCCCCCGCCGAGGTCTCCCATGCCCCCTCGCTC
>CAYZVO010000376.1:0-3146 GCA_964481655.1 uncultured Enterobacterales bacterium | reverse complement strand
GGGCTCTCCGCTCTGCCTCGGCGCGAGTTCAGGATCGAGGGAACAAGGGATCGAGAGTCGAGGGCTCGGCGGTCTAATCCCTCGCGAGACGGAAGCCCAGGTAGCCGTAGCGGTCGCCGGGGCCGCCCCTGCTGCGGTAGGCGACCCGGACGTACCCGGCGCCGTTGTCCCAGGAGCCGCCCCGGCCGACGCGGAAGGAGCCGCCGCCGGAGGTCCATGCCGACCCATCCGTAGGCGCTCCCGAGTAGCTGTCGTGGTACCAGTCCTCCACCCACTCCCACACGTTCCCGCTCATGTCACACAGGCCGTAGCCGTTGGCCCGCTTCCCGCAGACCCCATGGGTCCGGCCGCCGCTGTTGTCCTTGTACCAGGCCACGTCACCCGCAGTGTTCGACCCCGCGTAGGTGTACGACTGCCCACCGCGCGCCGCGTACTCCCACTCGGCCTCGCTCGGCAGACGACCCCCGGCCCAGCGCGCGAAGGACTGGGCGTCGTCCCAGGTCACGCAGTTCACCGGGTGGTCGTCCATCCCGCTCTTGCCCCAGGTTGGGGAGCTGCCGCAGCTCGTCGGCGCGCTGCACGCCCCCGCATCCACGCACGCCCGATACTGCGCCACCGTCACCTCGCTCCGCGACATCTCGAAGCCCGTCACACGCACCGTGTGCACCGGCTTCTCGTCCGAGTCACCGTCGTTCGAGCCCATCTGGAAGCCCCCACCGGGGATGCTCACCCACTCGATTCCGGCCTTGCCCGAGGCCACGGCACCGCCCCCTCCACCGCTGTCGCCAGTGTCGCCATACTCCTCGATCCAGCGCTGCGAGACCGCCGCCTGCTCCATCCGCAACACGCTCCGCTCCCCGCAGGCCGTGGCCACCGCCTTGCCAGGCCCCCACTTGCCCACCCAGGCCTCCACCGCCTTCTTGGTCAGCGTGTCCTTGCGAGACAGCAGCGGCTCGATCTGGGCCCAGTCGCTCGCGGCCTGCTCCTTCAGCGCAGCCTCCTGCTTAGCCAGCTCCGCCGCGCAGGCCGCCAGCGATCCGATGTCGGCGCTCGAGCCCGCAGAGCCGCTCCCGGTGACGTCGAGGGGCTGCGATGGACCGCTGTCCCCGCTGCCCAGCTCGAAGTAGAAGCTCGGGCCCACCACCATGCTGCGGGACTCGGGGGTCTGGGCCTGCTCGGTGGCCTGCCAGACCTCGGTGCGCACCGCGTCGAAGACCACGTTCAGATCCGCGCCCGGCCGGGCCATGTGCTTGACCAGCGCCTCGGTGAAGGTGCTGTTGCCACCGCGGCCGTCCTCGGCCACCTGGTTCGCCGAGGCCGAGTAGGCGATGTAGGTGCCCGTCGGGCCCGCCAGCATGGCCAGCCCGCGGCTCTGGGAGCGCACGCGGCTGGCGTAGGGGTTGTTGCGGCAGGCGTCCAGGATCACAATGTTCAGGCGGTTGTGCGCCGCCTCCATCTCGGCCGTCACCGCGTCCATGTCCACGGTCCGCACCTTGATGTACGCCTCGTCCGACAGCTCCGCGCCCACGGGCACCAGGTAGTTGCGACCCTGGTGCTGGATGCCGTGGCCCGCGTAGAAGAACAGCCCCACGCCGCCCCGCTTCAGCGCCTTGCCGAAGTCGATGATGGCCTCTTCCATGCCGGTCTTGTCCGCGTCCAGCACCAGCGTGACATCGAAGCCCCGCGCCTCGAGCGCCGCCTTCATGGCCCGCGCGTCGTTGGGCGGGTTGGCCAGGCGCCCGACATCGTAGCTCCCGTTGCCGATCACCAGGGCCACGCGGGCCTCGATCGCCATCTGCTGGTAGACGGCGGGGCCCAGGTCGCGAGCATCCCCCGCGCCGAGCACCAGGGGGAGCAGCAGGCAGAGAAGAAAGACCAGCAGGCGGGGACGGGGCATGGCGGGGGCTCCTGCGCGGGGGCGACGAAGGTATCCTACCAAGAATGAGGGGCGGGGGGACCTGACAGTGGCCGTACAGGTCGGGCTCGAAGCGGACGCTACCCCTGCGCCTCAGCTCCGATGAGCTCCATGAGCAGCGCCCCCTCCTCCGTGTCGCTCGCCTCGACCTTCTCGAAGACCCGCGGCAGGGCCCGCAGCGCACCGGTCTGGGGATCGAGGACCATCTGCTGGTACCCGTCCCAGCCGGCCTGGCCCAGGGTGTAGAGCACCATGATGGCGGTGGCATCGGGGATGTCCTGGGCGATGTGCATCTGCGGACCAGGACCGCCCCGTTCCTCGACCTCGAGGAGCCGGCCGTACAGCGCCGTGATCAGCTGACCCTTGCGCTCCACCTCGCCGACCGCCCCACCGGCACCAAGCTCAATGAGCCTGCCGCCCTCGACGTAGATGCCCCCGGCGCCCACGACTACGGCGACGCCGGGCTGGGGTTCGACGCCACCGGGGGCCAGGGGCAGCGGCACCTCGGGCTGGAGGTTGGTGGGCAGTGCTGCCGTGGGGGACTCGGGAGCAGGCTCGGCCACTGGGGCCGGGGTCTCGGTCACCAGCTCGTGGTGGGCAGCGCAGGCTTGGACGAGGGCCGAGGTGGCGATGAGGAGGAGGTGCTTTCGGAACATGAATTCTCCATGTGTCACGGAAAGGCGAGACCGGCGTGAGCAGTGTGCAGCCAGCATCTCAGCACTCGAAGGGTCGCGATGTCCAGCCGGGGCGTGGCGGAGCGCGTGTTCACTGGGTCGAGGGTTCGAGGATCGAGGGCCCGGCGTCTACCTCGCGAGACGGAAGCCACGGTGGCTGCCGCGGCCTCCGGGGACGTTCCCGCAGCGGCTGGCGACCCGAACGTTCCTGGCGGTGTCGTTCCAGGAGCCACCCCGGAGGACGCGGAGGGAGCCGACACCGGAGGTCCATGCAGAAGCATCAGAGGGCGCGCCCGAGTAGCTGTCGTGATACCAGTCCTCTATCCACTCCCACACGTTCCCAGACATGTCGCACAGGCCGTACCCGTTCTGACGCTTCCCACAGACCTCGTGGGTCCGGCCGCCACTGTTGTCCCTATTCCAGGCCACGTCACCCGCAGTGTTGGAGCTGGCGTGGGTGTAGGTCTGACCCCCGCGCGCCGCGTACTCCCACTCCGACTCGCATGCGCCTCCGCACCGTCGTCATGCCACCGGCGACGATGCGCGTGGTCAAGGGG
>CAYZVO010000375.1:0-3164 GCA_964481655.1 uncultured Enterobacterales bacterium | reverse complement strand
CCTCGGTGCCGCCCGGATAGGCCGTGGCGTCGCTGTCGTCGCAGTCGGTGGCGTCGGCCACGTAGCCGCTGGGCTGCTCGCAGGCGTCCATGGACATCAGGACCCCGCCGTAGCCGTCGCCGTCGTAGTCGATGTACCAGGTGCTGGTGCCGGTCACGCCGGGATCGTCGTCGTCGGTCAAGCCGTCGCAGTCGTTGTCCACCCCGTCGCAGATCTCGCTGGCGGCCGGGTTGATGGCCGCGTCCGCGTCGTCGCAGTCCGTGTCGTCGGCGACGTAGCCGGTGGGCGCGCTGCAGTCGGTGGTGGCGGTGGCCGCGTCGCCGTAGCCGTCGCCGTCCGCGTCGGCGTACCAGCTGTCGCCGTCCACGGCTTCTTCGTCCACGTCGCCGTCGCAGTCTTCGTCCACGCCGTCGCAGTGTTCGTCCGCGCCCGGGTAGACGTCGTCGTCCAGGTCGTCGCAGTCCGTGGCGTCGCTGACGTAGCCGGTGGGCTGGTCGCAGCCGGTGGTGGTGCTGTCGGGGTCGCCGAAGCCGTCGCCGTCGTCGTCCGCGTACCAAATGATGTCGCAGTCGAGGACGGTGACCACGATGCCGGCGGAGCATGCGGTGCCCTGCTCGTCTTCGACGGTCAGCGTGATGTTGTGGACATCGATGGGCAACTCATCGTAGGACAGCGTGAACGATCCATCAGTCAGCGGGGTCTGCTCCGCCAAGGTGCCCGATTGGAGGCTGGACCAGGTGGCCGTGAGCCAGTCGGAGGGGACGTCGACATCGTCGGCCTGTCCCACGAAGGTAATGACCTCGCCGAACTCGGCCTCGTAGCCATCTTCGGGAGCTTCGATGCTGCAGGTGGGCGCGGAGTTCGGCGGACCTACGTCGATGGTGACGGAATCGTAGGCGGTGTTGTTGCCGCTGTTCCTGACCCAGAGCTCGAGCAGGTGCTCCCCTTCGCTCAGGTACTCGGACTCCACCGTGAGTCCGCTCGCATCCGGCTCGGCGTTGAGGTTCAGCTCACCGTCGACGCTGCTCTCCCACCAGACCTCGAGAGCCGTGGCATCGTCTGCCGCGTCCCCCACCTGCCCCGCCAACTCCACGAGCTGGTCGCTGTAATAGACGTCGCCGGCCAGCGGCGAAGAGATCTCGGCCCAGGGGTCCCCATAGGGCTGGATCTCCAGGGTGACCTTATCGGAACCCAGGCCGCCGATGGGGTCCTCGACCTGCAGCGACACGGTGTGCTCACCGCTGTCGAGAACGATCTCGCAGCTGGTGTTGCCGCTGGCATCGGGGCTGACCGGCGGGCAGGCCTCGGCACCATCGTAGAGCCAGACCAGCTCGAGCTCTTCGGCGCCGTGGTCGGGGTCTTCCACCGTGCCCGTGAAGAGCCGCGGGCCCGCCTCGGGGGTGTCTCCGTCAGCATGGGAGGTGATCTCCGCGCGGGGGTCGGCGTTGTGAACAACGACACCGGGATCGGAGGTGCATGACACCAACAGAATCGGGAGGGCGAGCGCAGGCCGGCGGTAGCGAACGGTCATCGTGGCGTTCCTCGAGAATCGATTCGCCCCCCCTCCACCGAGGGACGAGCGTCGAAGCTACCACGGGCCCGGTGCCGGATCTCGTTCGCAGGCGAACATGGCGTTGGTGACCCGCTTCGAGATGGCCGACGGCGAGGCGGACTCCACTGCTGCAGCGCGCGCCGGGTGGGTCTCGAACGCCGTGGTCAATCCTGCCAAAGACTGCCAATCGGACTGTCTGGCCAGGAGTCAAGCAAGGCGCATGAAGACGCTCGCCGAAGCCTGGCTTCCCGAGCATTCTCGGACTCTCGGGCCGCCTGCCGATGGTCAGCGTCTATTGAGAGCACCTATGGGACACACACGAAGTCGTACCTCAATCCACTGTCCAGGTAGCTATAGGTGAACCTGTCTGCGTAGACGTGGAAACTCAGAAGCTTCAGCCCACCGTCGGGGAACTCGCCCGTGAGGGTGGCGCTCGTCGGCGTGAAGGAGAGCCAAGTGCTTGCGTCGAGGTCGATCTTCAGAAACTCCCCATCATCGACCATCGTAGTCTCAACGCCACCGTCCGTGTCACCGTACTTCTCCAGTTCCTTGGGCTCGACGTATTCACACCGCAGCTTGCCACGGGATGCATGTGCAGCGATCATGACTCGCACCGACTTGTCGGTGTGGTTCGTAATAGGGGCCCTGCTCGACTTGGGCTCGGTCGGCTCGGGTTCGGCCGCCGCCCCTTCGGTCTCTGCGGGCTGCTGAGCTTCCTCCTCCTCGAGCTGAATAGCCTCGGTCCGGTCCGACGGCTTGACCCAGGCGAAGTCGATGATGGAACGATTGTCGAGGTCGTTGTACTCGGCGAGCTTGCCATGGACCGCGATGCTCTGCCCGAGATCGAGCTTGGCCACGTCATTGATGGTCTCCAGCGTGGCACGTCCCATCAAAGGGCTGTCGAAGACGCACTCACCGATAACTGCCGTGCCGGGCGCATAGATGGGGAACAGGATCTTCTGGGACATATCGCGATCACGGCAGAAACCACCGAAAGTGCCAAACGTGGTTATCTCCTGATCGAGTAGGTCCCCGTTGTGTCCAACAACATCGTCGTAGTTGAACTCATTGAGGTGTACCTCAGCGCCTTCATCCTGCGCCATCGTGTCTGCGGCCACAGACGCGACAACGATGACCAGGAGCGCAAACGCATAGTTCAGTGGGAGCTGCATGATCGTCCTCGAGGGAATGTGGGTATTCGGTCATTTGGTAGAGTGATGACATGGAAGTTCGAACAGAGACTCATTCAATCACCTCGAGAAACCACCTCGAACAGGCCGCCGTGAAATGCGAAAAGGTCTGCATGAATCCACCCGCACCCCTACCGCACGAACAGCTGAATGTAGTTCTCCGCGGCACCCTCTGATCCAGTGTTCAGCCCCAAGAGGTAGCCGAAGCCGGTGGGGGACCCAGAGAGTCCAGAAGCTCCTTCGTAGGACCACTCCCCCTTGCGCTGGCAAGCACCGAAGGAGGCTGTGGTGGCGGGATCGTCCCAGCATGTCGACTCGTTGTGGGATCCCTCCCACGTGGGTCCGTAGCTGTGGTCGACGGGGCCATAACCCTGATCGTCGGGCCACCGCCCGCCGCGTCCGTCGACACCGGGCGTCGACAT
>CAYZVO010000374.1:0-3189 GCA_964481655.1 uncultured Enterobacterales bacterium | reverse complement strand
ATGGAAGCTGGCGTGTCCGTCACCCGAGCTGGTGTTCCCGAACCGCCAGGACCGGATGCACCCGCGCAGCGCCAGCGTGACCAAGACCGTGTTCCACCGCGTGCGGGCGCGGGCGAAGATCGAGGGGCTGACCTTCCACGATCTGCGGCACACCTTTGCCAGCCACTGGGTGCTGAAGGGTGGGGACATCTACAGGCTCCAACAGATCCTGGGGCACCAGAGCATCGAGCTGACCCAGCGGTATGCGCACCTGGCACCGGGGGCCTTCGATCAGGATCTGGGTCGGTTCGGGGACTATGTGCCGAAGGAGGATGGGGGAGGGGAGGTGATCGAGCTCTCCAGCGGTGCCCAGGGCTGACCGGCAGGGACGGTGCGGGTGGACAGCACCGTTCCAACGGGGCGCCCCAGCCATCGGCTGATCAGCTCTTCGGGCTCCTCCGCGAAACCCGTGAGATCGAGCACTAGGGGCTCGCCGGGCTGAGCCCCGGGCGTCATGGCGACGGCGCCTCGATATCCATCATCATCAGGGTGGAAGTACACCATGGTGCGATGGAACGGGAGGCCTCGTTGCGCCATGAAGCCATCGAAGCCACCAGATGTGCAGCGCATGGTGAGCAGGTGTCGTCGCCGGCCGGTCACGATGTCCATCAGCTCTTCGATGCGGGGTGAGCGGAGCCAGTCCACCAGCACGGCGTCGGTGTCCTCGAGGGGGTCGGGGTCGCCGGGGCCCGGGGGCTTCAGGAACACACTAAGGTCGAAGATCAGCGTGGGGGGGAGACGGTCAGCACGCCCTCGCCAGGGCGGCCGGGCTCGACACACTTGTCGCGGAGGACGTCGATCACGACGAAGTGCCCGGGCACCCAGTCGATGCGGAAGGAGACGGCCTGGCCGATGACCTTGTAGGCATGGGTGCTGCCGTCGGCGCTCACCAGTTCGGAGGCCGTGCAGTGCATCTGGCGCGACTCGAAGTGGGCGAAGTCGTCGCGGTTGCGGCGCTTCGGGGTCTTCTTGCCCTTACGGCGCCTCTTCGGCGCGGACTGCTCACCCGCCTCATCCTCATCGGCGTCTTCGTCTTCGTCGTCTTCGGGCACGGGCGCTCGGGGAGGCGGGTCGATGTCGTGCGGGAAGGGCAGCGTGGTCTGAGCCGTTGGCACGAAGCGCTGGGACGCGGGGCCCCGGCGCTTGATGTCGATGAGCTGCAGCTTGCGGGCGAGCTCCTCGGCGCGCTCCTTCAACGACTCGAGCATGGTCTCGCGCTTGGCCAGCTCCGTGGACTGGGCCGCGATGTGCTCGTCCTTCTCGCGGAGCTGCCCGTCCTTCTCGCGGAGCTGCTCACCCTGGGCCTGCAGCTGCTCATCCCGCTCGCGCACGAGCGCCGCCAGCGCCTCCAGCTCTTCGCGGAGACGTCGGTTTTCATCAATGATTTCAGCGAGACCGGACATGTGTTTTTCTAACCTGGAGAGGGACGCGATGCACGGTGAAACATGGTGATATCATGGGTTCCAGCGGCTTAGTCTACGACTTCCGCGCAGGTCGATCCCCTCCATCAGCGCAGCCAGTTCCGCGGGCGTAATGGTCCCCCGGTCCTCATCGAGTTCGGGCCAGGCAAAGCGGCCCTGCTCGAGCTTCTTGTAGGCCATCAGGAAGCCGCCATGCGTCCAAATCAACAGCTTCACCGCGGTCTTCCTCCTGTTGCGGAAGACGAAGAGCGTGCCGTCCAGCGGGTGCTCCCGCAGCTGCACCTCGCAGACCGCGGCCAGCCCGTCCAGCTGCTTGCGGAAGTCCACGGGATCTCGGGCCACCAGGATCCGCCTCGGCGTCGGGATCAGCACAGCGCCCCCAGCATCCGACGCAGCAGGGCCAGGTCGGTGTCACCGTCCACGAGCACGCTGGCCTCGAAGCGGTCCAGCGAAAGAACCACGCCTCCGGTCGTGGTGGTCTCGGCGACAGGCTCGGCCTCGGGTTCCTCCACGCGCAGTTCGTAGAACGCGCTCCCCGTCGGCTCGGGCTCGGCCGAGCGACCCAGCTTCCAGCGCCACCACTTCAGGGTGCGCGGGTTCAGGTCGTTCGCCTCGGCGTACTCACGTGCCGTCAGGCCAGATGACTCGCAGGCATCGACGATGTCCGCCCAGCGGACGGCGGCTGATGCAGGCTCCATGGGGACCTCCCTGGTTCGGGGAGGTCTGCTTCACACGGCAGGGGCGCTACGTCGGGATGCCGTGGCCGCGTGGATACAACGCGATCCATCAGCAGGAATCGTCTGCTGCGAAGGAATCCGTCCTCGACGTCGGTGAGGTTTCTGGCCACCTGCCTCATCCACGCGCCACTGGGCTCGCAGTGATCCCGCCGATCTCCACCTTGCGCGACTGGAGGTCCATCACCACCAACACCCAGTGCCGCACCAAGGCCGCGGAGTGTCATGACCTCCACGGTGAAGAAGTCCGCGGCGGCGATCGCGCCCAGGTGTGGGCCCAGGAAGCGCTCCCAGCTGTTGGTCCTGCCACGCTCCGGCGCGGGCTCGAGCCCATGCTCGAGCAGGATCCTCCTGACCGTGCTCCTGCCGATGTCGATTCCCAGTAGGTACAGTCCATCCCGGATGCGCGTGTAGCCCCATTTCGGGTTCTCCTTTGCCATGAGCAGAACGAGATCCTCGATCTCGCCCCGTTTCCCTGAGGCGCCCTAATCGGCGTCCAGAGGCGCCGTCGTACCGCCGGGCCACCAGCCTTCGGTACCAGCGTAGGATGGTGTCGGGCGTGACGATGAAGGCGACTTCTGCGATTGCCTTCCGATCCAGCTCCTTGCCCCACACCGCCAGGCGACGACGCTGGCGCTCGGTCAGGCGCAGCCTCCGCTCACCGAGCTGCTCACGAAGCACCCGGTTTTCCGCGTTGAGGTAGGCGATGACAGCCTGCTGTCGGCGGTTGACCCAGCCGGCCAGGATGTCAACGATGAGCTGCAGGAGCCCCTGCCTGGGGTTCTCGGACATACCGTACTCATCTGCACTTCTAGCCACAGCCCACACGGATGTCGAGTGGACTCGAACGCGCTTCTCTCGCTCGAAGTGCGAACCGACCTGCACCTTCACACGGCTTCCTCGCTGGTGCCCGAATCACTGAACAAAAGCACGGATCGAATTTTGGAGCAGGCGACAGAACGCCATGGGGTAGCATGAAAGCGGACAACCAGCGT
>CAYZVO010000373.1:0-3323 GCA_964481655.1 uncultured Enterobacterales bacterium | reverse complement strand
GCCGCGACGACTACGCCCCCATCAACCCCGCCGCGCCCGAGCTCTTCAACGGCATCGACGACGACTGCGACGGCGACATCGATGAGGACACCGAAGTCTACGACGACGACGGTGACGGCTACTCCGAGCGCGACGGTGACTGCGACGACACCGACGCCGAGGTCCACCCCGACGCCACCGAGACCGTCAACGGCATCGACGACGACTGCGACGGCGACATCGACGAGGACACCGACGCCTCGGACGACGACGGCGACGGCTACTCCGAAGACGAGGGCGACTGCGACGACGACAACGCCTCGGTCTACCCGGGCGCCGACGAGCTCGCCGACGGCATCGACAACGACTGCGACGGGCAGACCGACGAGGGCACCGACCTGTCGGACCTGGACAGCGACGGCCTGACCGACGCCCAGGAGGCCGAGATCGGCACCGACCCGGAGAACGCCGACAGCGACGGCGACGGCACGGGCGACCTCGAGGAGGTCAAGGACCCCAACAACCCCGTGGACACCGACGGTGACGGCATCATCGACGCCCTGGACTCCGACGACGACAACGACGGGATCTTCTCCCTCGACGAGAACTCAGAGGACATCGACGGCGACGGCCAGGCCGACCTCGACGTGGACGGTGACGGCACCCCCAACGCCTACGACACCGACTCCGACGACGACGGCGTGCCCGACGAGGAAGAGGGCACCGGCGACGACGACGGCGACGGCATCCCCAACTACCTCGACGCCTCCGGCGATCTCTCCGGCGGCGGCGGCAGCTGCAACTGCTCCACCAGCCAGGGCTCGGCGCCCACAGGCGCCATCAGCCTGCTGGCCCTCGGTCTGGGCCTCGCCATCCGGCGCAGGCGTCAGCCCTGACGGGCAGCGCGCTTCGAGGCGCACCACCCTGAACTCCGAACGACAGACCAGCACATATGCCTCGTGGTATCCTCTGCGGGCTCAGGAGGTCTCCAGCATGTCCAAGTCAGCCTTCCGCTTCATCGTGCTCAGCGCCGCTCTCGGCCTGCCAGGCACCGCCTTCGCCGCCACCATCACCGTCGATAAGTCGGGGGCCGGGGACTACACGTCCATCCAGGCCGCGGTGAACTCCGCCACGAGCGGCGACACCATCCAGGTCAACGCCGGGACCTACTACGAGACGGTGGACTACTACGGCAAGGACCTGACCCTGGTCTCGACCTCCGGGGCCGCCTCCACGGTGATCTCCTCCACCAGCTCCACCGCCTCGGTGAGCTGGTCCAGCGGCGAGACCTCATCGGCGGTGCTCGACGGCTTCACGGTCACCTCGCCCTACGGCTACGGGCTGTACGTCTACGCGTCGAACCCCACCATCCAGAACTGCATCCTGGCGGACAACGGCAGCTACTACTCGTACTCGAGCAGCACCGGTGGCGCCTATCTCTACGCCTCGAACGCCACCTTCACGGCGGTGAGCTTCGAGGACAACATCGGCTACTACGGCGGTGACGTGCGGATGGAGGGGTCCTCGGCCCCCACCTTCGACACCTGCACCTTCTCAGGCTCGGACGCCTACTACGGCGGCGCGATCCACACCGACGGCGCCTACCCGGAGATCTACGACAGCGAGTTCTCGAACCTCTACGCAGTCTACTACGGAAGCGCGATCTACGCCGACGGCTCCAACGTGGTGCTGTCCGGCACCTCGCTGCACGACAACTACGGCTACTACGGCCACGGCGGCGCCGTCTACGCCACGGACTATTCGTCGCTGACGATCACCGAGTCCAACTTCGAGAACAACTACGCGGGCGCCTGGACCTCGGGCTACGCCGGCGGCGCGGTCTACGCCAACGGCTCGTCGGATGTGGACGTCTCGGACTCCACCTTCACCGACAACTACAACTACTACGGTGGCGCCCTGTACCAGTACAGCGGCACCCTGACGGTCACCGACTCGGTCTTCACGGGCAACTACGGCTACTACGGCGGCGCCATCCGGGCCGAGTACTACGCGACCCTGACCACCGAGGACTGCGAGTTCGACAGCAACTGGGTCTACTACAACGGCGCCGCGGTCCACCTGTACCACAACTCCACCTGGACCGACACCGGCTCGACCATCGACGCCAACTACAACACCGCGAGCTCCCACGGCGGCGCGGTCTACTCCTACTACTACACCCAGATCGATCTCGACGGCACCAGCTTCGTGGACAACTACGGCGGCTACAACGGCGGCGCGCTGTACGTGGAGAGCCCCTACTACTCGAACGCCATGACCGACGTGGAGTTCGACGGCAACACCGCCTACTACAGCGGGGGCGGCGCCTACTTCACCAACTCCCACACCCTGACCATCGACGGCGCGACCTTCACGGACAACAGCTCCATCTACGGCAGCGGCGGTGCCCTGTACTGGTCCTACTACAACCGCAGCCAGAACCTCGAGATCAGCGAGTCGATCTTCGACACCAACGACGCCTACTACTACGGCGGCGCCATCAGCTCGCACTACCCATACGAGTTCATCGTCACCGAGTGCGAGTTCCTGCGCAACACGGCCAACACCGTCGGCAGCAGCTACCACGGCGGCGCGATCTACAGCTACTACCCCTACTACACCGACGTGAACAACTCGCTGTTCCACGACAACAGCGCCTACTATGGCGGCGCCATCTACGACTACTACAGCTACTACGACGGGTCGTACACCAACAACGTCTTCACCGAGAACTACGCGTCCTACTCGGGTGGTGCCCTGTACTTCACCACGAACTACCAGCTGAACGTGGTGAACAACACCTTCGCCGGGAACGAGGCCTTCTACTACGGCGGGCACCTGTTCCAGACCTCGGCCTACGGCGACATCATCAACAACATCTTCTACCTGGCGGTGGACGGCGGTGGCGTCTACGCCAACGACTCCACCTCGGCCTCGTCCACCTACACCGACTTCTTCTACAACGACGTGTACGGAAACTCGGGCGGCAACTACGCCGGGTACTACTCGGATCTCACGGGCACCTCGGGCAACATCTCGAGCGACCCGGGCCTCAACGCCTACAGCATCGACGGCGACGAGACCAACGACAACTTCGTGCTGACCTCCGGCTCGGTCTGCATCGACGCCGGCTCCCCCGCCATCTACGACGACGACGGCACGGTCTCCGACATCGGCGCCTACGGCGGCCCCGACGCCATCGTCCCCGACGGCGACGGCGACGGCTACATGTCCGCCGACGACTGCGATGACACCGACGCCAGCATCAACCCCGGCGCGACAGAGGTGGCCTACGACGGCATCGATCAGGACTGCGACGGCGCGGACCTGACCGACGTGGACGG
>CAYZVO010000372.1:0-3492 GCA_964481655.1 uncultured Enterobacterales bacterium | reverse complement strand
CACAGCGGCATCAGATGCGTCATCTGGGCGGGCTGTGGCCGCTCCACCCGCCCGCGACCGGACACAGCAGCGTCAGATGCGGCATCTGGGCGGGCTGTGGCCGCTCCACCCGCCCGCCACCGGACACAGCGGCATCAGATGCGTCATCTGGGCGGGCTGTGGCCGCTCCACCCGCCCGCCACCGGACACAGCGGCGTCAGATGCGGCATCTAGGCGGGCTGTGGCCGCCCCGGTCACCCCCTGTCCGCCCCGCCACCGCACCCCCGGTTACCCCTCATCCATGCAGCTCAACCCCCAGCAGCACGCCGCCGCGACCTGCGAAAGGCAGCACGTCCTGGTGCTGGCCGGGGCCGGCACGGGCAAGACCGCCACCATCATCGCGCGGGCGGCGCACCTGCTGCGCTCGGGGGTCGAACCCCGGCGCATCCTGCTGCTGACCTTCACCCGCCGCGCCGCGCGCGAGATGGTGGCCCGGCTCGAGCGCGACCTGGGGCCCGCGGCCCGCGGGGTGGTGGCCGGCACCTTCCACCACTTCTGCCTGCTCACCATGCGCCGGCAGCCCAAGGCCTTCCGGCTGGTGGACGCCACGGTCATCGACCGCGACGACCAGCTCCAGCTGGTCCGCCTGGCCCGGGCCGGGGTGCGCCGCAAGGGCGAGCAGTTCCCCCAGGCGGGCAAGATCCTCTCCGCCATCAGCTTCGCCCGCAACACCAACGCCGCCCTGCCGGCCTACCTGGCGAAACACTCCGACTGGGACGACGACACCACCAGCCGGGTGCTCCAAGTCGCCAAGGAGTACCGCGAGCGCAAGAAACAGCGCGGCTACCTGGACTTCGACGACCTGCTCCACCGCTTCGCCTCGGTGCTGCACAAGGACCCCACCGTCCGCGCCCGGGTGGCCGGCTCCTACGATCACGTCCTGGTCGACGAGATGCAGGACACCAACCCCCTGCAGTGGCTGATCGTCGATGCCCTGCGCACCAAGGCCACCCTGTTCTGCGTGGGCGACGACGCCCAGTCCATCTACGCCTTCCGCGGGGCCGACTTCCGCAACGTGCACGCCTTCGCCCAGCGGGTCCCCGGCGCCGCCATCATGAAGCTCGAGGAGAACTTCCGCTCCACCCAGCCCATCCTGGATCTGGCCAACTGGCTGTTGGACGGCTCCACCCTCGAGTACGGCAAGCGCCTCAGCGCCCACCGGGGCCCCGGCCACAAGCCCCAGCTGCTGGACTTCGACGACGAGCTGGCCGAAGCGGACTGGATCTGCACCGATCTCATCGAACGCCACGAGCGCGGCGCGCCCTGGCACGATCACATGATCCTCACCCGCACGGCCTGGGCCGCCCGCAGCCTCGAGGCCGCCCTGGTCCACCGCGACGTGCCCTACCGCTTCGTGGGCGGCACCCAGCTGTTCCAGGCCGCGCATGTGAAAGACCTGCTCTCCCTGGTGCGCGCCGGCCTGTCCCATCGCGACGAGCTCGCCTGGGTCCGCTACCTCACCCTCTGGCCCCGCATCGGCGACGTCCGCGCCGCCCGCACCATCGACGCCCTGCTCCCCCTCCCCGACCTGCCCGCGGCGCTGGATCGCCTCCGCGACAGCTGGAAAGGCGACGCCCGCATCCCCGAGGGCCCCCGCCAGGTCTGGCTCGAGCGCTCGAAGCCGTCCGACGTCATCACCATGGCCACCCGCTTCCTCGAGCCCCTGCTCGAGCGCCGCTACGACAACTGGCGCGATCGCAAGCGCGACCTGGCCCTGCTGGCCAAGCTGGCCGAACGCCACCGCTCCCTGCCCGCCTTCCTCGAGGCCTACGCCCTCGACCCGGTCTCTGCTACGGAAGCCGCACGCCTCGAGGCCGACGACGCCGTCACCCTCATCACGGCCCACTCCGCCAAGGGCACCGAGGCCCCGGTCTGCTACCTGCTGCGGGTCGAGCCCGGCCTGTACCCCCACAGCCGCAGCCTGGGGGAGCTGGACCAGGAAGAGGAAGAGCGCCGGGTGCTCTATGTGGCCATGACCCGCGCCATGGACACCCTGATCCTCACCCGCTCGAACCGCTTCGGCGGCCACCGGGTGTTCTGGGGGGGCAGCTCCGGCCAGCACGCCGAAGGCGGCACCGCCTACCTGCTCGAGGACCTCCCCGACGCGCTGATCGAGCACCAGGCCGAGTCCATCGACCCCTGGGACGACGACGACATCATCGTGCCCTTCGGCTAGCCGCGCGCGCCCCTGTCGGCTCGCTGCGACAGAATTTCAGTCCGAGGTGACAGCTTCGCGCACCGCTGGTGTCGATGGTGTGGAACGACCCGGCCGCCGGAGCATGACGCCCGCCTTCGGCCACTTCCAACCCGACGCGAAGAGGTCATCACCATGCGAACCACCCTCACCCTCCTGACCCTGGGTCTCAGCCTCACCCTCGGTGCCTGCGAGTACTACGAATGCGGCCCCGGCTGCGACCACGACTGCGACCCCTGGGAGGACGACTGCGAGGACCACGACTACTGGGACGACGATCCCTGGAACGACGACGACGACGATGATGACCCCGAGGCCGACGCGGACACCGACGCGGACGCCGACACCGACACCGACACCACCGACGACCCGCCGCCCCCCGACATCAGCTTCGAGCTGACCCCGGCCGAGGCCGAGCAGGGCGACGTCTTCATCGCCTCCCTGACCATGGGTGGCGAGGATGCCCCCGGCTACGAGGCGATCACCGAGGTCACCTTCTACGGCGACGTCGATGTGCTGGCCGCCGACATCCGCTCCTACGAGGTGCTGGTCTCCGTGGCGGTCGCCGAGGACGGCGACGGTGGCGTGGACCTGCTGGTGGAGCTCGAGGACGGCTCGGCTGTGTGGGCCGAGGACATCCTGACCATCTACCCGGACGGCTCTGGCCACGAGGCCGGCGGCACCGGCGAGCCCGATCCCTGCGAATAGTCCCACCCCTGTGCACCCGACGAGGCACGCCATGAACGCCCTTCTCCCCCTCGTGCTGACCCTGGTCGTGGGCACGGCGACCGCAGAGGTCCCGGCCCCCGAAGGCCCGACCAGCTCAACCCACGGAGAGACGGACCTCGTCGAGGTGCACCTGGGCGCCGGGACCCCCGGCGTCCGCCTGGTGGTCAAGCCCCCCGCCAGCGCGGGACCCGATGCCGAGCCCTACGTGGTCGAGGTCCGGGTCCCCCCCTGGCCCGAGGCGACCCCCACCACCCCCAGCCTGGCCGACGAGCCCATCGCCCACGCCCCGGTGATGCTCGCCACCCCCGCCACCATGGCGTCCGCGGTGCCCACCGCCAGCTACGCCACCCAGCCCATCGACGCCCCCCCCCCCCCCTCCGAGACGGCCTTCCTGCGCCACGCCCCCGCCGATGAGCAGGCCCCCCCCCAACCCCCCCCCGACCCCACCAACGGCCCCGCCGAACCCCCCCCCCCCCCCCCCCCCCCCCCCCCCCCCCCCCACGTCGCCCCCCCCCCCCCCAAGGAAAAAC
>CAYZVO010000371.1:0-3548 GCA_964481655.1 uncultured Enterobacterales bacterium | reverse complement strand
GGGGGCGGGTCGCAGCAGCCCCCGGCGCTCGAGGGCCGCGAGGGTCTGCCGCGATGGCCCGGTGTCCCAGGGATCCTGGCGTTCGCAGAGCAGGTAGTCGGGGGCATAGGCCATGCGCAGCACGCGTCGCTGCAGCTCGTTGAAGCGTAGGGCGGTCATGGGTCCTCCCGCAGGCGTCCCTGGACCCCACCAAGCTAGCTCCACGACGCGACACCCTCTGTCCAGATCAGAACGAGGATGCACACCGACCGCGCCCGGAGTAGCCTCAAGCAAGGCCCCCTCGCCGCCCTCACCCGAGGTCACCATGTCCACTTCCCGCCTCGTCCTCTTCGCCTCCCTCGCCCTCTCCCTCGCCGTGGCCCTCGCCTGCGGAGGCGGCGACAAGGACGGCGACAAGGCCGCGGCCGAGCCCACCGCCCAGGACACCGGGGACCCCGAGCAGCGGGCCAAGGCCGAGGTCCAGGCCACGGTGGCCGCGGTCCAGGCCAACACCGACGCCGAGGTCCAGGCCCAGGCCGACGCCCAGGCCCAGGCCGCCGAGACCGACCAGTGCGCCCCCCGCGAGGCCATCGCCAACGCCGGCCCCGACTGCGTCACCGCCACCATCGCCTGTGGCGAGACCGTCGAGGGCACCACCGTGGGTGGCGGCGACCACTTCGACGGCGACCGCTACCTGCACTCCTACTGCTTCCCGACCACCATCGACTCCCACAAGGGGCCGGACCGGGTCTACGCCTTGAACATCGAGGCGGGCCAGCGGGCGACCATCAAGCTGAAGAGCCCCTGCGCGGACCTGGACCTGGCGGTGCTTCGCTGGCAGAAGACCGGCAGCTGCCCGGGCCCGTCCGCGGGCATCAGCGAGTGCGAGGGCGTGAACAAGAGCGGCGGCGGCAAGGCCCAGGTCTGGAACAACCGACCCGCCCGCTACCTCGTGGTGGTGGACGGCAACGACCCGGTGGGCGCCAACTTCGAGATCTCCGTCAGCTGCGAGGACAGCGAGATCTAGCGAGCGGTCCGCACGATGTCGTCCAGCTCGTAGCCCACGGCCTCGAGGCGCCCCAGCACGCCCTGCACCAGCGCCTCGTCCAGGGTCGGCGCGCGACTGTAGATCCACAGGTAGTCGCGGCTGGGGTGGGCGGCGACGAGGTACTCCCAGTCCGCGCCGTGCTCCACGATCCAGTAGGCACCCCAGATGAACGGGACATAGTTGATCTCGAGCTTGGCGGGGTCCTGGCCCGCGACCCGCAGGGTGCCGTCGCTGGTGACGGCCTCGCCGTCGGGCGTCCCCTTGTGGCAGGTGGTCTCCACCGCGAAGCTGCGGGCGTCGATGGGCGTGTAGTCGCTGTACCCGGCGGTGCAGCCGCGGGTGAAGAAGGTGGGGATGGTCGCGATCTCGTACCAGCGCCCCGCCAGACGGCTCAGGTCCACGTCCTGGACCACCGCCAGGGGTGGGTCGGCGGCGTGCAGCGCCCCCACCAGCAGCAGCGCGAAGCTGCTCACGCGTCCTCGGCCGGAGCCGGCGGCAGGTTGGCGGCCTGCTGCTCGGCGCTCAGGACCTCGTTCATGGCGCCGGTGCGGTAGCCCCGCAGATCGAGTGACACATACTTGTAGCCAGCCTGTGTCACGGCCTCGACCACCCGCTCGCGCATCCCTGGAGCCGCGATGCGGGCGATCTCCGGCGGGTCCACCTCGAGCCGGGCCACGTCGCCGTGGTCCCGCACCCGCAGCCGACCGATGCCGATGGCGTGCAGGGCCTGCTCCGCCTCGTCGATGCGGGCCAGGGTGGCCGGCTCCACCGGGGTCCCGTAGGGCACCCGGGAAGACAGGCAGGCCAGGGCCGGCTTGTTCCAGTTGTCCAGCTCCAGGTGGTGGGCGATGGCCCGGACCATGGGCTTGTCGATGCCCAGCTCCATCAGCGGGCCGCGCACGCCGGCCTCGAGGGAGGCCTTGCGGCCCGGACGGTAGTCGTCCAGGTCGTCGGCGTTGCTGCCCTCGAGCACGTGCTCGAACCCGGCGGCGTCCGCGGCCTCGCGCACCCCCGCGAAGAGGTTGCGCTTGCAGTGGAAGCAGCGGTCCGGGTTGTTGGAGACGAAGGCCGGGTCGTCGAACTCGCAGGTCTCGATGACCTGCACCCGGGCGCCCATCGCGCGGGCCAGGGTCAGGGCCTCGCTCTCCTCGCCACCGGGCACCGAGGCCGAGCGGCCCACGACCGCCAGGGCCTTGTCGCCCAGCACGCGCACGGCGACCGCCAGCAGCAGGGTGGAGTCCACGCCCCCCGAGAAGGCCACGGCCACGGAGCCGAGGCCCCGCAGGTGATCCTCGAGGCGGGCGAGCTGGGTCTGGACGTCGGAGAGAGGGATCGCGTCGGGAGAGGTCATGGATGCTCCGGGTGGCCCACAGAGCTAGCGCACGCCGGGCGCGATGACAATCGTCAAGGCCACCGATGGTCCCCCAGGCGACGCCAGCTGCGTGCTACCCTGACCCCTGGACCGTCCCCGGGAGGCCCCATGCCCGCGCCCGCCAAGCCCCTGCTCGCCCTCGCCTTGCTCGCCGCCATCGGCCTCCCCCAGGTGGTCCAGGCCACCTGCGGCGACGGGATCCTCGACGCCACCGAGGAGTGCGACGATCTCAACACCGCTGACGACGACGGCTGTGACTCGAGCTGCACCATCGAGGACGGCTACAGCTGCGTGGACGCCAGCTTCGCGCTGGACTTCGCCGAGGAGCTCGTCTCCTCGGACCCCACCCACTCGAGCCCCTCGTGGTCCCTCAGCGGCGACGGCACCACCCTCACCCAGTCCCTCAACGCCCTGCCCGCGGTCTACGTCTCCACCTTGCCGGCGGTAGGCGTGTCCATGACCTTCGAGCTGACGGTCAACACCACCGGCGACGACGACTTCATCGGCTGGGTCATCGGCTACGACAGCGGCGAGAGCGGCTCGAGCAGCGCGGACTGGCTGCTGTTCGACTGGAAGCAGCTGGACCAGAACTGGAGCGGCTACGACGGCTGGGCCGGGCTGCGCATGTACCGGGTCACCGGCGCCATCGACGACAGCTACGAGCTGTGGGGACACCACGACAGCGTCAGCGAGATCGCCCAGGCCCTCAACCTGGGCTCCACGGGCTGGGCCGACAACACCACCTACACGGTCCAGGTGGACTACAGCACCACCCAGGTGGACGTCTGGGTGGACGGCGCCCTCGAGTTCAGCGAGGCGGGCTCCTGGCCCACGGGCAACTTCGGCTTCTACAACTTCTCCCAGGAGGCCATCGAGTACACCCTGACCGCCCCCCTGGACCAGAGCGTCTGCGCCGAGGACGACAGCGACGGCGACGGCATCACGGACCTCACCGAGGACGCCATCGGCACCGACCGGGACGACCCGGACAGCGACGGTGACGGCATCGACGACCTGGCCGAGGTGGTGGACGTGGACGATCCCGCCGACACCGACGGCGACGGCACCATCGACGCCATCGACCCCGACGACGACGGCGACGGCATCGACACCGCGGACGAAGATCCAGACGGCAGCGGCGACCCGACC
>CAYZVO010000370.1:0-3577 GCA_964481655.1 uncultured Enterobacterales bacterium | reverse complement strand
TTCGAGGTGGGCATGACCCAGATGGGCGGCCACGCCATCTACTACAACATCTCCACCTCGCCCCTGGGCAAGAAGGAGTCCATCGAGGACTTCGCCAAGGTGGTGTCCCGCATGTGCGAGCTGATGATGGCGCGCCTGTTCGAGCGGGCGGACATGGACACCCTGGGCCGCGAGGCCACCATCCCGGTGATCAACGGGCTGGACAACTTCGCCCACCCCTGCCAGGCCCTCGCCGACCTGATGACCGTCGAGGAGCACCGCGGGGATCTGGCCGGCCAGACCCTGGCCTACCTCGGCGACAGCAACAACAACGTCACCCACTCGCTGATCTACGCCTGCACCCAGGTGGGGATGAACATCCGGGTGGGTTGCCCCGCTGGCGAAGCCACCGAGCCCCAGCCCGAGGTGATGGAAAAGGGCAACGCCATGGCGGCCGAGCACGGCTGCACCATCACGGTCACCCACGACGCGGCGGAAGCCGCGGCGGGGGCCGACGTGCTCTACACCGACTCGTGGATGAGCTACCACATCGATCCCAGCGAGCGGGAAGAGCGCATCCGCACCTTCCTGCCGTACCAGGTCAACGCCGAGCTGATGGCCCACGCCAAGCCGGACGCCATCTTCATGAACTGCCTGCCCGCCATGCGCGGCGAGGAGCAGACCGCCGAGGTCATCGACGGGCCCCAGAGCGTCGTCTTCGACGAGGCGGAGAACCGCCTGCACGTCCAGAAGGCCATCATGCTCCACGTGCTGGGTCTGGCCTAGGTGACGGACCGACTGCCGAGCGTCATGCTCCTGGGGGCGGGCCTCGGCACCCGCCTGCGCCCCCTCACCGATGTCCTCCCCAAGCCGGCCGCGCCGCTCCTGGGGCGCCCGCTGGCCGGGTATTCCCTGCAACGGGTGGCGGCCGCCGGCTGCACCCATGTGGTAATCAACGCCCATCACCTGGCCGAGCACCTGATGGTGGAGCTCAGCGCCTGGTGCGCGGCCCAGCTGCCCCAGCTGACGGTGCGGTTCTCTGTGGAGATGCCCGAGGTGCTGGGCACCGGCGGCGCGCTGGTGCAGGCCAGGCCGTTGCTGGAAGAGGCCTCGGGCGACGGGCCGGTGCTGATCATCAACGGCGATATCCTGTGCGACTTCGACCTGCCGCAGCTGCTGGGGGCCCACCGGGCCAGCGGCGCTGCGGCCACCTTGCTGCTCATCGAGCACCCGGACGTGGAGCGCTTCGGCGCGGTGACGTGCGATGAGCAGGGCCGGGTCATCGACCTCGCCGGCCATGGTTGCCGGCGGGAGGACGCCACCGGCGGCGCCGCTGGCGAGGAAGCGGCCCGTGGCGTGTTCTCCGGCGTTCATCTGGTGGAGCCCCAGGTCTACCGGCACCTGCCCCCCGGGGGATTCAGCTGTGTCGTGCGGCAGGGGTACGGGCCGATGATGGCCGCCGGGGAGGACCTGCGGGGCGTCATCCATGGCGGCAGCTGGAACGATCTGGGAACGCTGGAGCGCTATTTGGACACCCACGAGCAGCTGCTGGACGCGGGCCCCATCGCGGATGAAGGCACGGCGTGGTCCCTGGCCCCCGACAGCACCGGCCACGGGGATCCGGGCGCGGTGACGATCCACCCAGACGCCACCGTGAACCCGCCTGTGGCCCTGGGGGCCGGCGCCGAGATCGCCCGCGACGCCAAGGTGGGCCCGGGGGTCTACCTAGGTGCCGGCTCCAAGGTCGGTGCGGGGGCCGCCATCGTCCGATCGGTGGTCTGGCCGGGCGCCCAGGTCCATCCCCACGCCAACCACTCCCGCGTCATCGCCTTCCACGACGGCAAGAAGCACCGCACCTGCTGAGCGTCAGAGAATCTTCAGGGCTGGGCGACGACGGTCGTGATGGGGACGCGGATCTCCGTGGGCGTACCGGAGTTGGTGATGACCAGCTCGGCGGCGCCGCCGGTGTCGCCATCTTCGGGGGAGAAGGTCACCTGGAGGACCAGCTGACCGGAGGGCACGACCGCCACGGACCACTGGCCGGGAAACACGCTGAGGCGTTCGGTGCCCGTTCCCTCCAGGGCGAGGGTCATCTCCGCGCCGCCCTTGGCGGAGGTCTCCAGGAAGGTCAGTTCGCCGGTCACAGGGGTCCCGGGAACGGCCGCTAGCTCCAGCGATTCCGGGGAGACCTGCACCGTGCCATCCCAGCTCATCCAGGTGTCGTCGACGTTCTCGTCTTGGTGGGTGAGGACCTCGTAGCAACCACTGAGGGAGATGCCGCTCGTCACGGCCAACATCAACAGGAGGGCACGAGACACAGGATCACTCTTCGAGTTCGTCCATCAGCACTTCGATCTGGTCGTCCAGATCCAGCACGATGTTCTCGAATTCCTCGGCCGGGGCCTTCTCGTTCGCCGCCTGGTAGCGTACCGACTCCAGGGCCGAAGTGGCCTTGATGACGCAGGCGGCCAGGTTGGCCATCGAGCGCAGCAGCAGCAGCTCGGCGGGCTCGAAGTCCCGGGCCTTGCCGCGGGTGGACAGGGACAGCACCCCCATCGCCACCTCACGGATGATCAGCGGGAAGACCAGCGTCGAGCCCAGTGAGACCTTGCTCACGGCGTTGCGGACCTTCTCGGTCACCGGGTGGGACTGGGCGTCGTCGATGAGCACGGGCTCCATCGACTCCAGCGCCTGGGTGTACTCGGGGTATTTCTTGAGGTCGATCTCGTGGCGCTTGAGGTTGGGATCGTCGTGGCTGGCGACGACCCACGCCTCCCGGTCGCCGACGCCGGTGAGGACGATGTTGCAGCGATCGCAGGGGATCACCTCGGCGACACGGCGCACCAGCACGAAGAACGAATCCTCCGGTTCCAGCGAGCTGGCGATGGCTTCGGTGACCTCGATGAAGGTCGAGAGATCCCGGTCGTAGCGATCCGAGCCGGTCTTGAGGTCGTTGATCGGGAGACGGGGCTGGCCGCCCAGATCCCCCAGCAACTCGCCTTCCAGGTCCAGGTCGGTGGTGCTGGCCGCTGGCCGTGTGCTGTGCATCGTGATCTTGTTGAGGACGTCCGCCAGCACCATCGGCTTGTAGATGATGTCGGCGGCACCCTGGGCCAGGCTGTCCCCCACGGATCGCCGATCGTCCGGCTCGACGAGCACGATCACGGGGATACCCGACGTATCGGGGCTGCGCTTGATGTCCCGGATGATGTCCCCGTAGTAGGTGTCGGGGATCTCGGTGGAGAGAAGGGTGATGTCCGCGCCGTAAACGCTCATCTCCTCCACCAGCTGTTCCCAGTCGAAGGCTTCTTGAACCATGTACCCGGCGGGTTCAAGGGCCGAGCGGATCATTCTGGAAACGCCCGCGTCGGGGTCTGCGACGTAAATCTTGGGCTTGCTGCTCATGCTCGCTGCCCCGTCCAACTGTGATAGGCCGATATGCGCTGCGGAGCAAAACACCCACCGAGCTCCGATCAGCTGCAAAGAGACACTTTACCGCATTCAGGCCTGACGTGGCAGTCCCTGGGGCCTGCTAATTGTTTGCAGGGGGGTAGACGGTTAGCGCCTCCTGCCACAAGATGTAGGGGTGAGCCATCCT
>CAYZVO010000369.1:0-3603 GCA_964481655.1 uncultured Enterobacterales bacterium | reverse complement strand
TGATCCCGTGCCTGTGCGGATCGTCTCCCCTGGATGTCAGGAGGTCTGGAAGCGGTAGACGGGGGCCGGCTCGGGCTGCTCGAGGTGGATGAGCCCCACCCGGGCGCTGTCCTGCAGGTGGGTCTCCACCAGGGGCCGCACCTCGTGGACGGGGTGCACGTCGTGGGTCACCTGGAACGGGAAGCTGCGCCCGACCACCGAGGCGACCTTGAGGGTCAGCTGCTGGTGCGGCTCGAGGCGGTCCAACCGACTGGTCACCGCCCCCTGCACCGTGTCGGGCAGGCGCAGTCCATCGAGCCCCTCGCCCCGCAGCCGGCAGTGGCGGCCGTCACGCCACAGGGCGCCCATGGCCTGCAAGGCCCCGAGCAGCTCCCCGGTGTACAGCGGGTTGCCCTCGGCGCGCTCGAGCAGGACCCGCTGCAGGGCCGGCGGCAGATCGTCGACCCCCAGGGAGCGCGCCACGAGATCGTAGACCTCCCCCGGCTCCAGGCCCTCGAGCTGCACCAACCGCCCCCCCGCGTCGGGGGAGAGCATGCGCTCGAGCTCCTCGGGTGCGGCGCCTTCGGCGGGGCGGGCCGCGAGCACCAGCAGGACCTTGCCCAGCCGCCGGTGCACCGCCTCGAGCAGGCTCCAGGAGGCCGGGTCCATCCAGTGGGCGTCGTCGAGCACGATCAGCATCGGCTCGCGCATGGCCACCCGCCGCAGCATGTGGCCCACCAAATCGCGGATGTTCTCGCCGCGCACCTGGCCGGTCATGGCAGCGGTGACCTCGTTCTCGGGCAGCTCGATGGGCAGGACCGCGCTCAGCAGCGGGGCCCAGGCCTCGCCCCGGGGGTGATCGGCCAGGGCCTCGAGCACGATGCGCACGGCGTCGTCCAGGGCGTCGTCGTCGCCGAAACCCAGCACGTCGGACACCACGGGGCGCCAGGCCCGATAGGCGGCGGCCCGCTCGATGGCGTCGCCGGAGCCGTAGCGGGGGCTCACCCCCAGCTCGACGGCCCGACCCAGCAGCCAGCGGATGAGGGTGGACTTGCCGATCCCGGCCTCGCCCTGGAGCAGGACCAGCCCACCCTCGCCGCGCTCCACCAGGTCCTGCAGCGCGCCCTCGAGGGCGTCCCGCTCCGGCTCCCGGCCCACGATGGAGAGCGCCTGGGCGCCTCCGGGGGTCTCCAGCGCGCGGGTGGGACGGTCGATGGCGCGCACCGGCCGGAAGCGGGGCACCGGGTCGCGCTTGCCCTTGACCCGCGCCGGCTCGAGCACCTCGAGCTCCACCCGCCCCCCGGCCGCACGCTGGGTGGCTTCGCAGCAGAGCACGCCGTCCCGCGCTTGCTGCATGAGCCGCGCGGCCAGGTTCACGGTGTCGCCGAGGATGGAGTACTCGCGCCGCTGCGGGTGACCGTAGGCGCCCGCGTAGACCCGGCCGGTGGCCACGCCGATGCGGTGGGGCACCCCCCGCACCTCGAGGTGGGCCTGGATGGCCAGCGCAGCCCGCAGGGCACGCTCGGCGTCGTCCTCGTGGGCCAGGGGGGGCAGGCCGAAGGAGGCCAGCAGGGTGCAGCCCTTGTCGTCCATCATCAGCTTGTCCACCGCTCCCTCGAAGCGGTAGAGCTCGCGCTGTCCCAGGTGGACGAGCTGCTGCAGCTGGGCGCGATCGGGCGGCCGCAGCCCCGGCATCACCGGCAGGTTGACGAACAGCACGGTCAGGGGGCGCAGCTCCGCCAGGAAGGAGGTCACCCCCGCGTCGTAGCGATGGCGCACCGCCCCGGGGATGAAGGGCCGAACCTGGGCGTCCACGACCCCCGGGAAGCGGTCGCGACGGGGCTCCTGCAGGGCTCCCGGGATCGCCTCGACCCCGGTCAGCTCCCACAGCCCGTCTTCGATGGGTCGGCCCTGGACGCGCCCCCGCGCCAGCTCCCAGGCCTCTGCGGCCACCAACGCCTGCCCCGGGGCGGCGCGCTCCGCGGCCAGGCCCATGCCCCGCAGGGGTTGGCCGGTCACCACGAACTCCCAGCGGTCCAGCAGGCCACCGACCCGCACCATGCGCATGGGGCCGGCGTTGATGCCGATGCGAAGCTGGAGCGA
This sequence comes from uncultured Enterobacterales bacterium, assembly GCA_964481655.1. Taxonomy (GTDB): domain Bacteria; phylum Myxococcota_A; class UBA796; order UBA796; family JAFGLY01; genus CALDOK01. The sequence continues at coordinate 1,521 of CAYZVO010000369.1, read as the reverse complement.
GACCCCGGGCAGCAGCGGGTGCTCGAGGGGCGTCGCCAGGGCCTGCCGGGCGCAGGCCAGGGCGCGATGGACCGCGTCCTCGAGGCCGTCCGGCCCGTCGGCGGGCCAGAGCACGAAGATGGCGTCCCCCGCGAAGCGCACCACGTCGCCGCCGTGCTGCAGGACCCGATCGATGAGGGTCCCGAAGACGTGATCCAGCACCTCGGTGAGCTGCTCGGGCCCCTGGCTGCCTTCCTCTGCCAGCCGATCGGCCATGGCGGTGAAGCCGGCCAGGTCCGCGAAGAAGCTGGCCGCCAGCAGAAGCTCGTCCTCGTCCCGGGCCGCCGGGCGGCCACCCGCCAGCCGCGCGAGCAGCAGGTCGGGCACGAAGGCCGAGAGCGGGGTCGGGTGGATCATGGCGCCGGGGTGGGCAGGGTGTGGAGAACGCGGATTCTACCTCCTCTTCCGCACCAACTCACCCAGCACCGTGGTGCTCGCGGGGTGATCCGAGCCCACCGCCGCGTGGATCGCCTCGAAGATCATGACCGAGGCGAAGGTGACCAGCAGCCACAGGAAGGGCTCCTCGGCCGGCAGCCGGGACCAGGCGAAGATGTCCATGCCCATCATCATCGGCTCCTTGTAGGCCCACCAGCCGTAGGGGAAGGCGATGGTGCACTCCCAGAGCATGGAGATGAAGAACATGGTCAGGGCGGTGCAGAGGTAGGCTCGCCAGTTGATGCGCTGCTTCACCTTCGTGAAGAACAGGGTCGCGGGCACGAAGGCCACGGCCACCAGGAAGAGGAAGTAGGCCGGGAAGCCCGGCTGCTTCGCGATCATCGCCTTGTAGGCCCAGGCCGCGCCGACCATGGCCAGGCCCAGCGCCAGGGGCCACCAGGCGATCTTCACCAGGGGGCCCTCGTCGCCGTAGAGGTAGGGGTTGGCGTTGCGGGAGTAGAGCTTGAGCCAGAAGCGGTCGCACCACAGGTAGATGAGCAGCGCCACGGCGTCCCCGAACAGGTAGAAGAAGACCTCTTCGAGGGGGATGTTCACCACGAAGCGCATGGTGGTCCAGTCCCACCCCGGGAAGAACACCCCCGTGGTGGCGCCCCGGTTGGGGAAGACGAAGAACAGGTTGCCGAAGGCCACGTCCAGCACCAGGCCGAGGACCAGCAGCACGGCCACGGTGATGCCCAGGCTCTTCCAGGGGAAGCCCTCGAGCTTCTGCACCAGCAGGTGCACCAGGATGGCCAGGGCGGGGATGAACCACAACACCAGGGAGACGGTGTAGCCGAGGGGGGTGGGGTCCGGGTGGACATCGAGGGGCACCACCGGCCGGGGCACGTCCACCGTGTGCAGGGTCAGAAAGGCCGGGAGCCAGATCACGAGGTGGACGATCAGCACCACGACGATGGGGTGTCCGAACTGCTCCCGGATGTCGACCTGCCTGAACTCCATCCTTCCTCCCGACGGGCTCCGAGCTTCCGGGGAGCCCCGCGCCAGTATATGGGATCTGGGCAGCGAAATCGGGAGACAGCATGAGCC
>CAYZVO010000368.1:0-3623 GCA_964481655.1 uncultured Enterobacterales bacterium | reverse complement strand
GCTCGCCCACCACCACGTACTGCCCCACCATCTTCTCCAGCTGCACCGCGCCCTGGCCTACCTCCTCGCCGTTGATCACGATCGTCGCCTCGGCGGGCTCGACCCGTACGAGCAAAAAGCCCGTCTCGTCGCGACGCTCGTTGACGATGTCCTCGCCGCGGTCGAGCATCACCCCGCGCTCGATTTGACCGCCACCCACACCGCCACGGCCCGACGGCATGGTGTACGCCTCGGCCAGCGCCGCCAGGTCGGGGCCCGACTCGCCGCCGTGGTGGGCCAGCGCCAGCCGCTCCACGCTGCCGGACAGGTCCGGGGTCTGGGTGCGGTCCTTGACCGTTGCCTCGATGGCTTCGCGGGCGTAGTCCACGGCCTCGCGGGCGGTCACCACGCCGTCGACGTCGCGATCACCCCAGCCGCGCATGGCACCCAGCAGCAGGTACGAAAACGCCGGCCGCCCCAGCCCAGGCAGCGCCCCGGCGAACTGGTTCGCACCCGCCGCGGACAGCACCGTGGCGTTGGCCGGCAGAGCCGCCGCCCGATTGGGCACGTAGGCTTGCAGATCCTCCACCAGGTCTTCGCCGGACCGGTTCTGGCCCGAGAAGCACGCATCGAGTACGACCACCGTGTGCTGCTGGCTCCCCTGACCCAGCCGCGACAGCAGCTCACCGCGGCGCAGGCTGCGGTCGTACACGCTCGCCACGCTGCGCTGGGCGTCGGCGCCGATGAGGATCCCGTCGGTGCCGTCTTCGGACGGTGCGCCGTGGCCGATGAACACGAACCACAACGTGCCGTCGGGGCCCACCTGCTGGGCCTTGCGGTCGATCTCGTCGCGCAGGATCTCGACGGTGGCCTCTTCGTTGTACAAGGCGCGCACGCGCGACGGCGGCACGCCGCGGGTGTGGGTGACGTAGCGGTACCAGGCCTTGGCGTTGGCCGCAGCGCCGTTCACGTCCGAGAGCTGCCAGTAGTCCTCGACCCCCACGATCAGCACCGCGTCGTGCTCACCCCCGCCCACCAGAGCGAGAGGGGCGGACAGGTCCGGCCAGGTCGGGGGGTCGGTGGCGGACGCCGTGGTCACGCCAGCGGTGACGAGGAGTGTCAGGGCCGCGATACGGAGCCTTCGCAGAGTGCGGTGTTTCATGAGTCGGATCCCCAGCGATTCAGAGTTGGTGCGAGGGGCGATGCCGGCCGGAACGGCCCTTGTTCACTCCGGCGCCGGCCCGACCGACTCTTCGAGGACCTCCACGGCCTCCTCCTCCTCGGCGCTGGGTAGGAACGACAGCACCTTGGCAGCGTACTTCAACCCGTCGGGGGTGGGGTGTTCCTCGATGCACCAGGCGCGGTCCTTCACCAGTTCGGCGACACCGGTGGCGGCGGTCTCGATGAAGTCTTCTTGATCGAGCCTGGAGCGCAAGTCGCCGACGTCGCCGGTGGTGGAGCGCAGCTCGATGGAGCCGGCTGCGATGCTCTCACCGAGGTACTGCACGACCTGGATCCGGCCATCGCGCCGGGCCTGATCGCGGGCGGTGCGCTCGGACGGCAGGATCTCGGACAGGCCCACGAAGTACTGGCCGCGGGTGCTCTGGGGGACCTGGGTGGTCCAGTCGCCGCACTGGTCGAAGGTCTGGATGAGATCCGCGGGCACGGTGGTGGTCTTGAAGGCAAAGTAGACGGGGTTGGGGAACTGGACGGAGCGTTGCCAGGCCACGCCGTCCTTGACGTCGGCTCCCAGCTCGACGCCCTTGACGCCGACACCGGCCTTCACGTTCGTGCCGTTGCCGGCGTAATGGAACAGCTCGCCGGTTCCCTCGAGGAACTCGCCGAGGTACAGCCCGGTGCACTTGCCCGGACCGTCCTCGCAGCACTGGGCAAAGGCGTCGGGGTCGTCGATGGTGGCGACCATCTTGTTCGTCAGCGTGTAGCTCACCCGGACGATGGAGCCACCCTGGTGGCCCACGTCCGCGCCGATGTCGATGCCCTGGGCGCTGAGCAGCGGGATGCCGAAGTTGGCGCTGACGGACGTCGAGGCGTTGAAGTACTCGTCGTACTGCACGCCGCCGCCGCCGACGCTCTTGTAGGAGATGTACTGGGAACAGCTGGTCTGCATGGCGGCCGCGTCGTCGATGTTCTGGAGCGCGGTCTTCCGTGGCACGAAGCGGCCCACGTAGGCGGAGGGATCCGTATCGAAGGCGTTGCGCAAGAAGAAGTTGGAGCGCCCGGTGGACACGCGGTCGATGATGGCGAGCAGCTCGGGGGGGACGCGGTCCTTTTTCTTCTTCTTCGCGTGGGAGGCGAGGGGCGCGAGGGTGAATCCAAAGGCGAGCAAGACGAGCAGCACGGTCGTTCGGCGCATGGGGTCCTCCTGATGTCGCGGTTTCGTGTAGGGACGAAGCTGCGGACGGATATCTTCACGGGTCGTGCCGCCTGTTGTCAAAAAGGAGTGAATACACGGGATCAGGTCGCCGTCTGGTATCCTTGCCACGACGAATTGAATTCACTCCAAGGGGAGCAGACGATGACGCGTTTTGGTGGATGTTCGGTGGTGGGTTGGTTGCTCCTGATGCTGGTCGCGCTGTCGGTGACGGGGCCGGCGTCTACGACCGAGTTGCCCCGCATCGACGAGCCCTACCGCACGGGTGCGCGGTCCGCCGGTGATTACGGCGTGGTGGTCGGCATCGAGTCCTATCCCTTCCTCGCCGGCCTAGACGTGGAGTACGCGTACGAGGACGCCGAGGCGTTCGAGACGTTTCTGGTGTACACGCTGGGACTCCCGCCGGAGCGCGTACATCTGTTGCGCGGGGGTAGTCGGGGTCAGATCGAGGCGGCGTTGGCGGAGGCGGGCCGCTTGACCGGGCCCGACGACACGGTGTGGTTCTATTTCTCCGGCCATGGCGCGGCGAGCGCGCGCGATGACGAGCGGTTGTTGCTGGGGGACACGGTCAAGCAGGACGCCGAACAGTTCGAGTCGGCGGGTGTCCATCTGGACGATGCTCAGGAGCTCGCCGGCGCAGGCGGTGCGAACGTGGTGTTCGTGTTGGACGCCTGCTACTCGGGGGTCGGCCGGGACGGCACGGCGCTGGCCCCTGGCGGCAAGTACGTGCCCCACTCGGCGGTGCGGGTGCTGGGGCGGTCCACGGTCTGGAGCGCCGCGAGCGCCAACGACGTGGCCGGCTCGTACGAGCCAGCGGGTCACAGCGCGTTCACGTACTTTGCGGTGGGCGCGCTGCGGGGCTGGGCAGACGGGGAGCTGGACGGGCAGCGCGATGGCCGCGTCACGGCCGAGGAGGCCAACCGCTACGTGGCGCGGGCGTTGCTCACGGCGGGCATCCGCACGCAGACGCCCGCGTTGTCGGGCGGAGGCACCGAGGTGTTGTCGCGTGGTGCAGAGCTTGGGCCAGACCTGATGGCGCTGCGGAAACCGGATCCCGGCGGCGGCCAGGTCGAGCGCGGGGTGATGCTCGACCGCGGCGAGGACATCGTCAATGAGCAGCGCGACGAGACCGGTTTTTTGTTGGTACGTGTCGAGCCGTCCGAAGCGACGATCGTGATCAACGGCGAGGAGGTGGGTCAGGGCGCGGTGCAGCTGGAGAAGATGGTGGGGCAGTACGTGGTGGTGGGCGAGC
>CAYZVO010000367.1:0-3646 GCA_964481655.1 uncultured Enterobacterales bacterium | reverse complement strand
CAACGCTGGTTGTCCGCTTTCATGCTACCCCATGGCGTTCTGTCGCCTGCTCATGGTGAAGGCCGCCCTCGAGGCTGGAGTGTGCTGGTTCGACGTCGCCCAGGTCTACGGCGCGGGTCGGACCACCTCCCTGCTGGGGGCCGCCCTGCGCGCGGCCGGGGCCGGGCCCGATCAGGTGCACATCTCCACGAAATGGTGGCCCTTCGGGCTGAGGACCCGCGCGCTGCGGGGGAGCGTGGAGCGTCAGATCCGCCGCCTGGACGGGTACCCCCTCACCCTGCTGCAGCCGCACTTCGCGCCGCCGCTGATGAGCACCGAGCGGCTCACCCGGACCCTCGCCCAGCTGGTGCGCGGCGGCCAGACCCTCACCATCGGAGCCTCCAACTACGATGCGCAGCAGCTGGAGCACTTCGGCGCCGCCCTGCGCGGCCACGGGATCCAGCTCTGCTCCGCGCAGATGTCGTACAGCCTGTGGGACCGCCGCGCCGAGGGTGATGGCCTGCTGGCCGAAGCCCGGCGGCAGGGGCTGGCCATCCTGGCCTACCGCCCCCTGGCCCGCGGCCTGCTGACGCGGCGGGGCGAGGGCGCCGCCGACGCCGCGCGCCGCGATCCGGCCCTGCCGGCGCTGCTGCGGACCATCGATCGGGTGGCCGAGGGCCACGGGGCCACCCCCACCCAGGTGGCCCTCGCCTGGGTGCTGGCGACCGGCCCCGACGTCTTCGCGGTCACCGGCGCCCGCGACGCGCGGCAGGTCTCCCAGTGGGCGGACGCCATGAGCCTCGTGCTCGACCCGCCCGACCTCGCCGCCCTGGACACCGCCAGCAGGGCGCTGGCCTGGCACCGGGACCTGCCGTGAGTCCCGCGAGCCGCGCCTCCCACCGGGCCCGAGGCGCGCTGGCCGTCGCCGCCGCGTTGGCCGTGGGTCTGGCGCTCCTGTTCGGGATCGCCGCGCTGGCCCCGGGTCCCTTCGACGGCCAGGGGTTCGCGATCGCGGGCTCGGTCTGTGGCCTCGTGGCCGCGCTGGTGGGCGGGGTGGCCTGGTGGGGCAGGCAGAGCGCCGTCCGCGCGCTGCTGTTCACCCTCTGGACCATCCTGGCGGTGGAGCTGCTGCTGCAGGGGCTCACGGCCGTCCAGCTCGTGCCGTGGCTGGCGATGCAGGAGAACGCCCCCTGGGGCAGGGTCTATTGGTCCATGGAGGGCAGCCGGAGCGGCCTGATGAGCCGTTGGGGCTGGCACCAGCGGCGTGTAGCCTTCGACGACGACGCCCAGCGCATCGTCTTGGTGGGCGACAGCTTCGTCGAGGCGCTCCAGGTGAACCCGCGCTCCAACAGCGCCGCACAGCTCGAGGGGCTGCTCGCCACCACCGGGGACGACATCCGCTGTCAGGTCATGGCCCTCGGGCGCAGCGCAACGGGTCCAGCCCATCACCGGGTGCACGTGCAGTACGCGCTCGAGCACCACGCCCCGGACCAGCTGATCCTGCTGCTGTTCCTCGGCAACGACCTGGCGGACAACCTCTGGACCGGCGACTCGGGGGGCTTCCCTGGCCACGGGCAGATGATGCTCTACGACGTGGATGGCGACGGCACGGCCACCCTCCACGGCGACAGCGAGATCGACCCGGAGCGCTACCGCCAGCGGCTGGAGGCGAACCACGAGCTCGGCCCCGCCAGCCTCGCCCGCAGCATCATGAGCCAGTCCCTGCTGCTGGGCGCCCTGCAGACCCTCCCGCGGGTCCTCGCCGTGGGCCCGCCGACGGGCCCGGAACAGACCGGCGCCGGCCCGCCCGACGCGCCCCCCAACCCCATGGCACCGCAGAACATCGACCAACGGGCGCTGTCTCTCGTCCGCGCCATGCTCAGCGACATCCAGCAAGACTGCCAGGCCGCGGGGGTGAGGCTGCGGGTCTACACCCTGCCCCCCATCACGCCGGCCTTCTGGGCGCGCGCGCGCGGCGAGGACACGGCGAGTGCCCCCGCTGGCTTCGCCGAGGAGCAGGCGCTGGCGACCTGGGCCGCCCCCCGGCAGCTCGAGCTCACCCCCCTGGGTCCCCGCCTGCTGACCATGCCGGAAGACCGGATCGAGGCCCTGTTCTTCGGCGGGGCCGGCCACTTCACCGCCGAAGGCCACGGGTGGCTCGCCGCCGAGATCGCGCCGGGGACCTGCGCCCCCCCCCGCTGACCGAGCGGGAATTGCGGCCGCGGCGGCTCGTCGCTACACTCCACAACGACGCGACGGACCACCGCTCATGCCGCACCCCACCAGCGACCCTCCCACCACCGAGCCCGCCCCCACGATCGCGGGCCTGCTGCGCGCGCAGCTGCCCTGGGTCCTCGTGGCCCTGCTGGTGGTGCTGGGGGTGATCGCCTACCTGGCGCTCACGGCGCCGGAGTACAACCCCCTGCCGGAGGTCTACTCGGTCCTCTGACCAGCGCCGATGCGAGCCGCCGGTAGCTGGACAGGGTGAAGTAGAAGTCGGTGGAGACGTTCGTCTCGTGGGTGCAGCTGCAGCAGGCCTCGCGGATCTCCCGGCGGATGGCGCTCAGCTCGTGGCCACGCCAGAGGCGCCCGAAGTCGAGCTCCACGTCCCGCAGGTTGCCCACTGGGCGCTCGAGCAGCTCGCAGACGTAGACGTCGCCCTGCTCCTGGATGACGACGCTGAGCTTGCCGGCGCTGCAGCGCCCGCCGGGCCAGCTGCCGTCGCGGGTGCGCCGGATGCGGTCCATGGTCACGCTGCGGCGGGCCGCCATGAGCTGCTCGAAGAATCGATGGACCGGCCCGTCCCCGTCCCGCCCGCGGGCCAGGAAGGCCGCCATGGTCTCGACGGCCTCGGCGTGGCGGGCCGGGTCGAGGTCCTTTGTGGCCGGGTCGAAGGGGCGCCCGCGGATGGTGCCCATGTGCAGCCGGTGGGTGCCCAGCTCGTCCTCGAGGAAGGCGCAGACCGCGGGGAGGTGGGGCCAGGTCTCGGCGGTGAGGGTGAAGTTGAAGATGATCTCGAGGTTGGGGAGCCCGGGCTGGGCCGCGGTGAGCCGGGCGACCGTCTCCCGCAGCGCGTCGAAGCCCCCGGGGATGCCGCGGATCCGATCGTGGTCGGCGCCGACGCCGTCGATGGAGATCTGCAGCTGCACGGCGAGTCGGGGGCAGCGGCGAGCCAGCTGGGTGCTGGTGGAGACCACCGCGTCGCTCAGGGCGGCGTTGGTGGGGATGGTGACCTGCCGGACGCCGGCGTGGCGGTGGAAGGCCTCGCAGATCTCGGCGAGGTCGGTGCGGAGGAAGGGCTCCCCGCCGCTGACCAGCAGCTTGGTGAACGGGGGCATGCTGCGGGCGACGGCGGTGAGCTCCGCGAGGCTCAGCTCCCCGCGCCCGGCACGCTCGTTCATGGTCTCCCGGTAGAAGCAGTGGCCGCAGCGGGCGTTGCAGCGGGAGGTCACGAACAGGGTGGTGAAGATGGGCCCCTGGCCCGTGAGCCTGCGGGACCACCCCTGCAGCAGGAAGCGCGCGGCCAGCTCTGCGTGGTTCATGGTGTCAGTTCCCGGGAACGCTCCGGGGACAGCATACGGGAGGAGAGGGCGCCGGTCGCCAGCCCCGCCACGTCCATAATCGTCGGCCCGGATCTGGCACGGCGCTTGCTGTCGGCATCGTAGGG
>CAYZVO010000366.1:0-3794 GCA_964481655.1 uncultured Enterobacterales bacterium | reverse complement strand
CCAATGGAGAGGAAGGCGGCGACACGGCCGAGGCGATCCTGGACAAGGCGTTCCCGGTCCTGCAGGCAATGCTTGAGGCGTTCCAGTCCCGAGACGAGGCCGAGGAGCAGGATTTCATCCCGCCCGAGGCCGATCTCCACGAGGCCCTGCACACGGAGCTCGCCCGGCTGTTGACCGCGTCGTGGCGGCGCGCCCAGGTCGACAAGGGAAAGGATCCGATCTCCCAGCTCGCGCGGTACATGGACATGCCCGGCGGGCTGGTGCGGGCGCTGGCCGACGGCGTTGCCAAGGGCCAGCAGAGCGACGGAAAGCCACCGCTCACCGACGGGGACGCCCCGGGTAAGTACAGCAGCTACTTCGCCAACGAGTACGGCGAGCAGGCTGTCTACACGTACGAACACAGGACGGGAGACGCGACGCTGAGGATGGGTGACGCGGGTTGGGAGACCGTGTATACCGTCGTCAACGGCGAGGTGGACGGCCTGTCGTTGACGAAGTCCGAACAGCACTGGCTGCAGGCTTGCTGGATGGCCACGGGGGCGTTCGTGCAGCGAGGCCGCTCGCAGTAGGGGCCCGCACTCCGGCGCAGCCCTGGTCGCGCGATTTTCCGAACGATTGCATGCGAAAGCCCCCAACACGCCAACCACTTCCTCATCCTGGGATGGCCGCAGCGAACCGATGAAAATCCGAACCTTCACCCTCCAACTCGACCCGGCGACCGGACGATTCGACGACCGCGAACTGCAGGAGTTCCTCCAGCACCGGCAAGCCCTGGATGTCTCCGAGCACTTCTTCGTCCACGAACGTATCCCCACCTGGGCTCTGCTGGTGAGCTACCGGGAGACCGAGCAGGCGGGTGTCGGAACCCGGACAAAAGGACCGCGGACTGACCCTACCGCCGACCTGTCCGCAGAGGACCGCCCCCTCTATGACGCTCTGCGTCACTGGCGCAACGAGCGGGCGAAGCGGGAGGGCCGGCCCGCCTACGTGCTGTTCACCAATCGCCAGCTGGCCGACATCGCCCGCTGCCGGCCCCATGGCCTGCCGTCGCTGGAGAAAATCCCGGGCATCGGTGAAGGACGCGCCCGAGATCTGGGCGAGGAGGTCCTGGCGCTGGTGAGGAGCCAACCGCCGCGCGTCGAGGGCTCGCCAGGGGAGCCCACCGGAGCAGCCCAGGGGGACGGTACCGCGGGAGATACCCCAGGATCCGTGGAGAACACCAGTGCCCCCTGACGACCTCCCGCTACTCGTCCACTGGGAGCGGACACTGGGCGACCTGCTCGACCGCACGCAGAAGTTCCCGAAGTCCATCCGTTTCACCTTTACCACGCGCATCGACAACCTCGCCCTGGACGTGATGGAGCGGCTGGTGGAAGCCCGCTACGCCACCGCCGGCAGCAAGAAGGCCTTCCTCCGCGAGGCAGACTCGGCCCTGACCCGCCTACGGATCCTGCTGCGGCTATGCCGCGACCGCCGCTACCTGGACCGGGGCGGCTTCGAGCACGCGGTGCGCAACCTGGATGAGGCCGGTCAGATGCTGGGCGGCTGGATGCAGGACCTGGACCGGCGGTGAACGGGCATGGCGAAGCGGGTCGGCCACCTGTTCGAGCGGATCGTGCGGTTCGAGTCGCTGTGCCAGGCCGCGCACCTGGCAGCGCGGGGACTGTGGCGGCGCCGCTCGGTGGCGTCGTTCCTGCTGGACCTGGAGCCCGAGGTGCTCGCCCTGCAACGCGAACTGCTGGATGGCAGATACCGGCCACGACCGTTCCGCTCGTTTGTGATCACCGATCCGAAGCCGCGGGTGATCAGCGCGGCGGCGTTCCGCGACCGGGTGGTCCACCACGCGCTGTGCGCGGCCATGGAGCCGACCTTCGAGCGCTACGCGATCTTCGACAGCTACGCCTGTAGGCGGGGCAAAGGCAACCACGCGGCCGTTCGGCGAGTCCAGCAGCTCTCCCGGCGTTTCAAGTGGTACGGCAAGTTGGACGTGCGCCACTTCTTCGAGAACGTGGACCACGCCGTGTTGGTCGGGCTCCTGCGGCGGCGGTTCAAGGACCGCCGCGCGCTCGAACTGTCCCAGGTCATCGTGGACGCGGGTGGGCGGATTCCGGGCACCGGGCTGCCCATCGGCAACCTTACCAGCCAACACTTCGCTAACTACTACCTGGGGCACCTGGATCACTTCACCAAAGAGACCCACCGCATCCGCGGCTGGGTGCGCTACATGGACGACATGATCTTGTTCGGTCCAGACAAGTCGACGGTGCGCGAACGCGCCGCCCGCGTCGAGACGTTCCTGGCCTCTGAGCTGCGGCTGGAGGTCAAACAGGAGGCTTCGATCGTCGCCCCGGTCCACACCGGCGTACCGTTCCTTGGATTCCGGGTCTGGCCGCGGTTGCTGCGGATGGACGGTAGCCGTGTGCGGCGCTTCCGGGCCCGGTTCCGGGCGCTGGAGGCGTCGTTCACGGCAGGAGAGATCGACGAGGAGGCGCGGCTGCGCTCGGCATGCAGCCTGGTGGGCTGGGCGGTCCAGGCCGACACCACGAGCCTCCGCCGGTCGTTCTTCGAACGGCTCGACGCGGACCGCCGAGGCCGGGTTTGACCGCAGCAGCGATGGCGTGCGATCGTCACGCTGGCGAGGGGAGAGAGAGGCTCCAACCGGGTCAACCGTGGCGGCTCCTGGAACAACAATCCCAGGAACGCCCGGGTCGCTAATCGCAACAACAACGACCCCGGCAACCGCAACAACAACCTCGGCTTGCGTCTCGCGAGCTCACGACAAATCGGCCCGATGGGCGGCGTCCACGGACTCCGCCCCAGCGCCAGGGTCCTGACCAGCCTCCCCGAGCCCGCGCGGCCCATCACTGACTGGACCGCCGGAGAATGCAGCCCCCGTCCGATCTAGTAGGCGCTTGTCGCGCCCGAACGACCGGGCGAGGGCCATTTTGTGTCGATTGTCGACCGTTGCCTGAACCGCTGTGGTGTCCAGGCGGTTCATCATGGTGCATCTAGGGTCAGGCTACCGCGGAAGAAGCACCATCGGGTGCAGGCCAGCCAGCGCATTACCCTCGGGCTTGTCAGCTGACAAGCCACCCTGTGGAATCCGCGTGGAACTGCGTGGAACTGTGTGGAACCGTGTGGAATCTGTGGAAGCCGTGGAACCCACAGTGCGGGCGCCTGCCGCATGTGGAATCCGTGCGGGTAACGAATTCTGTAGGGGTTCCATGGACGGTAGGGGTAGAGTTGGAGGTGCGACAGCGGAAGGAGGCCAGTGACTGCTGACGCGTTCTTGAATCCATGGACCGAGTTCGAACAGGCTCGTAACCCCAACCCGACAACCACCGCGGAGATTCGCGCGCTCACCACAGCGTGCGCGGCAACCGACCAGGGCCACCGAAGGCACCACCGGATACCTGCGTTCGGCCGCCCTCCATGGCCCCTATCCGCTGCGGTGGCATCTCGTCGGATTTGCCACGGACTTTCGCCACGCCAGACCTCGTAGGACCGAACGGACTGGACGTTGGCATCGAGCCCCACCAGACCAGGCGCTGCCGGCCGGATGAGGACAAGGCACGGCATCGTCGGCGACTCGCCCGCCATGCGAGACGTGCTCCGCCGGACGAGGCGGTATGCGGTCACACCCGCGCCGGTGTTGATCCGCGGAGAACGCGGCACGGGCAAGGAGCTGTTCGCGCGGCTCGTTCACAAAGCCAGCGGCCGAAGAGGGGAATACGTCACATTGAACTGCTCGACGTTGCCATCCGAGCTGGCCGAGGCCGAGCTGTTCGGCAACA
>CAYZVO010000365.1:0-3798 GCA_964481655.1 uncultured Enterobacterales bacterium | reverse complement strand
GCATCCAATGCTAGCCCCCCTCTCCCCGCAGGGGGGAGGGGCTGGGGGAGGGGGGCAGCGTGCCTCGGTCAACCAGGGCATCCTGGATGGTGATCAACACCCCCTCGAGCTCGTCCATCACCTCCCGGTTCTCGAACCGGAGCACCCTCCATCCGCTCGCTGCGAGCCTTCGGTCCCTCGCCTCATCCTCATCCTGGGCCGCCTCGTGGTCGTGCCCGGCCCCATCCAGCTCCACCACCAGCCTCGCCTTTGTGCAGCAGAAGTCCACGATGTAGGGGTCGATCCCGTATTGCCTGCGCCACTTGGAGCCACCCAGCCGCTTCGCCCGCAGCTGGCCCCACAGCACACCCTCGGCAGGGGTCTGGTCCCTGCGGAGCTGGCGGGCACGGTGGATGGCGCGCGGTGGTCTCATGGGCTTCTTGTGAACCCTAGCCACCGTGGTGCCAGAACCTGTCCGCCCCGGGGAACCCGGGGCCATGATACCGCTGGCATCGGAGGTTCCCATGACCGCACGCGTCCCCGCATTCGTCCTCGCCCTCGTCCTCGTCGCCTGCGGTGACCCCGACAAGGACGACACCCAGCTGCCTCCCGAGGGCGACACGGACACCGACACGGATGCCGACAGCGACACGGACGCCGACGGTGACAGCGACGGTGACAGCGACGCGGACACAGACGCCGACGCCGACGCGGACAGCGACGCGGACGCCGATCCCGTCGATCTCAGCGCCTATGTCGCCCTGGGCTCGTCCTCCACCCAGGGGGCGGGCGCCAGCGACCCCGCCACGACCGCCTACGTGCCCCTGCTCCACGCCAGCATGGCCGATCACCACCCCGGTCTCGCCCTGCACAACATGGGCAGCGGCGGGGCCACCATCGAGAACTTCATCAGCCGGCTGCCCGAGCTCGAGACCATCCAGCCCGAGGTGGTGACCTTCCTGCCGTTCACGGACTTCTCCCGCACCAGCACCGAGACCTGGGAGGAGCGCTACCCCGTGCTGCTGGACGCCCTGGGCGACATGGGCGCCACCATCTGGTTCGGGGATCTGACCATCCCCCCCGAGTGCGTCTGCCCCAAGAGCTGCCCCGGCGGCTGCTACAGCAGCGACGAAGCGGACATGATCGGCGCCAAGAACGCCGTGGTCGCGGCCCAGGCGGCCGAGCGGGACTTCATGCACGTGGTGGACGTCCCCGACACCAACGCCCTGCACCCGGAGTGGGCGGCCGACGACGGCATCCACGGCAACGACGACGCCCACGCGTACTGGCACGACCAGTTCTGGGCCGCCATGGAGCCCTGGGTCAGCGCGGAGTGATACGGTTCGCGCGGAGGTGAATCCGTGCGTTTCCGAGTCCTGTCCTTCCTTCTGTTGCTCCTGGGCATGCTGGTCCTGGTCGGCTGCATGGCCAAGCGCGACTACGCCTACGCGCCGCAAGAGGCCTACGCCTCCGACGACTTCGATGACGATGGCTACTACGGGGGCGAGGTCGCCCTCGCCGAGGCCGCGCCCTCCCGCGCCCGGCGTGAGTCCCGCAAGTCCAGCGGCTCGCGCTCGAGCAGCGCCCCCGCGTCCCCCGCGGCCGTGATGGACGGCGCCCCCGAGCCCAGCCCGGAGCCCCGGGACAACCAGGCGACGGAGCAGCCCAAGGCGAAGCGCATGGTGCACTACGACGGCTGGATGCGCGTCCGGGTCACCCGGGTCCAGGACGCCCTGGACGCCGCGGCCAAGCTCGCGGAAGACGTGGGCGGCAAGGTCGAGCGCATGGCCCACGGCAGCATCACCGTCGCGGTGCCCGTGGACCGCTTCGAGGCCAGCTTCGCCCAGCTGACCGAGCTGGGTGACCTGCTCGACAAGAGCATCACCGCCACCGACATCACCGAGCAGTTCACCAGCACCGAGCTGCGCCTGCGCACCGCCGAGACCACCCGCACCCGGCTGCAGGAGCTGCTGGCCAAGGCCACCGAGGAGAACGAGAAGCTCCAGCTGCTGCGGGAGATCGCGCGGCTCACCGAGCAGATCGACCTGCTGAAGAGCCAGGTGGAGCTGCTGGCGACCCTGGCCAGCTTCTCCCGCATCACCATCGAGGCCGTGCCGCGGCAGGCCGTGGGTCAGGGCTCCCACAGGGACGAGCCCTGGGGCCTGGGCTGGATCCAGCGCCTCTCCCCCTTCCGCCAGGACGTGGTGGCCGCGGGCAAGCTGCTGAAGCTCGAGGCGCCCGAGGGCTTCGTGGCCCTGGACGTCAAGAAGCGCTTCGTGGCCGAGAGCGCCGATGGCGCCGTGCTCCGCAGCGGCAAGCTGCTCAATGATCCGGTGGGCGACACCGAGTTCTGGTTCGAGGCCCTGCAGCAGCGCATGGAGCCCGAGTTCACCTCGATCACCCGCGAGGACTGGGGCGAGTACGCCGTGCTGCGCATGGTCCAGGGCGATGACGATCCCTACGTCTACGTCGTGGCCGTCGCCGCCGAGGGCAAGTGGCTGCAGCTGGTCGAGGTCTACTACCCCTCCCAGGCCCAGGAAGAGCGCTACGGCGCCCTGGTCCGCAAAGCCGTGGAGGCCTCCCCGGGGGTCACCCAGGCACCCACCTCCGAGCAGGGGAGGGCAGGCTGATGCGCGCGTCCCTCTCCCTCATCGCCCTGCTCGCGCTGGGCCTGTCCACCCCCGCCGTGGCCGCCGAAGAGGTCGTCAGCGGCAGCATCACCGTCAAGGTCGCCCAGCGCGACGAGGCCGCCGCCGCGGTCATCGCCGAGGCCCGTGAGCTGGGCGGCTGGTTCAGCCAGCTGCACGAGGATCACCTCACCCTGCGGATCCCTTCGGCTCAGGTCGAGCACCTGATGGACTTCAGCGCCGAGCTGGGCGTGCTCACCGATCGCCAGATCGCCCGCTACGATCACAGCCAGGAGCTGTCCCAGGCCCGCGCCCGCCTGGCCACCCGCACCGAGATGCTCGAGCAGTACATGCTGGTGCTCGAGGCTGCCTCGGCCAAGTCGGTGGTCACCGTGGAGCGCGAGGTCGCCCGGCTGGTGGCCGAGATCGAGCAGCTCAAGGGCCGCATCCGCTACCTCGAGGACCAGGTCGGCTACGGCACCGTGTCCGTCTGGTTCGAGTTCCGGGATCGGGCCGCCCCCGCTCGCGATGGGTCCTCGAGCTTCGCCTGGCTCAACACCCTGAACCTGGTGGACCTGGTGGGCGAGTTTCAGTGGCTGGACACCCGCGGCAAGACCACCACCTGGCTGCAGGTCCCCCCCGAGGGCTTCGCACCGTACAAGGCCAAGAAGGCGTTCCGGGCCGTCAGCCCCGACGGTGTGGTCTTCCGGGTGCGCGCCGCCGAGCACGAGCCCGAGGCGGATCTGGCCTTCTGGAAGGAGGCCATGACCAAGCGCATGGTCGAGGCCGGCTACGACGTGCACAGCGAGGGTGAGATCGAGGCCAAGGGCACCGCCGGTGCCCTGCTCGAGCTCACCGCGCCCTTCGGCACCGACGACTACAGCTACCTGCTGGCGGTGTTCCCGGCAGGTAAGGAGCTGGTGATCGTCGAGGCCGCGCGGCGAAGGTGGCCACCTCGCCCGCGGCGCGACGCGATCATCTCGGCCATCCAGCGGGTGCAGCCCTAGGCCCCTCTCCCCCGACCCCTCTCCCCGGGGGGGAGAGGGGAGAAATGGGAGGGTACCCGACCTTCTCCGCTGGGGGAGAGGGGAGAATGGGGGGGCTTGCCCGGGGGGGGGGGGGGGGGGGGGGGGGGGGGCGGCGCGGGGGCGGGGGGGGGGGGGGGGGGGGGGGGGGGGGGGGGGGGGGGGGG
>CAYZVO010000364.1:0-3815 GCA_964481655.1 uncultured Enterobacterales bacterium | reverse complement strand
GTCCAGCCCACCGAGCCCCGCCCGACCCAGACCCGCCCGACCCAGACCCGGCCCACCCCGACCCGTCCCACCCAGCCCGAGCCCACCGAACCGGAGCCCACCTCCGGTGGCGGCGACCAGGGCTCCCCGTGGGGCAGCGCCGGAGACGGCGGCAGCACCACCACCACCGATGGTGGCGGCCGCGACATCTGGGGCAGCGGTGGTGGCAACCAGAACACCGCCACCCAGGGCAGCCTCACCATCCGCTCGAACCCCATGGGCGCGATGGTCTATGTGGGCAACCAGATGGTCGGCCGCACCCCGCTGGTCGGCAAGGAGCTCGCGGAAGGCAGCCACATGGTGCGCATCGAGCTCGATGGCTACAGCTCCGTGTCCAAGGTGGCCAACGTCCAGGCCGGCCAGGCCGCCGATCTGGGCACCGTCCAGCTCGAGTCCCAGGCGCCGGTCTCCGGCTACGTGACCCTCTGGGCCGATGATCTCATCGGTGCCAAGGTGTACATCGACAACCAGTACGTCGGCGAGCTGCCCGTCAAGGTCGAGCTGACCGAGGGCAAGCACACCTTCTTCGTGCAGCCGGCCGAAGGCGAGGCCTTCACCCTCGAGCGCGACGTCAAGTTCGACGTCCAGGGCATCGGCATCTCCATCGACCTCGGGCGCCGCTAAGCAACGCGCTCAGACGCTGTCCAGACCTGGACGAATCGCGGGAGGGACGCTAGGGGGCGATTCCCGGAATACCCCGCGTCCAGGGGTGTCCAGAGCAGTTCGAGAGACTTGGAGGCAACGTGGCCAACGAACAGCCCGGCGCGCCCATCACGCCAGCAGACCAGGAAGCGGATCTCTTCTTCAAGGTCCAGATGCAGCTGGCCCATTGGGTCTATGGCTACTGGAAGCAGGGACTGGCCGGCATCGGCACCGTCCTGTTGCTCACCCTCATCGTCGGACAGACCGCCACCTGCCTGCGCGATCAGCAGCGGGACGGCTCGGCGGCCATGGCCGCGGTCGAGCGTTCGATGCCCGAGACCGATCCCCTGGCCCAGTACGGCCTCGCCCCGCTCGATGATCTCGACGATGCCGAGCACGTCACCGCCCTCGAGAAGGCGGCCGAAGGCTTCGAGGCCGTCGCCGCCGAAACAAACCGGCTCGCGGCCGCCGAGGCGTGGCTCAGGGCTGCCAACACCTGGTCCCGCGCAGGCAACGACGAGCGCGCCCTGGTGGCCTACCAGCAAGCCTTCGACGCCGACGCCGGTGGCATCTACACCTACGCCGCCGGGAACCGTCTGGCGGCCATCCATCGGCACGCCGACCGTTTCGACGAGGCCGAGGCGGTGTATCGCGAGCTGGCCAGCGACCAGAGGGGCTACCTGGCGGAGCAGGCCCTGCTCGACCTGATGACCATGCACCTCGACGCCGGCAAGCCGGAGCCCATCCAGCGGCTGGCCGCCGAGTTCCGCGCGCGCTTCGACACCTCTCCCCGGCTCGAGCAGGTTCAGATGCTCGAGACCGAGGCCGCTGGCGCGGGCTCCTGATGACCCTCTGGATCAGCTGCCTCCTGCTCGGCGCGGCCGCGCCGATGCTGGGCGAGCCTGGCCCGGTGGATGTGGTCGGCATGGACTACAGCGGCGCCATCACGCGCCCGCCGGTCACGCAGTGGACGCGGGGGCTCCCAGGCGAGCCCGTCAGCGCCGCGACCAACTCGGAGCTCGGCCGGCCGCTGTTCCACGACCACCTCCTGTACGTCGGCTCCGCCGGCGCCGAGGCCCTGTGGATGCTCCGTCGTGATGACGGCAGCGTGGCGGGGTCCTTCGAGGCGGGGGCGCCGGTCATGTCCGAGCCCGTGCGGATCGACGACACCCTCGTGTTCTCCGATGGCGCCGGCTACACCTGGCGCTACAGCCTCGAGGGCGAGCAGCTGTGGCGGCACTACGCGGGTGCGCCGGTGCTGTCGAGCCCCCTGGTGGTCGGCGACACCGTCTACGTCAGCGCCCTGGACGGCACCCTGCACGCCCTGTCCCTCGACGTGGGTGAGAGCCGCTGGTTGTACAAGCACCCCGGCGATCGCAGCCGCGAGTCCGAGCTCGAGCTCTACGGCGCGCCGGCCCCGGTGGTGTCCGGGGAGCTGGTGTTGGCCGGGTTCCACGACGGCAGCCTCGTGGCGCTGTCCCAGGACAACGGCGAGGTCGCCTGGAAGGTGAGGGTAGGGGAGGGGCGCTACCCCGACCTCATCGGCGAACCCCTCGCCGCAGACCAGGACGTCTTCGCCGGTGGGTTCTCCGCCCCCTTCCAGGCCATCGACATCGCGACTCAGAACGTGCGCTGGTCCCTGGACTTCGGCATCGCCTCGGCCCCGGTGGCCGATGGCCGCACCCTGTTCGTGCCTGGCTCGGACGGCAAGCTCCGCTCCATCGACGCGGTCAACGGGGCCGTGCTCTGGGAGTGGGACAGCGACACCTCCGGGGCCCTCACCGAGCCTCAGTTCACCGCCTCGGGCCTGCTGGTGGCCTCATCCGATGGCGGGATGTGGCTGGTGGACCGCGAGTCGGGGGAGACCCGCTGGACCTACGACGACGGCTTCCTGATCAACGGCATCTCCGTCGCTCCCGTGGTCGACGGGCGCCAGGTGGTGTTCATCACCAACGCCGGCAACATCCTCTCTCTGGTGGTCCCCGCGGACCCTCAGGTGGTGGATGAACTCACCGAGCCGCCCTGGACCGCGCCCTTCGGATCCGCTGACTGATCCTGGCCGGCTGGACCGTCAGCCGTCCTCGCCGTCGCAGTCCTGATCGATGTCGTCGTCGGGAGGGTCCGGCGCGCCGAGGTAGATGCGCGGGTTCTCGTCGTCGCAGTCCTCGCCGTCGGGCCGGGTGTGGATGTCCTGGCCATCGCCGTCCTGGTCGTAGTCGCTGGCGCCGTCGCAGTCGGAGTCGATGCCGTCGTACCAGGTCTCTTCGACGCCGGGGTTGACCTGGGCGTTGAAGTCGTTGCAGTCGTCGCCGCCGGGTGCGGAGAGGTGACGGTAGCCGTCGTCGTCGGCGTCGGGGTCCGTGGTGCCGGTGACGGTCAGCTCGATGGGGGGGCCGCCGGCGTTGTGGCTGATGGTGAGGACCGCGGTCTGCTCGTCGATGCCGGTGGGGGCGTAGGTCACGGTGAAGGATGCGGTGCCGGCCGCGGAGACGTTCCCGACGCTGGGCTCGATGCTGAAGTCGGGATGGTCGAGGGTCAGCTCGACGCTCAAGGCGCGCTCGCCGCCGTTGATGATCTCGAAGTCCACGGACTCTTCGCGCTCGAAGGGGACATCCGGGACCAACAGGTCGTCGCAGGCGCCCGTGTCTTCACAGCCGACCAGCTGCAGCTCGGCCCGACGCACGGAATAGACCTCGCCGACGGGATTGCAGGCGAACGCGGACAACAACAGGATGAAGGGGGCACGCATGGGCGACAGTATACTTCGGCGGGGACATGGACGGGAGTGGGGGAATCGAGAAATGATCCGATAAGGGATATTATGGTAAATTTGATTCATATCCATTCTCTCCCCGAAACATCAGGGTTCACCCCCCCGGATTTCAGGACTAGCCCTGATAGGCGCAGCCCTCCATCGGGCCTACACTCGTGATGAGGCTGGCACGCGAGCGCCTGCTTCGACCAACAACTCCACCCCTCCTGCCCAGCTTCGGTCCGACACGCGCTTCACATCCATCCCGTCTTCGAGGATCGGGGCTGGCAGGAGGGCTACCCCAGACAGCATCAGTCATCCCCCCGGGGATGATGGTCGGCGTGGATGCGGCGCAGCCGCTCCCGGGCGACGTGGGTGTAGA
>CAYZVO010000363.1:0-3816 GCA_964481655.1 uncultured Enterobacterales bacterium | reverse complement strand
AGCTCAATTGGATAGAGCACCTGACTACGGATCAGGAGGTTGGGGGTTCGACTCCTCCACGGCGCGCCATCCAGCCCCGACCCTCATGGGTCGGGGCTTTTTGGCTTCAGGGCGCCCCTCGAAGAACGGCCGAGCCCCTGAAGCACGACGGCCCCGCCGAAGCGGGGCCGTAGGCGTCGAGGCTCTCGGAGCTAGATCACGCCGAACGCCTTGCCGACCTCGGTGAAGGCGGCGATGGTGCGGTCGATCTGCTCGAAGCTGTGGGCGGCGGACAGCTGCACGCGGATGCGGGCCTGGCCACGCGGGACCACGGGGAAGCTGAAGCCGATCACGTAGATGCCCTTCTCGAGCAGCGCATCCGCCATCTCGGAGGCCAGGCGCGCGTCGCCGAGCATGACGGGGACGATGGCGTGGCCAGCACCCGCGCAGGTGAAGCCCGCGGCTTCCATGCCCTCGCGGAAGCGGTTGGCGTTGCCCTGCAGCTTGTCGACCAGCTCGGTGGACTCGGTGAGCAGGTTGACGACGGCCAGGGTGGTGCCGGTGACCACGGGGGCCAGGGTGTTGGAGAACAGGTAGGGGCGGCTGCGCTCCCGCAGCATCTCCACGATCTCCTTGCGGGCGGCGGTCACGCCACCGGAGGCGCCGCCGAGGGCCTTGCCGAAGGTGGTGGTGATGATGTCGATGCGGCCGATGACGTCGTTGTGCTCGTGGGAGCCGCGGCCGGTCTTGCCGACGAAGCCGGTGGCGTGGGAGTCGTCGACCATGACCAGGGCGTCGTACTTGTCGGCCAGGTCGCAGATGCCGGCGAGGTTGGCGATGATGCCGTCCATGGAGAAGACGCCGTCGGTGACGATCAGCTTGTGGCGGGCGCCGTCGGCGTCGGCCTTCTGGAGGCACTTCTCGAGCTCGGCCATGTCGTTGTTGGCGTAGCGATAGCGCATGGCCTTGCACAGCCGGACGCCGTCGATGATCGAGGCGTGGTTCAGGCTGTCGCTGATGATGGCGTCTTCCTTCTTGAGGATGGTCTCGAAGAGGCCAGCGTTGGCGTCGAAGCAGGAGGAGTAGAGGATGGCGTCTTCGGTGCCGAGGAACGCGGCGATCTTCTTCTCGAGCTGCTTGTGGATGTCCAGGGTGCCGCAGATGAAGCGCACGGAGGACATGCCGAAGGCGTACTTGTCGAGGGTGTCGTGGGCGGCCTGGACGAGGCGCGGGTCGTTGGCGAGGCCCAGGTAGTTGTTGGCACAGAAGTTCAGGACTTCCGCGCCCGTGTCGACCTTGATGGCCGTGGCCTGGGGGGTGACGATGATGCGCTCGGCCTTGTGGAGGCCGGCCTCGTGGATGTCCTTGAGCTCGCCCTGGAGGTGGGTCTTGATCTTGTCGCCGAACATGGGTTTCTCCCGTGTTGTCGGTTGAGATTGAGAGGAAAAAAGGAAAGAAAGAAGCCTAGAAATCCAAGACGACCTTGCCGCAGTTGCCGGTCTCCATCAGCTGGAAACCCTTCTCGTACTCGGCGAAGGGGAAGCGGTGGGTGATGACCGGATCGAGGTTGAGGTTCCCCGACGCGAACAGGCCCTGCATCTTGTACCAGGTGTGCCAGAGCTTGCGGCCGGTCACGCCGTGGATGTGGCGGGAGCGGAACACGACGTCCTTGGCCATGTCCACGGAGATGGGCTTGTTGCCGGTGCCCAGCAGGACGATGTCGCCGCCCATGCGGAGGCAGTCCATGCCGTTCTGGAACGCCACGGGGTTGCCGGAGAGCTCGAGCACCACGTCCACGCCCTTTCCGTTGGTGTGGTCCATGATGTACTCGACCGGGTCGGTGTCCACGCCGCGGATGGTGTGGTGGGCGCCGCACTCGGTGGCCTTGTCCAGGCGGTACTGGTTGCGGCGACCGACGGCGAAGACCTCGGCCGCGCCGATGGCCCGGCAGACGGCCACGGCCATCATGCCGATGGGGCCCACGCCGTAGATGGCGACCTTCTGGCCGACGCAGTCGGCGGCGAAGACGGTGTGGATGGCGTTGCCCAGGGGATCCTGGATGGAGCCCAGCTCCCAGGGGAGGTTCTTGTCGTTGAGCCAGATGTTCTGCTCGGGGTGGACCACGTACTCGGCGAAGCAGCCGTCCATGTCGTAGCCGATGCCCTTCCAGGACTCGCAGACGTGGCCGTCGCCCATGCGGCAGTTGCGGCAGAAGCCGCAGGTGATGTGGCCTTCGCCGGTGACGTTGTCGCCGACCTTGACGTGGCGCACGCCGGGGCCCACCGCGATGACCTCGCCCGCGAACTCGTGGCCGATGACGCAGGGCAGCTTGACGCGGCCCTGGGACCACGCATCCCACTGGTAGATGTGCAGGTCGGTGCCGCAGATGGCGGTGGCCTTGTTCTTGATGAGCACCTCGCCCATCCCGGGCTCGGGAATGGGACGATCCTCGAACGCCAGGCCGCCGTGCTCGGGAGCGACCTTGGTGATGCACTTCATGGTGGACATGGAACCTCCAGGGGGGAAAACACCGCTATGAGCGGAAGGCGGTTGACTTAGGGCCCCCAACAAACCGTGTCAACGCGCGCAAGCGCTGGCGTACATTTCCCGATCACGCCCTTGAAACGTGACTGATCGCAGGTTTCTGTCCCCGGCGGCCGCGGCTAACCCCGCGCAGCCTGCCGATGATCATCCTCCGCGTTGCACCTTGGACCTCAGGGAGCGCCCCCGTCGGCGCGCGGGTCGGGCTGCAGGAAGCGCTCGATGGCCATCCGGACCCGGGTCACCCCCAGGGTGCGGTCCACGTGGATCCAGGGCAGACCCCGCACCTGGCAGGATCGGATCGCGGCGCGCACGTGGAGCTGGCCGGCGTGCTCCCCCACCAGCATGACCAGATCGATGCCGCCGCTTCTCAGCACCCGCTCGAGCTCGTCCGGGACCCCGTCGCCGGGCTCGATGCGCCGGTAGCGCAGCTCGGCCAGGCCGAAGGAGCTCTCCACCTGCGGCAGCCGCTCGGTGTCCAGCTCGGGACCGAGCAGCAGGGCCCGCCGACCCACGGTGTGGCTCCACCAGGGCCAGTCCGACGGGACCGCTTCTGCCGGCTCCATGCCCTGGTCCTCGCGCTGGGCGAGCTCGAGGTCGCGGATGCCCTGGCGCAGGCGTCGGAAGCGGGACAGCTCGAGGTGATCGTAGATCTCGTCGGCCAGGCGGCACAGGTCGGAGTCGGTGTGGGGCACGCCGGCCTCGAGGGCCGACTGGATGGCCGCCAGGGTCTTGTCGAGGCACATGGGCTTGGCGACGTCCGGGGCCTCGCGCCACTCGGACAGCCAGCCGCGTACGCAGTCGAGGGCCTCGTCGCGGTCTGCAGCCTGGGTGGCGGTGCCCGCGCTGGCGGGATCCTCCGCGGCGCCCGCGGCGGACAGGGAGAGCTGATCCCACCACACCCGCGCTTCCTCGTACCAGCTGGCCGCGGCGGGGCCTCGCCCGCGGGTGAGGCCGTTGACCCATCCGGGCTGGAACGACTTCGAGAAGCGCGTGAGGCTGCGGAAGGCCGAGTCCAGGCTGCTGCCCGTGACCCCGAGATGATCCTGCAGGTGTCGCAGCCGGCAGGCCAGGTTGCCCACCAGGGCGCGCTGGACGGACCGGGGGTAGTGGGGCCAGCGGGTGAACGAGGCGCTGGCAGCTCGCTGGACCGCGGCCATCTCGTCGTGGGCGCTGGTGGTGCAGGACAACTCCGCGAGCAGGGCCGCCAGGTCCTCGGCCCAGTCCGCGGCGGGCTCGGTGGGCGGCTCGGGACGGGGGGGGGGGTGGGGGGAGGGCGGCGGCGCGCGGGGGGGG
>CAYZVO010000362.1:0-3822 GCA_964481655.1 uncultured Enterobacterales bacterium | reverse complement strand
AGACCTGGTACCCCGGCGTGGACTCCGACTGCGACGGCGCGTCGGACTACGTGCGGGACGGCAACGGCTACGCCAGCGCCAGCTACGGCGGCGACGACTGCGACGACAGCGACGAGACCACCTACCCGGGCGCCCCCGACGATCCCTACGACGGCGTGATCAACGACTGCGACGACGCCGACGAGTACGACGTGTAGCTGGACCCGGCCGGCGCGGGGTATTCCTCCTGCGACGACTGCGACGACGGCGACGCCTCCATCAACCCCGGCGCGACCGAGATCTGGTACGACGGCGTGGACCAGGACTGCAGCGAGGGCTCGGACTACGACGCCGATGGCGACGGCTTCGACGACGAGGCCTGGGGCGGCACGGACTGCGATGACGGCGACGCCGGCGTCAACCCCGACGCCGCCGAGGTCTGGTACGACGGCGTGGACCAGGACTGCGACGGCAACGATGACGACCAGGACGGCGACGGCTACGACGTGGACGAGGACTGCGACGACACCGATGCCGATGTCTGGCCTGGCAACGGCGAGTACGACGACGACTGCGAGCCCATCGAGGACACCGACACACCGGAGGACACCGACGAACCCGGCGACTCCGGCGCCGACTCGGGCACCCCCGTGGACACCGGCCCCTGGTCGGACGACGACGGCTTCTTCAAGGGCGGCGGGGGCTGCGACTGCAGCAGCGCGGCTGGCGGCGCGGGAGCCATCTGGCTGCTCGGCCTGCTGGGCCTGGCAGCGCGACGGCGGCGTTAGGGCCGCCTGCCAGGAGGATCGAGGCTAGTCCAGCAAGCCCGAGGTGCTCGCGTGGGCGTACTCCAGCTGCGGGATCATCGAGGCCAGCTGGTCGGGCGTGAGGCCCAGTGCGGCCATGGCGGCCGGCTCGCGCAGCATGGAGACCACCGCCCGCTCATCCAGCCGGGGCCCCTCGAAGGCGTGGGACAGGGCGTCGGCGAGGCGCAGCAGCGAGACCAGCTCTGCGACACGCCCTCCCTCCTGTCGAGCTCGATCCAGGTCGTGGTGCCAGCCCACCACCGACGGGATGGGCTCGGGGATGTTCCAGCCCTGCAGGGCCGCCCGGCCCATGGCGGCGTGGTCGAAGCCCAGGGCGGCCTGTTCGGCCAGGTGGGTCCCGCCGGCCTTGCGGCCCCGTCGCTCGAGCATCTTGGCGTAGGCGTGCCCCTCGATGCCGTAGCGCTCGTCCCCCGCTCCCTGCAGCAGCACCAGCTTGCCGAGGTCGCGCAGCAGCGCGGCGAGGAACACGTCCGAGGTGGAGCGTCCGATCATCTCCGCCAGCTCTCTGGCGACGCAGGCGGTGGACACAGCGTGCCCTCTCAGGGCGCTCTCCACGCCGGCTCGGCCCCACAGCTCCGAGGCCGCCGCGACGGCTGCCAGCTCACCCATGGTGCGCGCGCCCAGCAACGACACCGCGTGGCGCACATCCCGACAGGGGACCGGCCGCGCGAACATCGGGCTGTTGGCCAGGCCAAGCACCTTCACCGTCAGGCCCGGATCGCTCTCGATGACCGCGGCGACCTCACGGACGCTGAAGTCCGGGTCCTCGAGTGCCCGCAGTAGCCGGGCCGCCACCGCGATGGACGGGGTCAAGCCCCGCTGTTGGACCCGCTGTAGCTGCGCGCTGTTGCGGGCCAGCGAGGTCGCGTCGCTGTAGCTCTCGAGGCCTGCCCAGATGGACTGGCCCATCGTGGAGTTGTTCCAAGCTTCCATGGGGTGCTCGCCGGGAGGGGGTCGGAATCGTGTGAGCGCTCGCTGCTCACTCTCCTCATCGGTTGTGCACCGGACAGGTTCCTTACATTTTTCTACAATTCTCTATTTACCGCGAACAACGCCCGCTATCCTCAAACGCACAGTGGTGGGAGTGTTTATTCTTATAATTCTCCCAGCTCATACACAGCCCTCAGGCCCCGCTACCAGCTCCAGCTGACGCTCAGATCGAGCTCGTCCTGTGCAAGCAGCGGAGCCGTACCCGCGCAGAGCCAGCGATCGTCGCCAGCTTCCCAGCGCACGGTCTCCGCCCCCGGCATCCCCGCCACGAGCTTCCAGCCGAAGCAGGAGCCGATGGGCAGCTCCACCGAGCTGGTGGTGGACCAGCTGGGGTAGTCGGTCGCCTCGAGCTCGAGCCCCGGGCCCCAGGCGCCCAGCTCCGCGGCGCCGCCGCGCACCGAGACGACCTCGCCCCAGGAGGTCCAGCCTTCGTGGGCCTCGATGCCCACCTCGACGGTGGGCCAGGTCGCGCGCGCCGACAGGGTCGCGAAGACGTCGTCGTAGCCGATGCTCTCGCCGGTGTCCTGGTGCTCGTAGCGGGCCAGCACCGACAGCCACCAGGCGAGATAGCGGCGGCCTGTGCGCCCGCCGTCGAGTTCCTCGGAGTCGATGAACAGCACGCTCTCGACGTTCCGAGCCAGGTCGCTCGACGAGCCCAGGCCCGAGTAGCTCCAGTTGGAGGCGTCGGTGATGATGCGCAGGTCCGTGCGACCGAGGATGGCCGTCTTGCTGTGCATGGCGGTGTAGTCGCTCTCGAGGTTCATCACCTCGAAGACGGTCACGCCCGCGTCCCGCAGGTCCTGCTCGGTGTCGTCGTCGCTGAACCAGTAGGACCCGTCGGCGTTGATGCCGTCGGACATCTTGCGGTCCGTGATGACGTAGACGGGCACACCCTCGGCCACCTTGGCGCCCAGGATCTCCACCAGGGAGTCGTCCACGTCCTCGGCGGTGATGTCGCGCAAGGCGAAGACCGACAGCAGGATCTGCTCATCCTCGTCCTCGAGCCACTCGAGGATTCGGGTTCCCGCGCGCACGCCGGAGACCGCCGGGGTGAACAGCACGTTGACGGCGGCGCTGTCGTCCCAGCTGTTCTCGAGATCGTCATCGGCCAGGATGGTGTCGATGGCGTCGGCGTAGCTGTCGATGACGTCCTGATCCCGCACCAGGTGCAGGGTCTCGTCGTTGTCCATGGCCGAGTACTGGGGGTTGTGGCTGCCGGTGAGCATGGCCTCCCAGTCCGGGGTGGCGAACATGCGGGCCTTGAGGTGCATCAGACCGTAGTTGTCGATGCCCACAAGATCGGCGCTGACGGTGGTGCTGGCGTCGAGGGTCTCGTGGTCCTCCACGACCTCGAAGCCGCCGTCGGACAGGATGCTGTAGGCGGAGCCGCTGTCGGACAGGTCGATCTTGTCGGCCTCGACGATGACCTGCACGTCCACGCCGGCGTCGTGGGCGCCCACCAGGGCATCGGCGATGTCGTCGTGGGTGAGGTTGTAGACGGCGTAGCGGATGGTGAAGGGGTTCGCGCCCTCAGCGTAGCTGCAGCCGGCGTCGATGCAGGCCTGCTGGACCTGGTCGATCAGCTCGAGCTCGAGCTCCAGGGCCGGCTCGTCGGGGGTGAAGATGACCTGCAGGTCCTGGTTCAGATCCGCGCCGTCGGGCAAGGCCGAGGACGCGGCCAGCTCGCTGGGGTCGTCGCTGGCGACGACCATGCTGTAGTTGGCGCCGTCCGCGCTGTCCCAGATCTCCGCCCCCCAGTCGTCGTAGCCGTGGAAAAACCAGGTCACGGTGGAGCCTGCGTCGAAGGCGTCGATGGGCTCGAACCGCCACAGCGAGTTGCCGCCGACGTGGCCGGACCAGCCCATGGACTCCCGCTGCCACTCGCCGTCGTCGATCTTGTAGACCACATCGGCGTGCAGGCCCATGTAGTCCTGGTTGAGCAGCACGGTGAAGGTGCCCGGGTTGCCGCCGTCGTGGCGCAGGTAGTCGCCGTAGACGCCCATCCAGGAGGGGCCGCCCCCCATGG
>CAYZVO010000361.1:0-3841 GCA_964481655.1 uncultured Enterobacterales bacterium | reverse complement strand
GCACTTCCTGGACCTGGGCTACGCCAACGTGCGCCAGTATGCCGAGGTGAAGCTGTCCCTCGAGCCCCGCAAGACCCGTGGGCTCGTCCGCATTGGGCGCGCCTTGCCGGACCTGCCGGTGATGGACCAGGCCCTTGCTTCGGGCGCGCTGTGCTGGACCAAGGCTCGCGAGCTGCTGGCCGTGGTCACCCCCGAGGTCGAGGCGGCATGGGTGGAGCTGGCCTGCCAGTCCACCAGCCGCGATCTGGAGCGCGCGGTGGCCGCACACCGTCCGGGTGAGCCTCCCAGCGGGGACGAGGTCAAGGAGGCCGGGCCTGTGCGGTTGAGCTTCTCCATGGAGCCGGTGGAGGCTGAGCAGGTCCGGACCCTGCTCGCAGCCGTCCGAGCGGCAGCGGGTGTGTCGCAAGACGAGGTGGGAGACGGCGCCCTGCTGGCCCAGGTGGCCACCCGGGTGCTGGACGAGTTGGACAGCACCGAGGCCCCCACGGGCGAGCGCTTCCGCATGGTGATCGAGCACTGCCCAAGCTGTGGTCGTACCGCAGCACCTGAAGCTGAGGTCTCAGAAACCCACGTGGGTCAGGCCTGCTGTGACGCTGAGATCCTGGAGATGCGACATGGGCCCACGAGGGGGCACGTCACGCGCACCATCCCACCCGCCACGCGCCGAGCCGTGCTGCATCGCGACCGTCATCGTTGCCAGGTGCCAGGCTGCAACAACCGGCTGTGGCTGGACATCCACCACTTGGACTACCGGAGAAACGGAGGCGGTCACTCAGAGGGCAACCTGCTCACCGTCTGTTGCACCCATCATCAGTTGGTCCACGACGGGTTGCTGGGCATCGAGCGGGAAGCGGAAGGATTGGTGTTTCGGTTCGGAGATGGCCGCGTGGTGCGTGTGACCCACGTGGGTTCGAGGGAGCAGGGTCGTGCTCGGGCGAGGGCGCGAGCCGCGACCGTGGTGGCGGGACATCGCGGTGGACGCAACCAGGAACGACGAAAGGCCCGAGTTTCAGTCGGCCTCGAAGATGGCAACAGGCCACCATGCTCACGTCAGGCTCGGCCGCCATCTCCGGTGGCCGAGACGGGCGGTGGCGGGACTCGGGCGGGAGGAACGGGTGCTCACGAGCAGGTCGGGGGAGCACCCTGACCCCTGGAGCCTTGTGCACAGGATCGCGGTGTGGCGGTCCAGAAGGTTGTATCGTCCAACACGCTGAGAACCTCTGGAATCGGCGGTCCACAGGGTCGGTCCAGAGCCGATCCAGAACCACCTGGATTCGTGTGTCGTACGAAACTCACCTCGCCCATTCGTCCAGGTGTTCCTTCGGCAACAAGGTCGGCGACGCCATTATCCACTTTACTTATCGACACTATGGACACCCCCCCTATTGCGGGCTACCCTCGATAGCAGTTGGTGAAAGCACCGTACGGCCATGTGGCGACGTGCGGGCTCGCGCTCATTGGGGAGGGAACCATGAGGGAAGATCTCGAGGCTGCAGCGTTGCTGCCCGTGTGCTGCCAGGACCGCTGGGCCTGGTTGTTCCAGCTGTGGGTGCTGGCTGGGCTCGCGTGGCTCATCCGGGCCAAGGGCCGCCACGAGCAGACGTCCAAGGGATCTCACGGGGGAAAGGACTGGCTGCACGAGCAGTCCGTTGCGATCGGAGTGTCGCCCGCGATGCTGCTCCAGGCATTCGCGCTGAGCGAGGGTCGCGTACCCCTGCTGGTAGGTACCGAAGAACTCGTCGACGAAGACAGCGAGTGCGCGGTCCTCGCTACACAGGCTGCCCTCGCCCTGCTGGACCTCCCTCCTGCCATGCACATGGTGGTGCTGCGGATCATCATGCGTCGGTGGGTGGTCCTGGCGGACGGTGAAGACGACGCGAGCTTCCAGACGCTGTCCGACAGAATCGTGAAGCCGGTGCTGTGCGAGCTTCGGGCTGCGCTGCTCGAACGCGCTGGCGCCGCTGGTGACGTGGCCGCCGACATCTGTGACGAGGTGGCCAGGCTGCGCAAGGCATTGGTCCGCATCCTGGCGGTCGCCGTGGCGAGCCAGTCGGGAACCTGGCTGGGCCCCGACCTGGCCGAGAGGCTCCCCGTGACCGCCCTCGTGCCCCTGCTCCGGGCGGGGCCGGCCAGGCGAACACAGGCGCTGGTGCAAGCCCGGAGAGCGGCCTCGAAGTGCCTGTCCATCACACGCATCCGCAGGGCACTCGAGGATGGGCTGGAACCCCCTGTGGAGCGCCGGCCCCGGAACCCCATCACCGAACAGGCCCGCCAGCAGCGGAAGCTGGTCTCACAGCTCGAGGTTCTCGAAGAGCGCGCCCAGGCGGCGGGCCTGGCCGTGACCCCGCTCTTGGTGCCGACCGCGTTGCTGCCGGCGCGTGCCAACAGAATCGGACGCTCGACAGCATCCCTGGCCACCGACCGAGGGCTGGTGGCGCCGGGCTCGCAGCTACACTGCGCAGGTCGCCGAACACATGGTCCCCTCCCTGCAGGCCTGGCTCTGGCCTATCCAGGCAGCTGGGGGTTGAGACCGGCCCCGCTGAGACGGACCAGGACCACGCATCAAGGCCTCCGCGCTCGCGGCGCGGTGGGCTGCGGTCGCTCGCCAGCGACATGAGGCCCAAGAGCGGATCACACGCGCCGACAATGCTTCGAAGCACCATCTCGCGCCGATCGCCACGAACCGAGCCGCTCGGAGCCGAGATTTCTTCGCCCCGGTGGTCGCCCACAAGACGGTGTCTCCGGCTGAGCCAGATCTGGCTCAGGGGAAGCGACCTCGACTGTCATTCGATCTCCTACGCTGGAGAGCGCAGGGACAACCCCTCGAAACCACCGACACCCGCCGGGCTCGCCCGGCGACATCCTATCCAGGAGAACACTCATGGCCATGGACACCAAGGTCTCCGCTCCTCGCGGCCGCGTCACCCGGCTGGACCTCTGCACCGACCAGCGGTTCACATCCGACGGCTCGGGCAGCTTCAGCTACACCCCCATCTCACCTGTCATGGAGGACGTTGGCCCGGCGCTCGAGGACCTGATCATCCACGCCGACGCCAAGGAGCTCGAGTCGGGGCTGGCGTTCTCGGTGATGATCGACCGTTCCTTCGACGGCTACACCTGGACCCAGGGCGGCACCGCGGTGCTCGCGGCCCAGACCGCCGATGGCTACTACATCAGCTCCGCCTTCAGCACCCGCACCGACATGGGCCGCTTCATGCGCCTGTCCCTGGGCCTGGACGACGCTGGTGCGGCCAAGTCCGCTCGGCTGAGCATCTCGGTGTACCTGAAGTTCCTGTCCCGCTGATCCGGGCACGAGTCTCCACTCGGCCGGGTGGCGCTGGCGCTGTCCACGCGCGTCCCGGCCGAGCTGGTCTCTGGGAGGGAGCCGCCCACCATCCAGAGGGCGCAGCCACGAACGCGGGGCGGTGAAGCACGCGCGGCTTTGCGCTCGTGCGAATTGTCGAGGAGGGCGGTCATGAGCATGAAGGGCAAGACCTACGACGAGCTGCGGGCGCAGGCCGGACCTCAGGTGGTGGAGGTGAATACCGAGAAGGTGAGCACTGAGAGGGCACGGGGTGACGACGCGGAGAACGCGCAACAGCGCGGGCCCCAGGCCGGGGAGATCGAGATCGACGGGGAGTCTACTGCCGCCCAGGCGGCTGGGGAAGCCCCGCGTGGGCCCAGCAGGTTCGCTGGGCCCTTCGACGATCCGCGGAACGAGGACGACACGCCGACAGATGACGATCCCTCCGGTGCCTCGAGTGACGTCAAGCGGCTTGGCGTCAACTATGTGGCGGACATGCTGCACATCGTCGAGTCCGAGAAGTACGACCCCATCGTA
>CAYZVO010000360.1:0-4016 GCA_964481655.1 uncultured Enterobacterales bacterium | reverse complement strand
AAGGGAGCAAGCCCCTGGGACCGACCTTGCAGCGTGCGCTGGCGTCCGCGCTCGCGGCCGAGTCTCCAGCACGCTGAAGATCACGTGCATGGACTGGACACCCCCGTTCGCGGGGGTGTTGACGCATGGGGCGATGGCTGACGTGGCCGAGGTGGTGCCCTACGAACACTTCCCCGGTGGTGACACCAGCAGGAATATTCCTCGTATTCCTACGAATAATGCCTACTATTCCACCTACTGGCGACCTGTGGTGCCCGAATAATCCGGCATGGTTCCACCAAGGTGGTCACGAAGGGAGCCGGCTCTCGTTGCAGACCGTCGATGAAGCCGGTGCAGGAAGCCAGGCCGCAACGATGAGTCCCGTTTGGGGCTCGACGTCGAGGTCCCCGAGGATGAGCATCGCGCCCAGCACGACCAAGTGCCCCCTGTCCACAACGCTCGCCGTCGCTCAGGGTGGTCCAATTCGCCGGGCGCTCACTGGATGCCGACGTCGTCGGTCATGTAGGCATCGCGGTCCAGAAGGGCGTCGTGGTCCACTCGACGAGAACGTGCCTTCACTGTCGAGCGCAAGGCCTGTCCAGAGCCGATCCAGGACCACCTGGTTGCTGTTCGGGAGCGCCTGGGGTGGACGATGGCGTCTAACGAGGGACGTTGATCCGGTTGTGGGCTACGGCAGGGAACCCGGCCCACCGAGGAAGAGGTAGCTGGCCCCAGCATCGACCCCACCATCGTCGTTGTAGGGCGATCCCACGAGGATATCGGCGTAGCCATCTCCGTTGGTGTCACCGCCGCCGGCCAGCCCGGTACCGGCCTGGTCACCCTCGGTCAATCCGGAGAGCTTTGCGCCGGTCGAAGTTAGGTCGGTGGTCCCCGTGAAGGGTCCGTAGCCCACATGTACAGCTCCCGACTGGAAGCCGTTCGACCCCGCCCCGAACGCGCTCACCAGGACGTCGAGCCAACCATCCGCGTCGACGTCTCCCGCAGAGGCAACGGTGTAGCCGGCGCCGTCTCCCGCCTCTCCCCCGCGGAACACCGCGTGCGCCGACTCCATGGCCGTATCGTCAACGATGGGTCCGAGGACAAGGAATGCAGCCCCCGAGTCATCTCCGTTGCCATCGTCCGCAGGGGCACCGATAAGCAGGTCGGCGTAGCCATCATCGTCCACGTCACCCAGGCCCGTCATCGCCTGCCCGTTGAAGTCGCCATCGCTGTACAGGCGCAGGCCGACATCTGTGAGAAGGAGGTTCCCCCGCTGGGCGCCGGACACCAGCCACATCAACCCCTGCCCGAACGTACCGATCAACAAATCGCCGGACCCGTCACCATCGACATCACCCGCACCTGCGACGCTCTGTCCAGCGAGGCCGATCCAGGCTTCACCGTGGAGCCGAACCTCCGCATCGGAAGAGTCCTCATCTCCCGAGAACGGGCCCAGCAGCAGGTAGGCGGCGCCGGCGTCCGGCGTGTCTCCGTCGTGGTAGTCGGCGTAGGGATCCCCCAACAGCACGTCCTGCCAGCCGTCGCCATCCACATCCCCAACGGCGGCGATGTTCAGCGGCAGATCCCCGGATGATGCGTCCCAGTCCGCGATGATGGCGTCGGCCATGGAGAGCTCGAGGTCCCCGGAGACCGGACCATGCAGCAGATAGGTGTACCCGAGGCTGCCCACCAGCAGATCATCGTAGCCGTCTGAATTCAAGTCGGCTCTACCCGCGACGGAGTAGCCCGCCCAGTACTCGCCGGATGGACCCGCGAGCCGCGCGGCGTATTGCTTCGACAGGTCCAGCTCACCGGAGACCGGCCCGTGGACGAGGTAAGCAGCACCCGAATGAAGCCCGTCCCTCTCCTCCGGATACGCGCCGATGACGAGATCATCGTAGCCGTCGTTGTTGACGTCCCCTGCGAAGTCCAGCGCCCAACCTGAATAGGAGCCTTCGCGCCCGATGATCGTGGCGACTCCCTCATCCAGGTCGAACGTCCCCCATGGCGCAGAGACGCAGCCTTCGTCGATGTCGCCATCGCAGTCGTTGTCGATCAGGTCGCAGGACTCTACGGCCGCCGGATGAACGCCTGCATCGCCGTCATCACAGTCGGAGGCGTCCTCGACGTACTGCTCGGCAGGAGCACAGGCGTCCACCGCCTCGGACAGATCGCCGTATCCGTCGTCGTCGCCGTCCAGGTACCACGTGCTGGTGGAGCCAGGATCGAGGCTGTCGTCCTCGTCGTCGACGAGCCCGTCGCAGTCGTTGTCGACGCCATCGCAGTTCTCGGTGGCGCCAGGATGCACGGCGGGATCCCTGTCGTCGCAGTCCACCTGCTGGCCGTACCCGTCCAGATCCGCGTCCACGAACTCGCCAGTATCGTCAGGAGCCGTGTCGTCCTTGACCTCACCACAACCGGCCAAGAGCACTTGTGTGCCCAGCAGAAGGGACCATCGTTGCATTGTTGCCCAATACATGGTGGGCCACTCAATGCACGAAGAACACGGGGCGTCCGCGGTAGACGGGGCCGTTCCGAGCCCCGCTGGAATCGCAGTTGATCTTCATCTCCCAGACCTCGGTACTACCTGAAGTGTCGAACTCCTGGATCACGGAGGAAGCAGGTGAACCCGTGGCGGGTCCACAGGTGACGACGACATTCCCGGACGGGAGCATGTCGAACGCGCTCCCCGTGTGGGTGCAGTCCAGTCCGAGGTCGTACTCGGCGATGATGTCCGCCACACCCGCGCTGTTGTCAAACTCGATCTCGATGGCGCGGGTGGTGCTCGAGTTGATCCCATCCTGGTTGTGGTTGTCATAGAACATCGTCCCGTCCAACGTCAGCCAGGCGTGGTGCTGCCGGTTGAAGTCGTCATCGAAGCCGGTGTCCGAGGTGAGCGCCCAGTCGTCGCCGGTGTCGCTCGGATCTCCGCTCAGCTCCCACTTGATGTCACGGTAGTCGGCATCCAGAGGATCTCCATACACCTGGATCACCCGGTTGAGATCCCGCAGAGACAGGGTCCAGAGCTGGTCCGGTCCGAGCCAGATCGAGTTGGCGTGGGACCAGTTGAAGCCGCTCAGTTTGCTACCCCAGTAGCTGTCGGTGGAGCACCCGTAGGGGGTCATCACCTCGCTGATGTCCCACTCCTCTGCGATGCCCGTGTCCGAGAACGCGTAGAGACCGTCCATGACGAAGTCCACGTACTCACCAGTGTCATCGTTTTTATTGCAGTCCTCCGGGTCGTGGTACTGCATGTCCTCGGCGGTCAGAGCCCAGACGAGGTCTCCCTTTTCGCGCACGTCGTGATGGACATAGTCGTCGAAGCACACATCGGGGTAGGCGATGCCGTCGGGGCACTTCCCGCTCGCATCGCAGCGACAGTAGAGACCTTGCTCCGTCCCAGCCAGATCGTACTCGATGATCCACTCGTGGTCGACGATCACCAGGATGTGGCGTTCGGGGCGGGTCATCGAGAAGCCGCTGATGCTCGAATAGCTCGTGCCCGCGATGTGGCGGACGTCCTGGTACCAGACGATGTTGCCCGATGCGTCCGCGATGATCAGGTAGTCGGTCTCATATATGGCGCTCGGATCGCGGCAAGCATAGTTGAACAGGACGTTCTCGACCTCGTAGGTCCCAGGTGTGTTGATGGTGAACGAGATCGATGAGAGGTCGACCTCGTTGGTGCCGTCCTGATCGGGGTCGGCCAGGCTGGAGGTGGTGAATTGGTAGGTGCCGGCGGTGTCGTGCCCCGACCCATCTCGAGCATATGCCTGCCAGTCGTAGTTGGTGCTCGGCTTCAGGTTCCACAACGTGAACGAGTGGGTCGTCCCTGACGAGGAATGGAGGCTCTCGCGGTCGAAGGTACAGCCGGAGCCGGAGCTGTCTTCGCAGAAGTCGATCCAGACCTCGGCCGACGCCATGGTCTGGACCGAGCAGGTATACCGGAGCACGTTGAGCGCCTGCTGCGTGCATTTTGGCGTGCCGACGATGGTGGCGGCGCGGGCATCCTTCGTGGTCATCGCGACCATCACAAG
>CAYZVO010000359.1:0-4016 GCA_964481655.1 uncultured Enterobacterales bacterium | reverse complement strand
CCCCCCCCCCCCCCCCCCCCCCCCCCCCCCCCCCCCCCCCCCCCGCCGCCCCCCTCGCCGGCGAAGACCGCCACCGCCAGCAGCGGTCCGGCCCGCTGCGCCACCAGCTGAGCGTCGGAGTGCATCATCAAGGTCCGCGCTTCCCGCTCGGTGCTGGCTACGGTCACCGCGTACAGCCCGGGCCCGGGCACGGCGACGGGCAGCTCGAGCGCCTGAACACGCTCGTCGGAGCCACCGTCCAGGGACACGCTCCAGCTCCGATCCGGCTCGATCACCCCCAGATCCAGCGCGGCCAGCTCCGAGAACGACAGGCCCGCCCGCAGCCAGGCCTCGACGTCCACCCGGTGGACCCGGGCCTCGAGCTCGCGGTGGCCACGGCTGAGCACCCGCACGCCGGGCGCCCCCTCGACCCGCAGCCCGCCGTCGCTGTCCACGGCGAGCAGCGGCTCCTCCAGCTCGGCCAGCAGGCGCTGGGCGTCCACCTGCCCGCCGTCGGCCCGCTCCTGCAGCCAGGCATGGGCGCCGGCGGGGTCGTCGCTGTCGTGGGCCCGCAGCCGGTAGAGGGCCCGGACGGCGTCGGCCGCGGCCCCGCTGCCCGGCCAGCGGGCCGGGATCTCGGACCAGCACTGCACCGCGGCCTCACGGTCCCCCAGGGCCCGGTGCATCACGCCCACCGCGTAGGCCGCTCGGTCGAAACCCTGGGCGGCCCTCCGCTCGAAGAGCGCCAGCGCGTGTGCGTGGTCCCCGGCGGCGGCCGCGCGGCGGCCCGCGCGCCACAGGATCTCCGCGAGCCGCTGCTCGGCCCACGCGCGCTGTTCGGCGTGGGGGAAGCGCTCGAGCAGCGCGTCCAGGCGCGCGATGGCGAGCTCCTCGTCCCCGGCGTCCAGGGCGACCCGGGCCAGCAGCTCGGCCGCCTCGGCCGCCAGATCGTCCTGGCCGGACCCCAGGGGCTCGAGCACCGCGGTGGCCTCCACCATCCAGCCGGACTCCACCAGGTCACGCCCCAGCTGGAGGCGAGCACGACGGGTCTCGAGGGCGTCGGGGTGGGTCGCCGCGAGGTCTGCCAGCGCCTCCTGGCGCCAGAGCAGTCCGTGGTCGCGCCCCAGCTGGAGGCGCAGCAGCTGGGTCTCGAGATCCCCGTCGCCGTCGTCCAGCACCGCCAACCCCTCCGTGCCCCCCAGCAGCGCCGCCAGCCGGCGGCGATCGGCCAGCTCACCGTCCTGCTCCACCGCCAGGGCGAGCACCGGGAGCACCTGCTGGGCGTAGGTGGGCTGAGCCAGGTCCGCCATGCGGCGGGCGAGGTCCAGCTGGGTGGCCTCGTCCACCGACAGCCGCAGCGCGAGGCTCAACGCGTCCGCGGCCTGGCCGCGGCTGGGCACCGGGCGCGCGAGCACCCGCTCGGCCAGCTCCACCAGCCGCTGCGCGGTGCGCGCGTCGCGATCCGGACCCAGGGCGTCCTCGGCCAGGGCGGCGTAGACCGCGCCCGCCTCGGCGTCCATGCCGAGGGCCAGCATGGACTCCGCGCGCACCCAGGCCGCTCCCATGGCGCAGGGCGCCTGCTCGGAGACGAAGCCGAGGGTCTCGAGGGCCGCCTCATGGCGCCCGGCCTGGTGCTGGACGCGGCCCAGCAGGCAGCGCAGCTCCTGGGCACCCTCACCGCCGGTGGCCACGCCGTCCTCCAGCAGCTGGATGGCCCGGGCCTGCCGGCCCTCGGCCAGCGCCAGGACCGCCGCCTCGCGGGGTTCCGCCTGGACCGGGGTGGCGAGGACGAGGGCGAGGGTTGCGATGAGCGCGGGCATGGGACCTCCAGGGGGTGGCTGGTGGGACCCGCGCGGCCGGGAGGGGTTCGCGCCGCGCGCCGCTATTGACAGGAGGTTTGCGGAGGTGTGAGGGGATCAGAGCGCCCCACCCGCCCCGGAGGCACCATGCCCGCCTGGATCACGACCTACCTCCAGCGCAGCCCCCAGGAGCTCGACGCCGACGAGGTCCGCAAGGGCATCGCCGACGCCGACTGGTGGACCCTGGCCGAGGACTTCGAGATCGACAGCGAGGCCGTGGACCGCTTCATGGCCGCCCTGGGGTGGCAGGACGAACCCCTGCAGGTGGGGCTGCCCGACGCCCGGCCCATCAAGCTGCACGTCTGGACCGAGAGCGATCGGGTCGAGGACGAGCTCGGTGAGCTGCCCCCGCAGCAGGGCCCCGTGCGCGACCACCTGACCGACACCTGCGCGGTGGTGGCCATCGAGCTGGGCTGGTCACAGCTGCGCAGCATGCACGAGGTGCTGGCCTTCGAGATCGCCTACTGGCTGGCGGAGCGCTTCCAGGGCGTGATCCTGGCCCCGGACGACCGCTGGTACGACAGCGGCGAGCACCGCTGGGAGCCCTACGAGGACGGCTCGTAGGACGCCAGCAGCGCCGCCTCCCGGGTGGGATCGAGCCGCTCGGCGGGCAGGTCCTGGCGCGGACGCTCGGCCAGGATGTCCCGGACCGTGGCCGCGAGGGGTCGCAGCGTGAGCCCGTGGGCCCGGGCCTTGGCCCCGTCGGCGATGAGGGACTCCCCCATGCGCTCGGGGGGCAGCCACATGGGCATGGCGGCTTCGTCGACCCCGCGGTCCGCGAGCCAGGACGCGGCGACGGGCGCCAGCTCGGCGTCGACGCCCGACAGCCGCAGGATCAGCGCGTAGACGTCACCCCAGCTGACGGGCTCCGCGGGGCCCACCGCGTTGAAGGCCCCGGCCAGGCGCTGCTGGGTCGCCGCGACCACGAACGCCGCCAGGTCACGACCGTCGATGACCTGGATGGGGTCACCCTGGTTGGCGGGCACCAGCACCCGCCCGCCCCGGGCCAGCCAGCGCACCCACCACGAGAAGCGGTGGGTGTGATCCCGCGGGCCCACCACGTAGCCGGGACGCACGATGGTCGCGCCGGGGTGGCGGGCCAGCACAGCGCGCTCGCACTCGACCTTGAGCGGACCGTAGCTCAGCTCTGTGATGTCCTCGGTGCGCGGGCCGCGCCAGCCCAGCAGGGAGTCGTGCTCCCGGATGGGGGGCTCCGCCACCGGCCGCTCGGGGTAGACCGAGACCGTGGAGATGAAGGTGTAGTGGTCGCAGTCGATGGCCTCGACGGCCTGCTCCACGATCCGCGGCACGTAGCCACAGACGTCGATCACCGCGTCCCAGCGCTCGGTGTGCAGCAGGTCGAGCCCCCCGTCGCGATCGCCGTGGCGGTCCCGGTAGGGGCCCTCTAGCTGGGCCGGGGTGTGCCCCCGGTGGAAGAGGGTCACGTCGTGGCCGGCGTCGATGGCGGCCTGGGCGATGTGGTGGCCCACGAAGCAGGTACCACCGAGGATGAGCCAGCGTGCCATGGGGCGCTCCGATCAGAGTGTCCCGCGCAGCCGCGCGGTGAGCATGCGGTCGAGGGCGTTTGCGAAGCGGGCCTTGTCCTGCTTGCCGAAGGGGGGTGGGCCGCCGCCGGCCAGCCCGCCGGCCCGCAGCTCCTCCATGAAGTCCCGCATGGACAGTCGCTGGCCCACGTTCTGGGCGTCGAGCTGCTCACCGCGGGACGTCAGCACGTGGGCGCCCTTGTCCACCAGCTGCGCCGCCAGCGGGATGTCGGCGGTGATGACCACGTCCCCGCCCGCGCTGTGATCGACGATGTAGTCGTCGGCCACGTCGAGCCCCCGCCCCACCACCACCTGGCGGATCCGGGGCGAACGCGGCAGATGCTGCGCGCTGTTGGCCACGAGCACCACGTCGAGCCCGAGGCGCTCCGCGGCCTTGAAGACCACGTCCTTGACGGCGCGGGGGGCCGCGTCGGCGTCGATCCAGATGGTGGGCGATTGCTGGGTCACAGGGCCTCCGTCGTCGAGGCGATGAGCCTATCTCGCTGGTAGACTCGGAGTGCTCTGCCCCCGAGGTCCACCATGAAGACCACGCTCATCGTCTGCGCCCTGGCCCTGTCTCTCTCCGCCTGCCGCACCGACCCGGAGAAGCCCGACACCGACACCATCCCCGACG
>CAYZVO010000358.1:0-4065 GCA_964481655.1 uncultured Enterobacterales bacterium | reverse complement strand
ATGTCGACGCCCGGTGTCGACGGACGCGGCGGGCGGTGGCCCGACGATCAGGGCTGGGGCGCACCACCAGGGCGTGATCGTCCACGACCGCGGTGACCGGCCCGGTGCGCTGGACGGCGGGCTCGCGGCGATCCGGGGCGTCCTGGAGCCAGTGGTGGATCCAGGAGTGCCGCAGCATCCCGTAGACCGGCAGGAGCCAGAGCCGAGGGGCATCGATGCGCCCGAGGAAGACATCGCGGCTGTACTCGTTGTGGCCCGCGTAGATCACCACGAGATCGGGGTCCATCGGCTCCAGCCCACGGATCACGCCGAGGATGGCTGACAGCTGCATGCCGGGGAAGCCCATGTTGTGGACCTCGATCCCGGGCATCCGGCGCTGCAGCGCATCCGAGAAGGTCTGGCCGACGGGCTCCCAGACGGATGAGCCCCCCAGCACGAGCACCCGAGGCCGGGGCCCCTTGTCGATGGGGAACGCGCGCGGCTCTTCGGGCCGCAGATCCATCACCAGCTCACCACCGCGCACCGCCAGATCACAGCGGGTCAGCATGTGGTAGGCCTCCACGGTGCTCGGGGTCCCCATCAGCAGGGTGCACAGCCCTTCGATGCCGCCCAGCACCAGCACCGTGACGACGAGGGCGAACACCCCCTTGCGGACTCGGCTGGTTCTGCGTCGCTGTCTCGCCACGATCCCGCGCTCCTGCTGCGAGATCTGCTATGCCCTCATCCCACCGCGCGCACGCCGATGTCAGGGCAGGAAGGGCGGCCAGCTCGGCTCGACCTGCACGCTCTCGCCCACAGCGGGCACGGCCCAGGGATGCAACCGGGTCTCCCGCCAGACCACCCAGCGAAGGCCCGGATCGTCCAGAACGACGGGAAAGTCGAAGCGCACGACCCGCGGGCGCCCGTCGTCCACGAGCTCGAGCACGGTCACCGCCAGCCCCGCGTGATCCCGGGTCACCCCTGGCTCGAAGGGGATGCGCACGTCCCGCACCAGCTGCTCGGGAGGCGTCGCGAGGAAGCCAGCGGGGGCCGTGAGCACCAGGGTGCGGGGGCCGGTCCGCTCGACGCTCATCTCCGTCATCATGTGCGCCAGGGTCCACTGGCCCTGGGGACGCACGCCGCCCTGGACCCCCCGCAGCACCGGCACGAAGCCCGAGAACAGGGTGGCCCCGTTGACCCAGACCAGGTGCTGATCCGCCAGGCCCCGATCCGTGGGCGCGTAGCCGGCGGCCCGCTCGAAGACCCCGAACGCGATGCCGAACGCGCCGACCTTCACCGGCAACAGCAGCGGTGCGAGCACCAGGTGCACCCCCAGCAGGCCCCCGAGCCCCCAGCGCCGGAGCCGCCCGCCATCCATGGGGCCATCCAGCCAGCCGCTGTGGCCCAGCGCCTCGGCCAGCAGGCCCGCCGCCGCCACGCCCATGAACAGCAGCAGGCGATCCATGGGGAAGCTGGCGCAGACCGGCAGCGCCGCCAACACCATGGCCAGCGCCCAGAACCGCGCCGCGGCCCGCTCACGGAGCGCCGGCCACAGCAGCCAGCCCACCGCCAGCGTCACCGCGACCGAGCAGCCCAGCAGCGCCACCTGGCCCCCGCGAGGGATCGCGATCCAGGCGTCCGCCGGCAGCTTCGCCCACAGAGCCCCCAGCAGCACCGGCACCCGCTCGAGCACCGCCACGGGGAAGTCCGCGCTCATCGGGCTCACGTAGGACTGCGCCCCCGCCGTGCCGTAGTCGCCGAGCACATACCAGGCCGCCCAGCCCAGCAGCACCGGCCCATAGGCCAGCAAGCTGGTGAGACGACGGGGCCAGGACCCGCGCTCCAGGAACAGAGCGTAGGCCGCCAGGAAGCCGCAGGTCGCCAGGGCGGCCTCCCCCGCGAGCAGGGCCAGGCCCATCAGGGACACCGCCAGCAGCCCGGCCCCGGCGGGGCCTCCCCGCCGCCAGCGGTCGTGGCACAGCAGGGCTGCCAGGCTCAGGGCCAAGGCGATGAGCGCGTTGCGGTTGGCGATCCAGAGCACCGGGCCCGCGTGGTGGTCCTGCACGGCGAAGAGCAGGGTGGCCAGCCCGGCCACCCGCAGGGGGACCGCGGAGCTGCCCGCGCCGATCCGCCGCGCCAGGGCCGCCACGCCGAGCACACAGGCCACCAGCCAGCCCAGCCCGTGGGCGTGCATGAGCGCGGGTGAGTCCGGCCAGAGGGTGTAGTCCAGCAGGTGGGTCGCCGCGGCCAGCGGCCGCAGGAAGGCCGCCTTCAGCGTCGGCGCCGCCCACCAGGGCATCAGCCCCAGGCCGACCAGATCCCGCCCGCTGGCGGGATCGCTCGAGAAGAAGTCGAACTGGAACAGCAGCGGATGCCTGGGCGGGTCCCCCAGGAACAGGGGCATGTCCAGCTCCCCCTGCCAGCCCAGGATGATCGCCCGCTGGAACCAGTCGTCGGCCAGGAAGCCGAAGCCGAAGATCGGCAGGCTGAGCACCACCGCAACCAGCGCCGCGACCCAGGGCAGGCGGGGGCTGTCGAGCAGGTCGAGGAGGCGCTCCTTCATCGTGGCCATGCTACCAGCCGCGGCCCACCTGGAATAGCCGCGGGCCCGTGACGTATACCGGAGGGCCGCAGCACCATTCGTTGCGCCGCTGGCGGAGGCGGCTACGTTCCCCTCCGACCGCCCACACGTCTACCCCC
Source organism: uncultured Enterobacterales bacterium (assembly GCA_964481655.1). Classification (GTDB taxonomy): domain Bacteria; phylum Myxococcota_A; class UBA796; order UBA796; family JAFGLY01; genus CALDOK01. Next base: position 1,386 of record CAYZVO010000358.1, on the reverse strand, counting down.
GCAGGAGAGCATCCATGGGTCTCTGGGACACCATCAAGACACACGCCGGCGCCCAGTTCCTCGACGTCATCGAGTGGCTGGACGACTCGCGCAACACCTTGGTCTACCGCTACCCGGTCTTCAACCAGGCCATCCAGGACGGCGGCAAGCTCGTGGTCCGCGAAGGCCAGGCCGCCATCTTCGTGTCCGAGGGTCGCTTCTCCGAGTGCTTCGGGCCGGGCACCTACGATCTGTCCACCCGCACCAAGGCCGTCTGGTCGTTCTTCGAGAGCATCAAGTACAACTTGAACTACCCGTACAAGGGCGACATCTACTTCGTGAACACCCGGCAGTTCCCGGACCAGAAGTGGGGCACCCCCCAGCCCCTGCCGGTGCGCGATCCCGAGTTCGGCTCCATCCAGATCCGGGCCTTCGGCATCTACCAGTACCGCATCACGGATCCGGTCAAGTTCCTGCGCGAGGTGGTGGGCACCGACGGCCTCTTCACGGTCGACGAGATCAACGGCCAGCTCAAGCGCAAGGTCCTGTCGGTCTTCGCCGCGCTGCTGCGCGACGCCAAGATCCCCTTCGACATGCTGGTGGGCGCCGGCCTCGAGCTGTCCGAGGCCCTCAAGGAGAAGATCACCCCGATCTTCCAGGAGGCCTACGGCATCGCCGTCACCGACTTCACCGTCGACGGCGTGACCCTGCCGCCCAAGGTGCAGGAGTACTACGAGAAGCGCCAGGGCATGGGCATCCTCGGGGATCTCAACGCCTACTCCCGCCTGCAGCAGGCCGACGCCATCGGCGACGCCGCCCGCAACCCGGGCATCGGCGGCGCCGGCGTGGGCATGGGCGTGGGCTGGGCCATGGGCCAGCAGATGGGCAACGCCATGGCCGGCGGCCAGCAGGGCGGCGGTCAGTTCAACCCCCACCAGGGCCTCGCCGGTGGTGGGGCCCCGCCGCCTCCGCCCCCGGGCATCGCCAAGCTGCACTACCACGGCGACGCGGGCAAGGGTGAGTACACCGCCCAGGAGATCGCCCAGATCGTGGCCAAGAACCGCACCGGGACCCACCACGTCTGGGCCCAGGGCTGGCCCGGGTGGAAGCCCTGGACCGAGGTCCCCGACATCGTCCAGGCCGTGCCCCCCGCGCCGCCGCCCCCGCCGCCCTCCAGCAGCCAGCCCTTCCACTACCTGGGCAAGAACGAGCAGCCGGAGCAGCTGGTGGCGGCCGAGATCGCCAAGCGCATCGCCGCGGACCCGGGCGGACGCCACCTGGTGTGGCGCCTGGAGCTCGGCGGCTGGAAGCCGGCCACCGAGGTCGATGAGATCGTCGCGGCCATGAACGCCGGCGGGGGCGCCCCCCCCCCCCCCCCCCCCCCCCCCCCCCCCCCCCCCCCCCCCC
>CAYZVO010000357.1:0-4098 GCA_964481655.1 uncultured Enterobacterales bacterium | reverse complement strand
CCCAGCGACGGCGAGCAGCGCGACAGCGTGCGCATCGAGCGCGACCCGACCCCGCCCGCCACCCCCGAGGCCCGCAGCCCCGAGGCCAGCGCCGACCCCTGGTGCCTCCAGCTGGCCGCCTCCCCCTACTGCCACCCCGAGGGTGGACTCCAGGGGGCCAGCCACTGGCAGGTGGCCAGCGCCTGCGACGCCTTCGACGCGCCGGTGCACGAAGCCTGGTACCAGCACGAGAACCTCTACGAGGACGTGGACCTGCAGGCCGACGACCACCTGGACGACGCCGTGATCACCCGCCTGGAGCCCGAGACCGACTACTGCTGGCGGGTTCGCCACCGGGACCAGGGCCTGGCCTGGAGCGCCTGGTCCGAGCCCGTGTCCTTCACCACCAGCGCCGGCGGCCTCAGCGACAACCTGCTGGTCAACCCCGGCGCCGAGGAAGGGATCTTCGGCTGGCAGGCCGACCAGGGGCCCCTCGAGTCCCTGGACGAGGGCGAGTGCGACAGCGGCGCGCCCCACAGCGGGGACAGCTTCTTCGCCGTGGGTGGTGTCTGCGAGGACGGCGTGGACCAGGCCGAGGCCAGCCAGCGGGTGGAGCTGGACGACTGGGTCGACGCCATCGACGCCGGCGAGGCCCGGGTGCTCTTCGGCGGCTGGACCTCCTCCTACAGCGGCTCGGATCTGGCCGCCATCGAGCTGCGCTGGCTGGGCGAAGCGGGCCAGGAGCTGGGGACCAGTGAGCGGCTCAGCCAGCCCAGCGACGACTGGGTCCAGCTGCAGGCCATCGAAGCCGTGCCCAGCGGCGTGCGCGCCGTGGACTTCGTGATCATGGGCACCCGCAACGCCGGTGAGGACTGCGACGCCTACATCGACGAGCTCGAGCTGCAGCTGGACGACGCGGGCGTCCTCGCCCCCTGCGTCGTGCCGCCGGACTACCCCTACGCCGACGAGGTCCCCGCCTGCGCGGACACCGGAGAGGAGCCCGAGGACAGCGCGCCGCTCGAGGATGAGCCCGAACCGGAGCCCGGCTGTGGATGCGCGGCCGGCGCAGGGGCAGGCTGGATGGCCGTCCTGTGGGCCACGCTGCTTGGAGGGTTGCGAAGGAAGCGGTAGACTCCCCCGACGGAAGGCGAGCACCCATGGCCGATCGTGACGACGGGCGACGCAGATCCTGGGCACCTCAAGTGGAGGTGCTCCGGGAGGTCCTGCGGGATCCGGCCAAGGCCGAGGGCAGCGCCAGCGCGAGCCCACGGCGCCAGCCGATCCTGGACCCCTACATCGGCAAGACCTTCGAGGGCATCGCGGTGGTGACCCCCGACGGCCGCTTCCGCCTCTACACCGACGGCCTCGAGCGCATCACCGGCTACGCCGCGCACGAGATCGGCAGCATGGCGGAGCTGGGCAAGATCCTGGTGCCCGACCCCGACATCCACGAGCGACAGCTCCGCGCCTATGAGCAGGCGGTGGGCCAGCGCGAGAGCGACGAACAGCTGGTGCAGATCGTCAACCGCCATGGCGAGCGCCGCTGGCTGCGCATCCGCGTCTACAAGTCCAACGAGGACACCCTCATCCACGCGCTGGATGTCACCGCCCTGCACACGCTGCGGACCTCCACCCCCCACAGCGCCGAGCACTATCAGGCCGTGATCGAGAACCTGGGCGTCGGCATCTACTCCCTGAGCGATCCGGCCGAGGGCAAGGTCGGGTACCTGAACCAGACCGCGAAGCGGATCCTGGGCATCCCCGACGACATCGATGAGCTCGAGTTCTCGAGCTTCATGCTCTACGAGTCACCCGAGGACAGGGTGGCCCTGCTGCGGGCCCTGATGGCCGACGGCTTCACCCGCTCCCGCACAGTTCGCGCCGAGACCACCCTGCTGCGCTACGACGACCGTCGCCCGGTGCCCATCCGGCTGAACATCACCGCCAGCTACGACGACGACGGTCGCATGACCCGGGTGGACGGCTCCTTCGAGGATCTGACCGAGCGCAAGCGCTTCGAGGCCCAGCGACGGGAGCAGGAGCTGCTGGTCAGCACCCTCTTCGAAGACACCGCGGTGGGCGTGGTCGTCGGCACCCTCGACGGCCACTTCCTGGCCGCCAACCCGGCGTATTGCACGATGATCGGCTACCGCGAGGACGAACTGCTCGGCCGCGACGCAGCCGAATTCGTCATGCCCGAGCTACGCGGACAGGGACAGCGAGTCCTGGACGATGCGGCCGCGGCTGGGGGCCTCGTGACCAGCTTCGAGACCAACTACCAGCACAAGAACGGGCAGCCCATCCCAGCGCGGATCATCGCGACCGCGGTCAGAAACGACCGAGGCGAGATCGTCGCTGGGATCGGTCTGGTGGAGCCCCTGAAATAGGAGTCACCAGCTACACGAACGGCTTCATCGCCCGCCGGAAGCTGGCCAGGGCGCGGAAGTCCTGGACGTAGTCGTCGTGATCGGAGTCCCAGACCAGCACAGGAGAGAGGTCGTAGCGGTCGATCCAGTCTTCGTACAGGTCGTTCAGCCGCCGGATGTAGCGGTAGGGGATGGCCTGCTCGCTGGCGCGGCCCCGACGCTTGATGCGGCGCCGGATCGCCCGGGGGGAGCAGCGCAGGTAGATCAGCAGATCCGGGGGCTGCAGGGCCTCGAGCATGGTCTGGTACAGCTCGTGGTAGGTGGCCCAGTCGCGCTTGGACATGAAGCGGCCGCGGGCCAGGTTGCGAGCGAAGATCTCGGCGTCCTCGTAGATGGTGCGGTCCATGACCACCGTCTCCGCCGAGCCCATGTGTTCACGGTGCAGCCGGAACTTGTGGGAGATGAAGTAGAGCTGGGAGTGGAACGCCCAGGCCTTCATGTCCTTGTAGAAGTCGTCCAGGTAGGGGTTGTCCATGAACGGCTCGTAGATCGGATCGAAGCCGTAGGACTGCTGCAGGAAGGTGACCATGGAGGTCTTTCCCGCGCCCATGTTGCCGGCGATGGCGATGAACTTCTTCATGGGGGGCATCGTAGCGGACGGGAGGGGACAGATCCTGGCGGGATCTCGATAGCGACCCTTGCCCGCCGCCTATGAGGCTCGCGGTTCGAAGCCTGGGGCGAGGCGGGCGGCGCCCGGGCGCTCGCAGACTGCTGGGGTGCCAGACACTCCCCCGATTGGTGAGCGCCCCTGGGGAGGAAACCGCTCACGAAGCGCGACGGTGTTCGGCACTTCCCAACTTCGTGAGCGTCAGCGGCGCGATGACCGCTCACGAAGCGCGACGGTGTTCGACACTCCCCACACTGGTGAGCGAAGGCATCCGGTACAGTGAGGACGAGCCCCACCGATGAACCCTCGCATCCCCATCGCTGTCACCCTCGCGTCCGTCGCCTGCGGCCCCGACCTCGGCCCGCTGGACAGCGACTTCTACGACCGGCTCACCCACCGCTTCGGGATCATCATGGGCAACGGAGCCCTGGCCGCCGGGGGCGCGGACACCCACTACGGCGACTGCATGATGAGCATCGGGCTGTGGTCGGAGCTGGGCTGGGAGCCACTGGATGCCTGCGCGTTGGACGGCGGAGCATACACCCGTGTCCTGGACCTGCCCCACGAGGCCATGGACACCGAGGTGCTGCTGGGTAGCTCCCCCTACACCGACGTCGAGTGCGACGAGTGGTACGAGATCCGCCGGACCTACCGCCCCACCGCGGGCACGGGCAGCCTCGAGCTCCGGTGCACCTGCCACTACGACGACCCTCAAGACTGCCTCGGCGTCGAGGACTACAGCTACAGCTTCCGCTTCACCCTCGACGGCGTGCGCTGGCGCGACGACGAGCACGACCACGTCGTGGAGACGGACAGCTTCGAGATCGGACCGAAGGCGGTGTCGTTCATCGGGGAGTAGGAGAGACCACACGGCGGGCCGATCATGCCCGCCCAGCACGGAACGCCACGTCCAACCACCAGCTTGGTTCCCATGACCCCACGCATCCCACTCCCGCTCCTCCTGCTCTCCCTCTGCCTCGCCTGGGGTTACATGGACGACACCGACACGCCGCTGCCGGACGACACCGAGTCCGACACCGACACCGACACCGACACCGACACCGACACCGACACCGACACCGACAC
>CAYZVO010000356.1:0-4165 GCA_964481655.1 uncultured Enterobacterales bacterium | reverse complement strand
CCTGCAGATCGTCCACGTTGTCCGGAGATTCGTTCAGGAAGGTCTGGTGGGAGCTCCCCCATCCCCAGCACCACCAGCACCAGGCCGACGGCCGGGCCGGCGCCGCCCCAGGCGCAGCCGCCGCGGCAGCTGCCGTCGTCGCCGTTGTCGTCGGGCTCGCTGCTATCGAAGGGCTCGTCCGTGTCCGGAGGGGCGGCGGTGTCCCCGAAGCTGCGCTGGGTGGTGTAGCTGGGAGACAGCCAGACCACCTCGCGCCGATCGTCACCGGCGTCCTCGCAGGGCTTGGTGTACCACTCCTCGCCGTCGATCTGGATGCGAGGGAACATCCAGGTGGTGATCTCCTCGTGGGGCAGCTCCATCCGGAAGACGCCGGGCTCATCCACCTCCATGCCGTGGGCGCCGCCGTGGGTCATCAGCTCCACCATGGTGATGGTCTCGGCGTGCTCTTTCGGGACGCGGAGCTCCACCCCCAGGGGCTCGCCGTCCGGGACGTCCAGCACATCGCCCATGCCGCCCAGGATCGTGTCGCCCACGCTGTACTCCACCACCGCCGGCAGCAGGGGCCCGCTGGTGGCGTAGACCGAGCTGTGCTTGATGGCCTGGAACAGGGTGTCCCGGCGGAAGGGGGTCTCATCGTCGATCACCGCGATGGTCAGGCCGCCGCCGTAGGGGTGCAGGCGTACCTGGTCCACGCCGCAGACCTCGCCGGGCAGGGTGTCGTGGGAGTCGGTGCCGGCCATGAAGCCCATGCGCAGGCTGTGGCCGTCTGGGTCCATGGCGGCGGTGACCACGTTGTCGGCCTCGCAGCCCTGCCACAGGGGGTCGTAGTCCTCGGGGCAGTACAGGCTGGTGCCGTGTCGAGAGTAGATCTCCACCGCGGGGGAGAGACGCGCGGCCCGTTCGCCCCGATGACAGCGCCAGGTGGTGCCCATGGTGTCGGGCATGCCCGGGTGGTGGGCGATGAGCATCACCTCGCCCCAGTCATCCCCCACGGTCTCGACCCAGTCCCAGATGTTGGAGCAGTCGCCGATGCGAATCAGCTCACCGCTGAAGCGCAGATCCTCCAGGCCGATGCCCCGCAGCTCGTCGTTGCTGGCCCCCAGGTAGAGGTTCTTGTGGCCCAGCAGGCCCTCGTGGTTCATGAACCACAGCTCGACGGCGGGCAGGGTGATGAACCCGCCCATCGGGTCGTCGGCCTCGAACAACAGCCCCTGCACGATCATGAACGGCAGGTCGTCCGGGGCCCAGTTGCCGTTGACGTGGTCGGTCACCGCCAGCCAGTCCAGCCCGTTGCCCTTGGCCGTGTCGATCAGGTCCGCGACCGCACCACAGGTGCCTTTGCACTCCATCTGGCCGATGTCCGTGGACGAAGCGTCGCCCGAGACGCCGGTGTGGGCGTGGGGATCGCCGAGGTAGAAACCCAGCCCCTCGAAGGTCTCTGCGCCATCAGCGACGGGCAGGACGAGGGCCAGCAAGCAGGCGAGCATGGGTTTCCCCGCGGCGAGACGCGGCCAGTATAGCAGCGAGCGTTGGAGTGTATGCTGTGGGCATGAGCAGCGCTGACCCCCAGCCGGCCCCGCCTCGGGACGGCCTCGCCAGGACCGTGGGGCACGCCCTGGGCCTGTGCCTCGCGGCCTTCGGGCTGTTCGCGGGGCCCGCCGCGGTGGGCACCGCGCCTTCGAACTCGGCCGCGGTCGAGGACCCTCAGCGCTGGTTCGCGGTGGCCTTTGCGCTGCTGGTGATCGGACTGTCGGGGCTCGCCCTGGCTCGCTGGCAGCGCCCCTGGCATCAGCGCGTCGGCGGGCGCGTGCTCGGCGGCGTCCTGTGCTGGCTGGCCTGGGGCTTCGGGGCGATGGTCGTGGGGGCCGGTGGCTTCCTGCCTGGCGTGGTCATCATGGCTTTCGGGGCCTGGCTCCATCGTCGGCGGCACCGCCTCCTCCGGGAGAAGAGCATGGCGAGCTTCGACGCCGACCGTGATCCGGAGGCGGCGCCCGATTAGCTGGCGCGCAGATCACCTGGAGGTCCCATGAGTGTCGAGAGCGTCGTCTGCGTCCCCGGTCCGTGGCAGAGCCGCGAGGATCTGATGCGCGCCGTGATGGAGCTGCCCGGCGAGGACGGGCCCCGCTTCGTGCTGGCGGGCGTGCTGATGATGGAGCTGGTCACCGAAGACGCGCTCGAGCTCGAGTGGCACTCCCGGGACCCCAGCCTGGCGCGGGCCTTCACCGTGGCGGGGCGGGGCGCGTTGGACGCCGACGAGCTGGCGGCCATCGACGCCGCGCCGGGGCACGTCTTCCTCATCGACCGCGACGCGGGCAGCCTGCAGTCCGCCCGGCGGGTCATGATCTTCGCCGAGGCGCTGTTGCGGGCGGGGGGCTTGGGCGTGAAGGTCGAGTCGGCCGGGGTGGCTCACGGGATCGAGGCCTGGCGGGCCATGACCTCGGACGCCCACGACGTCGGCGCCCTGCTGGCGGCCTACCTCGCGTTCGTGGGTGACCCGAGCCAGGGCTTCTTCACCTGTGGGATGCACAACCTCGGCCTGCCGGATGCGGTGGTGCCCCCTGGCCTCGAGCCCGAGCGGGCGGTGGACCTGCTCGAGACCTTTGCGCTGTACCTGGCGGCCGAGCAACCCCAGATCGAGGAGGGGCAGACCTTCGCTGTCGCCGAGGACGCCCCCGTGTACGAGCTCGCCCACCAGCCCTGCGCCCACTTCCCGGCCGACGATCCATTCCACAACCCCATCGGGCTGTGGGCGCTGCTGCCGGTCGAGGGGCCCCAGGGCTAAGCCGACAGCGGTGGTGCGCCCCGAGGGGGCTGTATACACTCCCGGTATGTCCGCTTCCCCGCTGAACCGTCGGCTGCTGCTGATCGCCACCGCGTTGATCGCAGCGCTGTTCGTGGGCGTCGAGATCACCCTCGGGGTGGTCGGTCCGCAGCCTGGTCTGGCCGCGGGCGGTCTGACGGTGGGTCACCAGCCCGACGTGGCCTACATCACCCACGCCGACGAGCACGGGGGCTGGGTCCGCAATCGGCAGGAGCTGACCCCCTACCTGTTCCTGCCGGACGACAAGCCCGAGGGCACCCTGCGGGTGGCGACGCTTGGCGCCTCGAGCATGAAGGCGCCCCCCCCCGACGGGGCCAGCTGGTTGCTCGCCGCGCTGCTCGAGCAGGGCAGTGGTGGCCGCTCGCAGTTTGTGACCGCCGGAGCCCGCGGCTACGGCGCGACCCGCATCGCCGGCCTGCAGCGGGAGCTGCTGGAGCGGCAGCTGGACGGCGTGGTGCTCTACACAGGCCACTGCGAGTTTTCGGAGCAGCAGCTCACCGCGTCGGGGGACCTCAGCGCCGGCCTCATCCCATGGCTCGCGACCCACTCCCGCCTGGTCGGGCTCATCATCGCCGCCCCTGGGGAAGAACCGAGCCTACCGCCCCCCGACCTGCCCCCCCAGCGCGCTCACGTGTCCGTGGACCCCGTCGACCGCGACGCCCTCGAGGCACGATTCCGCGCTGCCCTCGACTCCATCGCCCGGGACGCCCGCGATGCCGGCGTCGTCTCGGTGTGGGTGCTGCCCGCCTCGAACCTGCTGCGTCCACCTGCTGGCTCGGACGGCGACGAGGCGGATGAGCTCGATCGCGACGCCGAGGCCCGGGTGCAGGCCCTCGAACGCGGGGACCCCGACGCGGTGCAGGGCCTCGATGCGCTCATCGAGCAGCACCCCGAGCATGCGGCCCTGCGCTACGTGCACGGACGGCTCATGTTGGCACGGGGGCAGTACGACGCGGCGTTCAGCTCTCTGGTGCTGGCCCGGGACCTCGACGCCTACCCCGCGCGGGCCAGCTCGGCGCTGCGCGGCGCCATGGCCGAGGTGGCGGCCGAACACGGCGTAGCCGTCGTGGACGCGGAGGCGCTGCTGCTCGCAGAGGACCGCGAGCGTTACCTGGGCGGTGGCTTCGGCGAGCACACCGAGCTGCTGGGACGCGAGGCCTACCGGATCGTGATGGAGCAGGTCTACGCCGAGCTGGCGGCGCAGCTGCCCGGCCTCACCCCGATGGACGAGCTGCGGGTCGCGCTGCCTCCGCGAGGCACCGCGCTGCCGGCGCTGCTCGACAACCCGATCCAGCGGGGGCCCCAGCTCGAGGTGGACTTCACCAAACCTGGGGACGGAAACCG
>CAYZVO010000355.1:0-4265 GCA_964481655.1 uncultured Enterobacterales bacterium | reverse complement strand
GTGTAGATCTCGTCGGGGCGGGCGCCCACCTCGAGGGGCACGGCGGTCAGCACGATGCTCTCCACCGTGTGGCTGCCGTACACGCTCCAGGTGAAGGTCGGGTTGCGGGCGATGATCTCGTCGCCGGAGCGCACGGTGGTGTCGCCCTCGACCAGCTGGAAGTCCACGATGGTGCGGTTGCCGCTGGTGGCGTAGACCCGGCGCTCGGCCAGGGCGTCGAAGATGTGCTCCCGGGTCAGCGAGGGGGCCCAGAAGGCGGCGATGCCCGCCAGCTCGTACTTGATGGACAGGGGGTTGCCCATCCAGCCGTCGTGGTTGTCGGTGGCAGCGAAGAAGCCGAAGCGGTGGCCGCGGGACAGCCCCTCGGAGATGTTGCCGTTCTCGTTGGAGCTGACCGTGTCGCCCCACTCCGAGTAGACCTCGACCCCGGCGCGCAGCTCGTGGTCGTGGTCGGTCCAGTTGCGGCCGGTCTCCACGGTGGCGTGGGGCAGGATCACGGAGCGGGTGCCCTGGGAGCTCTCGAGATCCCGGGCCAGCTGCATCAGGGAGTCGACGCCCTCGAGCCCCGACAGGTCGGCGTGGGCGCCGTGGTAGCCGACGCAGTCGTCGAAGTAGATGTTGTGGTGGCCGTCGTTGGTGCCCGAGTAGTTGCCCATCCACTCCGAGCCCAGCATCACCAGGTACTCGCCGTCGGCGGTGACCTCGGCGCAGTTGCGCTGCAGCTCGGCCCACAGCACCTCGTCGTCCATCTCGACGGTGGACATCTTCATGGACTCGCAGCTCACGTCGTGGCCCAGGGTGTCCCGGGCGTAGACGTGGTTGGTGTCCACCTCGCGGCCGTCCTCGTAGACGATGGTGTGGCCGTGGTGGGAGTGCAGGTCGCCCCAGAACAGCTGCATTTCAGGGGCGTCGGCGGTGACGATGATGGGGTTCGAGGACACGGTCTCGGTCCCGGCCGTGACCTCGATGCGGTGCACGCCTTCGTCCTCGATGGTGATGCCGAAGTCGAGCCAGCCGGGGTTGTTCTCGCCGAACTCCTGGTAGGCGCCGCCGTAGGTCTTCTCGACGGTCGCCATCTCACCCCAGGCCGGGATGGGGTTGCCCAGGCGATCCAGGGCCGCGACCTTGAGCTCGAGGCGCTCGCCGGCCTGCACGAAGTTGGGGGCCGAGACCCAGAGCATGGACAGCTCGCGCTCGGACACGATCTCCAGCTCCGGGTAGGGCGTGACCGCCTGCCAGCCGGCGTCCCCGATGTACTCGAAGGCCCGCCAGCGCCAGCGCTCGAAGGAGCGATCCGGGAACTGGTGGGCGCAGTGCACGTTCTCGCTGTCGTCGCCCACCCGCAGGGTGATGGTGTCGCCCTCGACCAGCTCGCCGCTGGCCACGTACAGGTCGGTGTAGGCGTAGCGGTGCACGTCGTGCACCACCGTGGAGCGCTCGAGGCCGATGGTCGCGTCGCCGGTGGTGGAGGCGGTGACCAGGCCGCCCGAAGCGACGTCGGTCTCGGCCTCGAGGGGGCCGCACTCGGCGGGGTCGGTCTGGGGGGCACCCCACTTGGACCAGCGCATGCCGTGGCCCCAGGGGTCCTCGATGCGGACGAAGTCGCCGGCGCTCATGCCGCCGGGGCCCACCGTGTAGATGTAGTCCACCGTGTCCTTGGTCTGGACCGTGAACTCCGACTGGGACAGGGCGGCGGAGCCCACAGGATCCGTGCCCATGCTGTCCATGTCCGGGGCGTCACCCCAGACCTCGCCGTAGGGCGGTGGGGGGGCGACGGGATCGCTGGCAAGGGCCGAGGTCGGCAGCAGGGCGAGCAGGACGACGGGGAGGTGGCGGCTCATGCTCCATGCGTACCCTGTGGACGTCCGACTGTCAGTGATAGAGGCGCTGCATCCCGGAGGAAGCGATGAGCCACTTCGTCGTGCACGGCGGCCGCCCCTTGAAGGGCACGATCACCGCCAGCGGCAACAAGAACGCCGCCCTGCCCATGATCGCCGCCACCCTGCTCACCGACGAGCCCGTGGTCCTGGACAACCTGCCGGCGATCCGGGACGTGGCCGCCATGCTCGAGATCCTCGAGTTCCTGGGCGCATCGGTGACCCGCGAGGGCTCCCGCGCCACCGTATGCTGCGCCGATGTGGAGCAGGCCGAGATCCCCTGGGAGCTGTGCGAGAAGACCCGCACCTCGTTCCTGATGGTCGCCCCCCTGCTGTCCCGCTGCGCCCGCGTGCGCCTGCACCGCCCCGGCGGCGACGCCATCGGCCGGCGGCGGCTGGACCCCCACTTCTACGGCCTGCGAAGCCTGGGGGTCACGGTGGACGAGGATCACTTCGTCTTCGAGGCCCCCCAGCGCCTGGTGGGACGCCAGCTGTTCTTCGACGAGGCCAGCGTCACCGCCACCGAGCACATCCTGATGGCCGCGGTGCTGGCCTCCGGCACCACCACCATCCTCAACGCGGCGTCGGAGCCCCACGTGCAGGACCTCTGCGCCCTGCTCACCAGCATGGGCGCGCAGATCGAGGGCGTGGGCACCAACACCATCACCATCCACGGCGTGGAGCGCCTGGGGGGCGCCACCCACCGCATCACCTCCGACCACGTCGAGGCCGCCAGCTACCTGGCCCTGGCCGCGGCCACCGGGGGCGAGATCACCGTCCGGGGCACCTCCATCAGCCACTACTGGATGATCCGGCGCGTCTTCCAGCGCTTCGGGATCGAGCTCGAGCTGCACCCCAACCACGTCTACCTGGCCGGCGGCCAGACCCCGCGGGTGATGCCCGACATCGGCGGCGCCATCCCCCGGGTGGACGACGGCCCCTGGCCCCAGTTCCCCTCGGACTGCATGAGCGCCATGCTGGTGCTGGCCACCCAGGCCCACGGCACCGTGCTGTTCTTCGAGAAGATGTTCGAGAGCCGGATGTACTTCGTGGACCCGCTGGTGCGCATGGGCGCCAACATCATCGTCTGTGACCCCCACCGCGTGGTGATCACCGGCCCCTCCAAGCTCCGCGGCGCCACCCTGCGCAGCCCCGACATCCGCGCCGGCATGGCCCTGGTCAGGGCGGCCCTGTGCGCAATGGGCCGCCCGAGCATCATCCAGAACGCCGAGGTCATCGACCGGGGCTACGAGCGCTTCGAGCACAAGCTCCGGGGGTTGGGGGCCGACATCGAACGGGTCCAGGGGTAGGCTGTCTCCGAGGAAGGAGACCCCCCATGCTCGATCGCACCTGGACCATCATCGCCGTGGCCGCGCTGACCTGCGCCTTCGCCGCGGTGTCCCTGGCCGTGGCCACCGGCCTGTTCCCCCGCCATATGCTGCGGACCAAGCTGCGCCTGGGCGCCCTGCTGCTCGGGGTGGGCGCGGTGTCGGTGGGCTGCTTCAACGGTGACGTCAGCTGCTACACCGGCGGCAACGAGACCCTCGAGGGGGACACGGACACCGACACGGACAGCGACACGGACACCGACGCGGACAGCGACACCGACACCGACACCGACGCCGACACCGACCTGTGAGGGGGAACCCCCGCGGCCGGTCACTGTCCGAGCCCTGGACCCCTCCGGGAGCCGCGCCCATGCCCACCCGCCTGACCCGCATCCTGTACGCCCTCGTCTCCTGGCTCTGCGACATCAGCGGCGGCGCCCGCGCCCTGGTCCGCGCCCGCATGAGGCTGGGCATCCTGCTGGTGGCGAGCGTTCCCGTGTTCGGCTCCAGCTGCCTGATCCGCATGTGCTACAAGCCGATGCCTCCAGAGCCCCCGCCCCTCGAGGACGAGCTCGAGCAGCGGGACAACGACGAACCGGAAGACGAGGAGGCGTAGGGCCCTCAGGCCCCACACCGCCGAATCAATCCCCGCAGCATCGCCCCGACCCGCGCCTCGAGCCCCAGGAAGGTCACGCCCAGGGCCGCATCACCGAGCCCACAGTCCATCAGCGACTGCACGGCCCCCGCGGCCTCGCCGGCCTCGCCCGCGGCGATCTCGAACTTGTGGATCTTCTCGGCCGGCTTCCAGCGGTTGGCGCCTTCGCAGATGTTGCGAACGACAGACGCGGCTGCCCGATTGACCTGCCGGGCTTCATCGCTGTGCCCGGCCGGGAGCGACCGGGTGAACTCGAACGCCAGGACCCGCGCCTGCCGAGCGACGCGCCAAGCATCCAGGCGCTCATGGGGAAAGGGATTGGAACGGTTGAGCGAAGGCTCCATGGTGAACTCCGAAGTGAGTGTCGGCCCCATCAGCAGGGCTCACCCGAGAGCGAAGCGGCCC
>CAYZVO010000354.1:0-4347 GCA_964481655.1 uncultured Enterobacterales bacterium | reverse complement strand
CGCGCCCCGGCGCTTCGCCTCCTCGGACATCGGCGTGCCCCTGCGGCTGGCCAAGGGCGTCGAGGTCCTGCTCGCCGGCGAGCTGGTCGTCACCGGCCCCAGCCGCTCGCCCCGGGTCCACCTGGTGGGCACCGCGGTCTTCGACGTCGTGCCCGGCTCGGTGGACAGCTTCCTGGTGGACAGTGACGCCGCCCAGGTCCAGGTGCTCGGCACCCGCTTCGAGGTGCAGGAAGGCATCGAGAGCACCCGCATCTCCGTCGAGCGCGGCCGGGTGGAAGCCATCTGCCAGACCGGCGAGCGCGCGACCCTGGGCACCAACGACGCCCTGGTCTGCCACAACGCCGCCGGCCTGATGCACAAGGCCATGCAGGCCCGTCTGAACGGCGAGTCCACCGAGCGGGTGCTCGAGTATGTCGAAGACGGCCTGAAGTTCCCCGAGTCCAACCTGCGCGAGCGGCTCGAGCTGATGCGCGACGAAGCCCTCGACGAGCTGGGCCGCCTCGAGCAGCCCGGCGAGCCGGATCCCGTCCTGCCCTGATACCCGCGGAGGGCCTGCCCCCCCGCCTCCCCCTGCGGCCCGCCCTGCCCCCCGCCGCCTGGGCGGCGGGGGGGGTGCTGGTCCCGGGCGACGACACCGGCGGGGGCCCCGACGGGTCCGGCTGTCCCGCGCTGCACCTCTCCACGGGCTCCCTGGCCTGGGAGGGCGTCTCCACCGACGGCACCACGCCCCAGAGCATCGGCGTCACCAACCTGTGCAGCGGCAGCGGAGACCTGACCATGGTCTTCTCCCTGCAGCCCGACAGCTCCGAGGCCTTCTCGTTCGTGGTCGGAGAGACCACCCTGGCGCCGGGGGCCAGCACCGTGCTGGTGGCCAGCTTCTCCCCGGACGACCTCGAGTCCCACAGCGGCAACATCCAGGTGGACACCAACGCCAGCGAGCCCTCGAGCATGATCATCACGCTCATGGGCCAGGCCGTGGCGGACGCCGACGGCGACGGCCACGACGCCCAGGGCGTGGGTGGCGACGACTGCAACGACACCGATCCCGACGTGCACCCCGACGCCGACGAGATCTGGGCCGACGGCCTGGACAACGACTGCGACGGCACCATCGACGATCTGGGCCCCGAGGCCGCCGTGGGCTGGCTGCGGGGCTCCCCCGAGACCTGGCTGGGCTACCGCGGCTCCGTCAGCACCGGCGACCTGACCGGCGACGGTGTCCCCGAGCTCATCGCCGGGGGCTGGTCCGTGGGCGAGGCCGCCAGCCAGGGCGCCGTGTACGTGCTCGACGGCACCGACCACCGCGACTGGGCCGGCAGCATCGAGGGCTACGAGCTGGCCATGGTCAGCGGCGCCGCCTCCCAGAGCTGGACCGGCTCCCTGGACCCCAGCCAGGGCGATCACGACGGCGACGGCGTGGCCGACCTGTTCCTGGTGGGCAGCGACGCCATCAACGCCGACGACGGCAACCACGCCGGCGCCGTCTACCTGGGGGGCGACGACTTCACCGGCGCCCTGACCCCGGACGACGCCCACATCACCCTGTCGGGGGCGGACTCGTTCACCAGCATCACCGGGCTGGGCAGCCTCGACATCGACGGCGACGGGCTGGACGAGTTGTTCGTAGGCGACTGGTACAGCGGCTGGACCTTCTCGGGCCGGGTGTACGGCCTGCTGGGCTCGTCCGTGGCCCTGGGCGGCGACCACGCCCTGCAGTGGAGCGCCGACATCACCTGGTACGGCGACAGCAACGACGACCGCCTGGGCTGCGCCCTGGGGGGCGGCGACCTCGATGGTGACGGCTACGACGACCTGCTGGTCAGCTCGCCCAAGGCCGACATCAGCGGCACCGACACGGGATCTGTGTTCCTGATCCATGGCCGCACCACCCCGCCCGAGTCCGGCACCATCGAAGAGCTCTACGACGCCCAGCTCCACGGCGAGAGCTCATCGGGACAGCTGGGCTGGCTGGCCCGGCCCCAGGTGGCCGACCTCGACGGCGACGGCGAGCCCGAGCTGGTGCTGTCCACCGCCACCCTGGGCCAGGTCCACATCTGGCTGGGCACCACCGCCCTCGAGGGCGTGATGTCGGCCGACGAAGCCGACGTCGAGCTGCTGGGCGAGTCCGCGGGCCTGTTCGGCCTCACCCTGGCGACCGGGGATGTGGACGGCGATGCCCAGACCGACCTGATCGTGGGCGCGCCGGACGGAAACTCCCCGGAGACCGCGGACGAGACCTCGGACCGTGAAGGAGAGGTCTACGTGTTCACGGGGCGGGACCTCACCCTGGGATCAGTGGGGTCCAGCAGCGCCACCGTCTTGCTGGGGGGGCTGGAAGACGCGGACCTGTTCGGGCTGGGGCTGTCCGTGGCGGACCTGAGTGCCGATGGACAGGCAGAGCTGCTGGTGGCGGCGCCCAACGCGGGGTCGAGCGGACAGGGATACGTCTGGATCTTCGACGGCGGGTGAGCCCCCCCGCTTACGCCCCCGTCAGCCCCCGCACCACCGCGCTCGCGCACGCGAGCCCGAACGCCCCGGTCACGAACCCGGCCGTGCCGTAGATCACCCTGCGCTTCTCGCAGGTGTGGTGCTCGCGGGGACCCGGGCACATGCAGCGGAAGCCGCGGCCGCCGTCGTAGTGCAGCTCCACCGGCTCCCGGATGGGCTCGATGCTGTAGACCGCGGGGATGCCCCACGGGCCTTTCTTTTCGAAGCCATGGTTCTTGCGCAGCAGCTTGCGCACCATGGCGGCCAGGGGGTCGAGCCTGGTGTCGGCCAGATCCGCCGAGCGGATGGCCGTGGGATCGATGCGGCCCGAGGCCCCCGTGGCGCAGACCACCGGGATGCCCCGCTCCCGGCAGGTGGCCAGCAGGTGGCACTTGGTGGTCAGGTTGTCGATGGCGTCCACCACGAAGTCCACGGCCGGTTCCCCCGGCGGCCCGAGCAGCTCATCGGCGCAGTCCGCGTCGTAGAAGCGGGGGATGGGCTCGGCCACGACCTGGGGGTGGATGGAGCGGATGTACTCGGCCAGCACATCGACCTTGGGCTTGCCGGCCGTGCCCTCGCGACTCTGAATCTGCCGGTTGACGTTGGTGGCGCAGATGACGTCGAAGTCCACCAGCGCGACCGTGCCCACCCCGCTGCGAGCCAGAGCGACCGCGGCGTGGGAGCCCACGCCGCCGATGCCGATGACCATGACGCGAGACGCGAAGAGGCGCTCCATACCGGCATCGCCGACCAGCCGGCCGAGGCGATCGAAGCGGCGGTGGAGCTTGTAGTGATCGTCGAAGGACGGGAGGGGGGTGTCGGTCATGGTCGAAGGCGCTCCGGTGGAGGCGGGCTGATAACCGGGAAGCATTCCCAGCGGCGGGGAGGCGGGCCGCCGTACAACAGGCCACGCCCCAGCACCCCACCGGGACCGAACGGGCCACTCGGACCCACGAGACTCGAGCTCGACCTGCCCTGGCTTGACGACCTCGTGCGAGCCAAGCAGCCTGTCTTCATCCCTGTGGTCATGTCCCGCCCCGAGGTCCGAGCCGTCATGGAGCAGTTGCCGGCGCGGGAGCGTCTCATGGCCCATCTACTCTACGGCGCGGGCCTGCGGTTGATGGAGTGTTGTCGCCTGCGGGTCAAGAATGAGCTCCGCGCCCACATCGAGGCCATGCGTCAGCAGCACCGGCAGGACGTCCAGGACAACGCGGGCTGGGTGGAGCTCCCAGGAGCATTCGGGATCAAGAGCCCGAACGCGGGACGCGAGTTCCCGTGGCAGTGGGTCTTCCCAGCTACGCGGCACTACACCCATCCCCCCACCGGCCAACGGCGACGCCACCACCTGCACGAAACCGTGCTGCAGCGAGCAGTGCGCCGGGCGGTCCTCCGCAGCGGCATCACCAAGCGCGCCACCTGCCACACCTTCCTACACAGCTTCGCGACCCACCTGCTGGAAGACGGCGCCGACATCCGCACCATCCAGACCATCATGGGCCACAAGGACATCCGGACCACGATGATCTACACCCACGTGGTCAATCGCGGGCCTCACGGGGTGAGGAGCCCGCTGGACAAGTGGTTCGGTGGGGCGTCTTAGACGGACCTGGTAGAACGGCAAGCTGGCTGGCGGTACCGCTGCAGATCTTCCTGTCGTCTGGGATGGCGCGGTTGCTGCCAGAACGGTTCTAGTTGCGTCACGGTCAGGGAGAACGGCGGCGGGGGGAGATCTGTAGATTACAAGTTAGGGGCACTCCACCTACCTCATGCATCGGACTATAGCGGTACCGGTGGTGAAAACTCTGTAAGAGCAGGCGACAGAACGCCATGGGGTAGCATGAAAGCGGACAACCAGCGTTG
>CAYZVO010000353.1:0-4487 GCA_964481655.1 uncultured Enterobacterales bacterium | reverse complement strand
AGAACCCGCCCGACACTGAGCTGTCCAGCAGCGAGCGGGAGTTCCTCAACTACCTGGCGGCCTTCGAGGCCATCGACGGTCTGCGCGGCTGCAAGCAGACGGCGCTGGACCGCCGCGATCTCTACAACCTGCACGCCACCCTCGTGCGCGGGGTGCGCGGTGGCTACATCAGCCCCGGTCGTTTCCGCGAGGAGCCCGTTGTCATCGGCGACAAGGTCGAGGGTGAGGTGGTTGTGCACCACGACCCACCCGCCCACGAGGAGGTCGGCGAGTACGTGGACGAGCTGATGGGCTGGCTCGAGCGGGTCAAGCAGCACCCACGCCGCGCCCAGCTCGAGCGCGGCAAGGAGGACCCCTGGGTCCACCCGGTACTCGCGGCGGGCATCGCTCAGCACCGCATGGTCTGGATCCACCCCTTCCTCGACGGCAACGGCCGCACCGCCCGCATGTTCACCGCCATGGTGCTCTACCAGCGCGGCTACGACTTCAAGTACCTCTTCGACCTGTCCAGCTACTACAACCACAACCGCGACAAGTACTACGAGGCCCTGCGCACCGCGGACCAGACCGGCGACTACACCCGCTGGTTGGAGTACTTCGTGGGTGGGTTCTCGATGCAGATGTACCAGATCCGCGACAAGGCGCGGGAGCTGGCGGCGCATGAGGTGGCGGGGGAGGGCGAGGGATCAGCAGATTGCGAGGAGAAGAGCTGACGTGGACGATTCCCGGACCACCCTCGAGAGCCTGTTTCGCACAGGGGGCATCCCCATCCGACGGGCGGAGTTCCTTGCCACCGAGCCGTCCCCTCTGCAAGCCAGCTTCGACTTCGACCGCATCGAAGGCATGATGCTGGGCCTGGCCATCGGCGACTCGTTGGGGCTGCCCACCGAGGGGATGACGCCTTCGAAGCGTCGTCACTACTGCGGCGAGATCCGGGACTACAACTACAGCCACCGCGAGCGCCATCGCATCATGCCCTCGGACGACACCCAGCTGGCGGCGTGGACGCTGGAGCACCTGTTGGAGCGCGACGGACAGCTCGACCCGGAAGCCCTCGGCTCGCTCTTCGCTGGGCGGCGCATCAGCGGCATCGGCGGCTCGGTGCGCCAGTTCTGCGCCAACAAGAAGGCGGGCGAGCCCTGGGAGCGCTGCGGCGCGAGGTCGGCGGGCAACGGGGCTCTGATGCGCATCGCGCCAGTGCTCATCCCTCACCTGCGCCAGCCTGGGCAAGCGCTGTGGGCAGACGCTGCTCTCGCCGCCATGATCACCCACCTCGACTCGGCTTCCATCGCTGCCTGTGTGGCCTACGTATGCGTGCTCTGGGAGCTGCTCGGGCGTGACTCGGCGCCGCCCCGCGGCTGGGTCTTCGACACCTGGTGCGAGGTGGCAGGTTCGTTGGAGGAGCCCAGGAGCTACGATCCGCGCATGGGGCGTCTCCGGGGGCCTGTGCCCACGCTGACTGCGCATGTGGCGCGCTGTCGCACCTACGCCGAAGAACGTGGGCTCTCCACCCTCGAGGGCTGCGAGGCTTGGGGCTCGGGCGCCTTCTTGCTCGAGACCATGCCGTGCGTGCTGTGGATCCTCGACCGCCACCTGGCCGAGCCGGAGGAGGCCATCGTCCGCGCGGTGAACGACACCAAGGACAACGACACCGTGGCCGCCATCGTGGGGGCTGCGGTGGGGGCGCTGCATGGCAAGAGGGGGCTGCCGAAGCGCTGGGTGGAGCGGCTGCCGGGGGCGACCTGGTGGGATGGCCGGGATGTGGGGCGGGTGCAGGGGTTGATAGAGGAGGCGACCGCGGCCTTTTCGCGCTGACCGTAGAATGTAGCAGAGGCTTGCCTACGGGAAGCGAACCTCCGGGGCGCGCCCTGCTATCTCAGGCTCTACGGCGCGGGCGGCCGACGGCCTATTTCCCCATTGTTATTGCGTCATGTCCATGATCATGTCGATGTCGCCCCACCAGGCCATCGCCAGTGCGTCAGCGACGAGGTCGCCTTGTGGGGGGGCCGGGTCCTCAGGATCAACCCAGCGATCACCTTGTCGGGCAAACACTCGGTAGTCGGCGCTTCCCTGGTGTTCGACGATGACTTGGCCCAGTTCGTTGACCCGGGCGGTCATTCGCTGGCCTTCTTCGCTGCCAGGTTCCGGGCCGTTGATCTCGATGTGATCGAACAGTTCCTGCAAGGCGCGAGCGAGAGCGGCGGCCTCGGTTTGCTGGTTGAGCAGATGCTCGGTGTACTCCACGACCTCTCCGAGGAAGTCCTGCATGTCGCAGTTCCAAGAGGTCTTTTCTTCACCGGGCTTGGCGCTGAGGGGAAGGCTCGGAGGCTTCATCGGAATTCCTCATTGGTTGGCGGTAGGTGGTAGTGTTCGGACCTGATTCTCTTCGGATCGAACGGCAGCATACCAGACACTGTGTGGCTTGGGGCCTGTTGAAGGTGGGCTATCTGGCCGTGACGACCTCCGCGATCCAAGCCACCAGCCTATGGACCTCACCCAGGTTCAGGGTGTCGTTCTCGACGGCAGGCGTCACGCCACGCAGGACGTCCGCCCCGACCTCCTCCAGCCCGAGCACGTCTCGCTCGTCGATCAACCCCTCTGCGATCAGATGCTCGCGGAGCTTCTCCTTCTGCGCTGTGCGGAAGTTTGGCAGCGCGTCCACGGCCTCCACGTACTGCTCAGGCAGATGGCCGTACTCCAGAAGCAGGTTGTGTGCGTCATCTTCGTACTTCTTGCTGATCGCACGACTGGCCTTCACCTGCTCCCAAGAGACCGGCGCCCCACGGCCCACGCGGAGGCGCTCGAGCGCGAGTGTCAGCACCTGTGTGCGCGCGTCCAGCTTGGCGGCGCTCTCTCCATCGATGGCGCTGGGCGCACCCTGCTGGCTTCGGAGTGCGCTCCAGACTCCCACCGAGTCGATCCCGCTCCGGAGGCATCGTGCGAGGGTGTCCAGGTCGTCCTGGATCAGCAGGCCGAGATGCCAGCTGTCGGCCGGATCGTGCAGGCCTGGCTGGGAAACCCCCAGCTCCTGCAGGTACTCCGCCGCTTCGCGTCCGGTCGGGTCCGGGATCTGCGGAGCAGGCGCGGGGGCCAGGGGGAGTCCATCGAGCCAGTGTGGCTCGGCCAGCTCGCTGGACAGGTCCACGACCTGGGGGGGCTCCGCGCCTTCCTGGTCGCACACCGCCCGCCACAGCTTCACCTCGGCGCGGTCGGCGGTGGCGTAGAACACCTGACGGCCATCCTGCACCAGCTCGAGCAGGCAGCGCACCACCTCGCGGAAGCGGTCCCGGTCGGTGGTGGACAGGGCTTCGTCCATGAACAGCGGTAGTTTGGGGCCGTCGCCTTCGGCGTTCTCCATGAACGCCAGCCGAGCAGCCAGCAGCAGCTGGATGCGGGTGCCGTCGGAGAGCTGTTCGAGGCGTCGGGCCTCATCCAGGCGAGTGTCGTGGGCGATGAAGTGATCGCCGTCGACGTCCAGGCGGAAGGAGCCTCGGGTGAAGCGCAGGAACCACTGCTGTGCACGCTCGAGCATCCGGGGCTGGTGGTCCCGCGCCATCGCCGCTTGGAGCCAGTCCACCAGGGCGACACCGACAGACTCCTCGATAGCTGCGCGCTTGGCCTCGGTGAGCTCGGACTTGGCCTGGGTCAGGGCTGCACGTGCCTGCTCGAGGTCGCTGCTGCGCTTCGCGTTTCGAACTGCGGCCTCGAGCTCCTCCACGGCGCGGGCTCGCTCCTCCAGCTCGCCGGCCACCTCTGCTGCTTGCTCCTCGGCCTCACGCGCAGCATCGACGTCCAGGTCGAGCCACCTGGAGTCCTCTGGTAGCTCGCTTGTGGTGCGGTGGATGGCGCCCTCGAGATCCCGCTTGCGCTGCTGTAGCTGCTGGAATGAGGGGAGCAGCTCGAGCAGGACGCGAAGCTCTGCCCGTTGCCCGGGTTCGAGGCCGGCCTGGCGGTACTGCTCCGCCATGCGAACCTCTCGTTCCGATCGTCGCTGCACGATCTCCTTCTGGGTGGCGTCGAGCCGCTCGAGATCAGCACGAGCGTTGCGAAGGTCTCCGAGGCGTTCGGTGATGGCGTGGCAGTTCGCCTCGGCCCGGGCGCCCGTTGTCGGAGGCTCGAGGCCGAGGTTGCGGAACCATGCGCCCAGTTCGCTCAGCTCCTCGTCCCGGCTGTTTAGGAGCGTGCGGTGCCTGGCCTTCTCGCACTCGACAACTTCGTGGGCGCAGGACAAGGCCTCGAGGCGCTGCGCGATCCGCATGAGAGGGAGCCCCCCCAGATCCCGCCCCAGTTTCAGCTCGTCCGTCAGAAGCACGAGTTGGCGCCGTGTCTCCTCGAGAACGTTCCTTGCGCTGTCTGCGCGCTGGACAGCGCCGCGGTGGAGCTCACGGGCACGCTCGGTGTTGCGAGCCTGGTCCAGTTGTCGCTCCAGATCCGCCAGGCGCTGCTGGACCACCTGGGGCTCCCACCGCTTGGGCGGGGTCAGGCCG
>CAYZVO010000352.1:0-4521 GCA_964481655.1 uncultured Enterobacterales bacterium | reverse complement strand
ACACGTCTCCGTTACGATTTCAACCCCGAGTCGCGTTCACGCTGGACCAGTACAGTCCCTTGTCCGTCCACCGGTCCGGCGGGTCGGTGAGCTGGAGCGCATGTCCGCAGAGAGAACGAGCGCCGTGAAGAGCCGGCCGGGCCGTCGGGTCCTGGGCCGCGCCGCGCTGGTGGGGGTGGGCCTGATCCTGCCGCTGCTGGCCGCGGAGCTCGCGTTGTGGGTGAGCTGGGACTGGGACCCCCGCGGCGCGACCCTCTGCGGTGACGGCCAGCCGCTGCTCTGGGGCGAGGATGGGCTGCCGGTGCGCGCCGAGCCGGGGCTGCGGGTGAACGAGCACACGCGCTACCACCTCGACCCCCAGGGCTACCGCAGCGACGGGTCGCAGACCCCGGACCAAGGGCCCGTCGTGGCGGTCGTGGGCGACTCCATCACCTTCGGCGCCGGCGTGCGAGACGCCCGCACCATGCCCGCCCAGCTCGAGGGCGCCCTGGCGGCGGCGGGGCTGCCAGCGGCGGTCCTGAACGCCGGGGTGCCTGGCCTCGGGCTGGGCGAGTACGGCGATCTCACCAGGCGGGTGCTGGTGGACCACGACCCCGCGCTGGTGGTCCTGGTGTTGTTCTCGAACGATCTGGATCTCCCCGAGGGTTCCCGGGACAACCGCCACGGGCCGCGGCTCGAGCCCGGGGCGTCCAGCGTGCAGCTGCCACCGGGGCCGGGTTCGACCCTCCCGCAGCTCGTGCTCCCTGTCGAAGGCCCCTGTGAGGCCCCTGCCTCCGTGCGCGTCCGCCGGGCCCTCGCCAGCCATTCGAGGCTCTGGCTGTGGCTGGGCACAGGGTTGCACCGCATGGCGCTGCAGGAGCTGCCTACACGCAGCGTCCCCCTGATCGAGCTGCAGAGCGCCCAGATCGACGAGCTGCTGTGGTCGCGCCTCGAGGCTGGGCTGCGGCAGCTGGACGGAGCCGTACGCGCCGACGGGAGCCGGCTGGTGGTTGTGTCCTACGGCGCGGGCTGGCAGGCCGGTCCCGCGGCCGCCCGGGCCGAGGACATCGCCGCGGGACTCCGGATCCCCTGGCTCGACCTGGCGCCCCTCTGGGGCCCGGGGGAGGGCTTCGGAGAGGAGCACGGCCTGGGCTGGAACGGCCACGCCAGCCCGGCCACCAACCGCCGCGCGGCCCGGGCCATCGCGGCCTGGATCGGCGAGCAGGCCTGGCTGGGCCCGCCCAGCTCGGACGCCCTGGCTGGTGACTGGGCGGAGCTGCAGGCGGCCGGCGTGGAGCACCGGCGGCTGCGCGACGAAGCCAGCCTGGCGCTGGAGGCGGAGCTGGGCTCCCTGCAGGCCAGCTTCGGCTGCGCACTGCCGGGCGGGGTCCCCGACCAGTGGCTGCACGGGTGGTGGGTCGAGCCCGAGGGCGGACCCTGGCTGTCGGACCAGGGCGCGGTCCTGCTCCGCGCCGGGCCCGGAGGGGCGGATGTCGTGGAGCTGTCCGGCGACTGGGCCCTCGATCCCGGCGCCGAGCTGTCGCTGCGCTGCGGCGACGGGATGCGCTGGACGCCCGTGTCAAGCTCATCAGCGAGGATCGAAGCCCGGATCGAACTGTCAAGGCCCGTCGCGGCGGGGGGCGTGGTGGAGTGCCGCCTGCGCGTGGAGCGCCCGGGCGGCGGGCCGCTGCTGCTGGACGGCGGTGGACCCGCGCTGCGTTCCCTGGCCCTCGAGCGCCTCGCGCTGGCTCAGGGGGGCGGTGCCCGGCGGTAGACCAGGAAGTTCGGATCGAAGCCGTCCTGGCGCTCGAAGCGGTACCCGAACCACAGCAGCTCGTCGGTGTCCCGTAGATCCTGCACGCTGTCCATGTGGGTCCGCAGGGGGTAGGGCCCTGCGTAGTGCACCAGCACCGTGGAGCGGTCGGGGTCGCCGAGGGAGTTGGGCTCGTCGCCGCGGGGGGCCTGCACGAGGACCAAGCCAGCGTCGGGTCCGCCGTGGTGCTCGAGGGGTCGGAGTACGGTCAGCTCGGCCACGACGGTGGTGACGCCGGCCTCCACGAGCTGGCGCTGGAGCCTGTCGAAGCGGACGAAGTGGGCGCTGGTCTCGGCCCAGCCCGTGCCGAGCTCCACGGCGGCCACCCGTCCTCCGGTCTGATGGTGGGAGACGAACAGGTCTGTGGCCACCAGCGCGGCGTTCCCCCCCGCGACCAACAGCAGGCCACCCAGGCACAGCCGGCGGCTGCGCGCCTGCTCATGGAGCAGGAAGGGTCGGGCCAGGGCGACGATGGCCAGGGGCACCAGCAGGCTCGGCAGGAGCAGCTGCCGCATGGAGGGTTGCCAGCCCGTCAGCCCTTGCAGGGCCAGGTAGAACACCGTCGTCAGGGTGAGGAAGAGCGCCGGCCCCGGGGTGGGCAGCAGCCGCCGGGTCCGGATCCATCGGGCCATGAGGAGCGCGACGAAGGCCCCGCTGAGCAGGGGCAGCGCCGGGATCAGCAGCGTCCCTGTGAAGCGGCGGTATAGCAGGGGGCCGTCGACCACGCCCCGCAGCATCCAGGGGATCATCAACAGCTCGCCGACGCGACCGTAGGGGAGGGGGGTGGCTTCCGTGCCATGTCCGTGTTCCGCGGGAGACAGCCCCACGAAGTCGAGCCAGAAGGGCAGGTCCACGCCGGAGGCGACCGCGGCCAGCCGCGGCGAGGCCCCCACCAGGACCCCGGCCACGACGATCCAGCACCGGGCCGACAGCAGCCAGCGTCGGCGCCAGGTGATGGTCGCGGCGAGCCCGGCGGCCACCAGGACGAAGAGCTCTTGCATGTGGTTGTACAGAGCGAGCCCCAGACACAGGCCGCCGGCAGCCCAGCACGCGATGCGCAGGACGCGCCCCGTGGTCTCCCCGCGCGCGGCCAGGGCGAAGCCCAGCACGGTCAGCAGCGGGTTGAGCGCGGTGACCTCGAAGCCGATGCGGGCGAAGCAGGCGAAGGTGGGGGAGCCGATCAGCAGCAGCCCCAGCAGCAGCACCGCCCGCCGGCTGCGCAGCAGCGGCGTCGCGGCCCACAGCAGCGCCCCCGCGGCCCCCAGGTTGAGCGCCAGCGCCGTCAGCCTCATGCTCGCCACGCTGAAGCCGGTCAACGAGCCCACCCCGGCCATCAGGTAGGCGAACAGCGCCCCGATGTAGTTGGTCTGGGCGTTGACCGGGCGGGCGCCCTCGGCGATGCGCTGGGCCTCCGCCAGCAGCCAGGCCTCGTCGAAGTGCAGGCCCGGGACCGTGGTGATCAGCAGCGCCAGGGGCAATCCCAGCAGCGGGAGCACCAGGGGGAGCGGGATCCGGCGGTCGAGGGAGGACACGGGCGCAGACCCTACCACGCCCCGCGCACGGGCCGCTGTGGTCCGCGGTGCGCTCTCAGGCCGCGGTCATGCGCTCCGCCACCGCCTGCCTGTGCATCGCCACGATGGGCAGCAGGTGGGCGTCCTCGCGGGCGGCGTGGGCCAGGATGGCCTCGATGAGGTCCCGGGTCCTGCCCTGGAGCGCGCGGATGTGCTCGGCCGGCTCGTCGTGGGCCATGCACCACGCCAGGTCGGCCATCAGGCGGCTGGTGGCCCCCAGGATCGCCACGTGGTCCTTGCGGAGTTCTTCCACCAGGATGCTCACGGCGTTGCTGGAGTCGCGCTCGAGCAGGGCCGGGAAGACCACGGTCTCCTCGAGGGCGAAGTGCTCCATCACGTGGGTGCTGAAGAAGATCTGCAGCTGTGCCAGGTCGGCTGGTCCGTTGCTGGACATCAGGCCCATGGCATTCCACATGGTGGACAGCCACTCGGAGACGCGCTCGTGGCCTTCGACGAGCTCGCGCAGGGGATCGGTCGTCATGGTGCCACCTCCGGGGTGGAACGGGAGTCCTCCGCCCTGCTGCCGCTCACGGAGAAGTGGCGTGCGAGGTGCCTACTTCGTGGCAACAGGGCGGAGGCTCCGGTGATGAGGGTGACGCTGCCCAGGATGGCGGCCATGCGGAGCCAGGGTGCTCCCATGGCCATGCGCAGCTGGGCGATGTCGATGAGGGTGAGCAGCCACTCGAGGCTGCCGAGGATCAAGGCGGCGCTGATGAGCCAGCCGGCCCAGGGTCGTCGCACCGCCAGGAGCAGGGGGATGCCGAGAGCCAAGGCCACCAACGCAGCGTGGCCTCCCCGGAGGAAGTGCGCCGCGAGCAACAGGGCGGACAGCACGATGGGGGAGGCCAGCAAGAGTGTCATGGGTCTTCCGTGGGCGGCGCCCACGGCGCGGGGAGGCTACTCCCGCGCGCCGTAGGTGTCCTGCTCCCAGGACAGCATGGCCTCGCGCTCTTCGGCGCTCAGGCCCTCGGTCCAGCGGTGGTACTTGTTCCAGTTGTCGCCTTCACGCAGGGTCGCGTCCACGAAGGCCATGACCTCTTCTTCCATGCCCTTGTCGTGGGCGGCGTGCTTCACGGCGGGGAGGAACTTGGTGTAGAAGTTGCGGGTCAGCTCGTAGAAGCCGTGCCACTGGACGTAGTCGGGGCCCATCATGGCGGC
>CAYZVO010000351.1:0-4545 GCA_964481655.1 uncultured Enterobacterales bacterium | reverse complement strand
CGCCGGCATCGTGGACGAGGACTCGAAGGTCAACCTCAACGGCTTCTCGAGCCGCTCCCCACGGCCAGCGTCACCGGCCAGAAGCGATGGGCCCAGCCACCGGTCACCGCCAGGAAGCGGAACTGGATGACCGAGCGCTTGGCTCCCCGGCGTCGACGATGACTGCGATGGCGTGGTGGACGAACTGCTGGTGGGGAACGTAGACCTGCAGTGGGCGGATGCTCGGATCTTGGGTCAGACCACCGAGGATTATGCAGGCTTGGCGCTGGCCGCCATTGAACAAGACGATGGCTGGAGCGACCTACTCGTGCGAAGGGAGACCGAGGATGGCGAGGGGGCCGCCTACTTGATCCCGGGTCCGCTGACAGCCGACAGTTCCATGGACGACGCCACGGTCGAGATACGCCTGGCGGATGAGGAGTTCTACACCTTCGCCAGCGTCGGCGATGTGGACGGTGACGGGTTCACCGATGTGCTCTTCGGGGCCCCGGGCGATAGTCCCTACCACTGCAAAGGGTCACCACCGGGCGAGGCGTTCCTGCTGCGAGGTCCATTCGACGGCGCGGTGCAGCTGCGGGACGCAGCCACCGTGATCAGTGGAGAGCAAAATTGCGATCTGGCGGGCCACACCGTCGCCCGGGCAGGAGACGTGGACGCTGACGGCCTCGCGGATGTGCTTGTGAGCGCACCCAGCTACTACTCCGATGGTCGTGCCTACCTCATCTCCGGTCCAGCTGAGGGGCTCGACACCCTGGGCGACGCCACGGCCATCTTCGAGACCGATGGTTCGACGGGAGTGGGGCTGGCTGGGCCGGGGGACGTGGACGGGGATGGCTTTGACGACCTGCTCATCGGCGGCGATCCCGACGGCACCAACTCCGGTGGTGCCTTCCTGGTTCTCGGCCCCACCTCGGGCACAGTGGATCTGGACGACGCCGACACACGGATGCTCGGCTCTTATGACAATGACGACGCTGGCATCGCCGTGGCGGGTGCAGGCGACACCAACGGTGACGGGCTACCCGAGCTGCTGGTAGGGGCCTGCAGCTACCCATCAGGGGAGCAGACCGGGGCTGCCTACCTAGTCGCAGGCACCCTACGTGGCGACCTTGATCTCGACCAGGCGTGGGCCGTGATGATCGGGGAGCATGAAGGGGACATGGCCGGGCGCTCGGTCGCGGGCGCAGGCGATGTGGACGGGGATGGCTTCGACGATCTGTTGATAGGTGCCCCAGGCAACGATGCGGGTGCCCTTGACGCAGGCGCTGCCTATCTGCTCCTGGGACCGGTGAGCGGAAGCATCGATCTGTTCCACGCCGACGTACGGATGCTGGGTGCGAACGGTGATGACTCGGCGGGCTACCCCGTGATGGGCGGAGCTGACCTGAACGGTGACGGCTTCGACGATATCGCCCTGGGAGCACTCGGTCTGGATGAGGGCGGTGAAGACGCGGGGGGCGTTCTGCTGATGTTCGGCCGTTGACGGGCGAGGCGTAGAATGAGGTCGCTCAACGGGGCTGCCCCATCGGGCCGTTCAGGGGCGCTCGGCGCTTGCAGCGGGTCGCCCGTGGCGCGATTCGGGTCGCTTCAGGGGGGTGAGTGGGGTGCCCTGGGCGGCTCGGTGGCGCGCTACTTTTCGTCGGGAGGTGTGGGCACCAGCCGCACCGGAGCGGCCTCCCCGAACGCAGCCGCTCTCTTGACGAAGCGCTTGTCGAAGGTGGAGACCGAGGCGCCGGCGGGAACGAAGGCGAGGATGAAGGCGTCCCCCAGGTCCATACCCTCTCGGTGGTAGCGAAGCGCATCCCTGACGCGGGCGTCGTCCTCCACCACGGAGCCATCCCAGGCAACCAGCATGCGCAAGGCGCGGCTGACGTTCTCGCGCGTGTAGCCGTAGACCTTCGACTTGAGCACCCAGCCGACCTCGAGCAGCACGACTCGGCTGATCCACACCTTTTCATCCGTGGATACCAGGGCGACAGCCGCCTTGGTCTGCTCGACATCGTCCTTGGTGACGAGCCGAACGAGGACGTTGGTGTCTGCGACGATCAAGCGTTGTCGAAGGCCGTGGCGATGGCCTCGTCCATCTGGTCGATGGTGGTGGCAGGACCGTCGAAGGGCGGCAGGGACATGATGTCGTCCAGCGTCGTCGCCGCGAAGGGCTCTGCCTCATCCAGCTTGGGGGCCAGCTCTTCCGCCAGCTCCTGGATGGCGACCTGGTACCGCTCGGCCCAGGTCCTGGCCTCGACGCACAACGCGGACAGCACCTCGGGCCTGGACTCGCAGTCCCCGCTCGCGCCCATCAGGCACACCGTGAGGAAGGAGTCAGCCTGGAAGCCGAAGCTGATGATAGCCATGAGCCGGTTGATGCCCACCTGCTGTTCAACACCCGGTAGATCGGGGTAGAACGCCAGGAACCTGTACCACAGTCGCTGCGCCGCCTGAAGGTGATCGACCGCCTCCAGCAGCATGGGCTCCGCCTCGACTTCTACGAGGTCACCCAGGTGCTCACCGATCACCCGAAGGAAGATCTCCAGCCCGTCTGGGACGGAGCTGATGGCCTTGACGAACTCCACCTTGATCTGTGCAGCGATGCCCGCTGATTCCAGCATGTGCTCCACGGCCTTCTCGGAGCTCTCTGCGATGAGCGCTGGCTGCGCGATGGTCGCCCTGAACGCGCCCATGTTCCACTTCAACGTGGCGATGGCCTCGACGGGAAGCAAGCCCACCAACCTCTCGAGATCCCTCTCGACGAAGAACAGTGGAGTCTGAACCTGGCTGGCTGCGAGCATGGGAGCCCTCGGGGCATCACGTCACGCTACGGGACGCTCTTCCCATTATTGCCCGGCACGGGCCCAAAGGCGAGCCCACAGCCTTGCCGCGGCCCCAGGCACGCTCGGAACACCAGCGTTCATCGTCAGAATCATGGGAGTCAAGGGGAGACTCTGGGGGAAAACCAGCGCCCCTCCGATTTTCCTTGACACCGGGTTCAACCTGGCATCCTTTTTGCTGTCGTGGGCTTCCCTGACCCCCGAGGGTCACGAAGCCACAGCCATCAAGGAGCGCCGATGCCCCGAGCCATCACCTACTGCCGCGTCTCGTCCGAAGAGCAAGCTGCCAAGGACATCTCCATCCCCGCCCAGCGCAAGGCCATCCACCGCTGGGCCGAGCAGCAGCCCGGCCTCACCGTCTTGCGGGACTTCGTGGACCAGGGGATCTCGGCCTACGCGCCCGCCGACAAGCGGCCTGGCTTCTGCGAGCTGGTGTCCTTCTGCCGCAAGAACGACGTGGACCTCATCCTCGTCCACAAGCTCGACCGCTTCTCGAGGAACCGCGAAGAGTCCATCCTCTTCAAAAGCCTGCTCCGCCGCAACGGCGTCCAGGTCAAGTCCATCACCGAGAACTACGACCCCGAGACGCCCCAGGGCTTCCTGTACGAAGGCATGATCGAGGTGATCAATCAGTTCTACTCGATGAACCTGGCCACCGAGACCCTCAAGGGCATGAGGGAGAACGCGGAGCGTGGCTTCCACAACGGGGGTCGCGTGCCCTACGGCTACCGGCTGGAGAAGGTCACGGTGGGGCAGCGGGAGCACTCGAAGCTGGTGCTCGGCCCCGACGACGAGGTGGTCGTCGTGCGGGAGATCTTCCGGCTCGCCACCGACCACGGCATGGGGGTGAAGTCCATCGCCAACGAACTGAACCGGCGCGGTGTGCGCGCCCCTCGCAGCCGGCACTGGAACTCGTCGTCCATCAACCACCTGCTGGCCAACCGCGTCTATGTTGGCGACCAGGTGTGGTTCAGGAGCAAGAAGAACGGCCGCGACAGCCGCACCAGCACGGACGAGGACCAGTGGATTGTCACCAAGGACGCCCACGAAGCCATCGTCGAGCGTGCGGTCTTCGAGCAGCGTCAGCAGCTCGCCGCCAGCCGCCAGTTCATCCACAAGCAGTCTCCCCGGAAGCATGTCAGCTACCTGCTCAGCCGCCTGCTGGTCTGCGGGGACTGCGGCGCCCACTTCCACGGCCGCCCCGCGGCTCATCGCCGAGGCCTTCGAGATCTGCTCACGTAGCGGTCGGTGGACCTGCACCCCAGGGCCGCCGACCTCCTCGGGGACCTCCAACGAGACGAACCCGCTGCTCTCGCAACGCCCCTTGACGGTCAAACGGCTCGACTGGCAGACTCTCTGTACAGGAGGGCACCCGCTTGTACGAGCTATCCCCGCCCTTCACACGCCACCTAAGAGGACGGAGCGGCAGGCCCCCCGGCCTACCGCATCAGCCCCACCAGCATCGAGCCGATGGCCCGCAGCTCCCGCTGCTTCTCGGCCGCCCCCGGCAGGTCCACCAGGTCGAGTGCCGCGCAGGCTTCGCTGGCGCTGGCGTAGGCGATCTCGTAGTGGTTCCGCTGGGCCTGCCCCGCTCGGCCCCGGCCCTCGGCGATGTTCAGCGCGACCGAGCCCGCCGCCCGCTGCGCCTGGTCCTTCACCCAAGCCATCCCGCGGGGGAACCTGGTTGCCGACACCCAGCGGCTGACCTGGACCGCCT
>CAYZVO010000350.1:0-4564 GCA_964481655.1 uncultured Enterobacterales bacterium | reverse complement strand
CTACCCCATGGCGTTCTGTCGCCTGCTCTAGAGCTCGGTCCACGGCCCGTGCGCCGGGGGGGCAGTCCGCGCTACACTTCCACCCGACCCGACGCCCGGCGAGCATGTGTCACGCGAACTGAAAGACCGTTTCCTCAGAGGGCTGCGCGACGCCAGCCTGACCCCCGCGCAGCGCAACGCCCTCGAGTTCCTCTTCAACGAGGCGCTGCAGGTCAACCCGCTCTCCACGCTGGCCGAGATGACCAGCGAGGCCACCATCAGCGTCACCGACACCGAGCCCCTGCTCGGCGGTGAGGACGAGGACTGGTTCTCCGACGCAGCCGGGCTGCAGCCCCGCCCCCTGGACCTGCCCGAGCGCTACTGGAGCCTGGGCCTGATCGGCGCCGGCAGCATGGGCGAGGTCTACCGGACCTACGATCGCGCCTTGCGGCGCGTGCTGGCCATGAAGGTCCTGCGCAACGACCTCAAGCACCCCGAGCTCGCCGTGGTGCGCTTCGTCGAGGAAGCCCAGATCACCGCCCAGCTCGAGCACCCGGGCATCGTGCCGGTCCACGACATCGGCCAGCTCCCCGACGGCCGCTGGTACTTCACCTCCAAGGAGGCCAAGGGCCGCACCCTCACCGAGGTCATCCGCGAGGTGCACGCGATGCGCCTCGAGAAGGGCACCTTCGCCTCCACCGAGTCCGGCTGGACCTTCCGCCGCCTCATCGACGCCTTCCACAAGGTCTGCGTGGCCGTGGCCTACGCCCACGCCCGCGGCGTCATCCATCGCGACCTCAAGCCCGACAACATCCTGGTCGGTAACTACGGCGAGGTCCTGGTGCTGGACTGGGGCCTGGCCCGCCCCCTGGGCGGAGCCTCGAGCGAGGGGGACCAGGAAGAGCGCTCCCTGATCGACTCGGATCGCGCCGAAGACCCCAAGCTCGCGACCCGCGACGGCATGGTGGCGGGCACACCGGCGTTCATGGCCCCCGAGCAGGCCCGAGGCGCCGCGGACCTGACCCCGTCCTGCGATGTCTACGCCCTGGGCGGCGTGCTCTACATGATCATCTTCGGGCACCACCCCTACGAGGAGATGGGCGCCCGCGAGGTCCTGCGCCTGGTGCGCGAGGGCCCGCCCCCCTTCCCTCCGGCCCCCTGGGCCCCGCTGCACCTCATCACCATCTGCCGCAAGGCCCTGTCCAAGGACCACTTCGATCGCTACGACGACGCCTCCGCGTTGGCCGCCGAGATCGACGCCTGGGTCGAGGGCGCCCGCAACCGCGAGCGCGCCCAGGCCATGGTCCAGGCTGTCCGGGGCCGGGTCTCCGACCTCACCAAGCGCTACCTCGAGGCGGTCCGTCGCCGCGAGCGCGCCCGCCGCGCCATCCACCGGCTGCCGACCACGGCCACGCTGGGGGACAAGGAAGATGCCTGGGCCGAGGAGGACCAGAGCGAGGGTCTGCTGGACGACGTCGAGGACGCCTTCCAGGATGTGGTCCAGCAGCTGCGCGCCGCGCTGCTGCAGTGCCCCGACCTGCTCGAAGGCCGCGCCGCCCTCGCCGACCTGTACCGCTCCCGCTACGAGACCGCCATCGCCCTCGAGCAGCCAGGCCGCGCCCGCGGCTTCGAGCGCCTGGTGCAGGAGTACGACATCGGCCACCACGCCGCCTTCCTGCAGCGTCGCGGCCGCCTCACCCTGCACACCGAGCCCCCCGACGCCATGGTCGAGGTCTACCGCTACGAGACCAAAGCCAGGCGCCTCGAGAAGGAACCGACCGAGGTCCTGGGCCCCACGCCCATCGAGGGCGCCAACGTCGCCGCGGGCAGCTACCAGCTCGTGCTGCGGGCCCCCGGGCGCACCCTGGTGACCTACCCCATCGAGATCGAGCGCGAGGGCCACTGGAACAGCGCCCCTCCGGGCAGCAAGCGCAACAAGCCGGTGCTGGTGCCCCCCGAGGGCGTCGTGCCGATCACCATGAAGTACGTGCCCGAGGGCTGGGCCATCTTCGGCGGTGATCCCAACGCGCGGGGCAGCTCCCCCCGCCAGCGCCTGTGGATGTACGCCTACTTCATCGGGCGCCACCCGGTCTCCCACAGCGACTACCTCGCCTTCCTCGACGCCCTGTTGGCCACAGGGAAGCAGGACGAGGCGCTGGACCGCGTGCCCGCGTCCCGAGGCCCCCGCCAGCAGGAAGCCGTCGCCCTCTACCAGCTGGACGCCTCCGCCCGGCGCTTCGTGCCCCGCGAGGACACCCCGCTGGGGCCCCTGCGCCTGGACGCTCCGGTGTCGCTGGTGCGCTGGCACGACGCGGCCGCCTACTGCCTGTGGCGGCAGGAGATCACCGGCCTGCCCTGGCGACTGCCGTCCGAGCTCGAGCGCGAGAAGGCCGGACGCGGGGTCGACGGGCGCCCCTACCCCTGGGGCCCCCACAGCGACCCGGCGTTCCACTGCACCCAGGACAGCCACCTCGAGTACCCGGCCCCGCCCGCAAGCGGCGCCTTCCCCATCGACGCGAGCCCCTACGGCGTGCGCGGGCTCGCTGGGGGCGTGGCCGACTGGTGCATGGACGTGTTCCGCCATCGTGGTGCCCCCCACCGCGGCGCGGTGATCGACCCTCCGAGCGCCCTGACCCCGGGCGACGCCGCGATCCCGGCCCGGCCCGTGCGCCGCTCGGTGCGCGGCGGCTCCTTCGATGGCGCCCCTCAGAACGGCCGCTGTGCCGCGCGCACCGGACAGTCCTCCATCCGCCGCAGAGCCGGCCTGGGCTTCCGCCTGGCCCTGGGCCTGCAGGCCCTGCTCGACGCCAAGAAGTCGCGCTAGCCCCAGGCCAGCGCGTCGCCCTCGATCCGCGCCTCGACCCCCCAGGGGAAGGCGCGATTGACCGGGCCGTGGCCCACCGGGATCCCCGCGAGCACGGGCACACCGAGCTCGGCCAGGATCTCTCCGGCGATGGCCTCGCTGCTCCACTCCGGGCGGCCGCTCTCCTGGCAGTCCAGCAGCTCACCGAGCACGAGCCCGGCGACGCCGTCCAGGCCGCCGGAGCGCAGCAGCTGGGTCAGCAGGCGGTCCACCCGGTAGGGACGCTCGCCCACCTCCTCGAGCAGGACGATGCAGCCTTCGGGGCGCAGGGCGCTGGGGGTGCCCGCCAGGCTCGCGAGCGTGCACAGGTTGCCGCCCACCAGCGGGCCTTCGGCGTCGCCTGGGTGCAGGGAGCGCCCGCTCCAGCGAACAGGAGCGGATCCGAGCAGCAGCTCCCGCAGGGCGCGCTGGGATCCCTCGTCCGCCAGATCCGCCAGGCTCTGCAGCACGGGGCCGTGGATCGGCAGCCCGACCCGGTGGGCCCACAGCCCGGCGAACAGGGCCGAGGCATCGCTGAAGCCGATCACCGGACGCCGGGGCAGGCGCGACCACGGCACGCGATGCAGCAGGCGCGTGAGGCCGAAGCCACCCCGCGCCATCCACGCGGCGTCCAGCTCGGGCTCGCCGAGGGCCCACAGCATGTCCGCCAGGCGCAGATCGTCGTCGCCCGCCAGGTAGCGGGCCCGACGACCGAGCCCCGGCGCGAGCACCGGCTCGAGCCCCCACGAGCGGATCAGCGCGCGTCCGGCCTCCAGCCGCTGGGGAGCGAAGTTGCCCGAAGGTGCGAACACACCCACGCGGGCGCCAGGTTGGAGCAGCGGTCGCCTCATGGACAGGATGATACCCTTCCCGCCCCGTCCCGTCCCCCTGGCCGACGATGCGCACCCCCTCCCCCACCCATCTCCTGACGCTGCTGCTGGTGGCCTGCCACCCGCCACCCCTCCGGGAGGTGGCGCCGCCGGAGCCCGCCGTGCAGGACGAGCCGACCGCCGCGGTACCCGCGGCCACGCTCCCGCCGGCCGAGGGCCCGGACGAGGCCGCCTTCTCCAAGGTCCCGCTGCCGGAGCTGCTCCCGGCGACCGTGTACACCCGCACCGCCCCCGCCAGCCTGGTGGACGAGCGAGGGACGCCGCTGCAGGTCCTCACCGGGCACCACACCCGCCTGGAGCTGCGCCACATCGTCAAGGAGCGCGCGCTGGTGGCCTGCGAGCTCTGCCCGACGCCCACCGAGGGCTGGATCCAGGTCCACAAGCTCATGCCGGCCGACCACCTGCCCACCGACGCCGAGCTGGCCGACGAGCGCCTGGAGCTGGCCCTGTACGTCGCAGCGCTGCGGCGCGCCCTCGAGGGCGACGGGACCTTCCCGGACCGGGAGCCCAGCGACGCCGAGCGCACCCTGCTGCTGAGGCTGATGGACCAGGGCTTCGCCTGGGAGGATCGCGAGGCCATGGCGCCAGCGTCCGGTGGGGCCTACGCCCGCGAAGGCGCCTCCATCCTCCTGAGGCGCAAGCCGGACGGCTGGAAGGTCAAGGCCGTGGAGCTGCCGGAGGCTGCCCCCGAGGCTCCGGGTCACACAGATCCCACCGCGACGTCGACGTCGCAGCAGGAGCCCGTCACAGCCCCCTGAGGGCCCTGTTCGACGCTCCCCCCTGGTGATCCGCCGGGTGCGCGCGCGGCACGCTTCTTGCGACAATAGTTGACGACACGTCACACTTGCCCCAC
>CAYZVO010000349.1:0-4715 GCA_964481655.1 uncultured Enterobacterales bacterium | reverse complement strand
CAACGCTGGTTGTCCGCTTTCATGCTACCCCATGGCGTTCTGTCGCCTGCTCTCGAGCAGCCTGAGCACGGCAAGCTCGAGATCAACCAGAAGGGCAAGCTCAAGATGACCGCCGACAAGGGCGAGGACGCCGTGGGACCGGACTGGGCGCTGATCGAGGTGGACGATGGCACCACCGCCGTCGAGGTCGATGTGGACATCGAGATCCTGGAGCGGACCTGTGGGTGCGCGGCGGGGAGCAGCCGGAGCGCGGGCTTGGGTCTGGCGTTGCTGGGGTTGGTCGGGTTGGCCAGGCGGCGGCGGGACTGACGGGTCATAGGCCCGCCCGGTCAGTGGGACAGCGATGACCAGGAAGTGGGACAGCGGACGGGACCTCATGGCCTACACCGCGTTGGCCGTTGTGTTGGTGTGTGTCATCGTCGCCGCGGCGCTGTGGCCCGGGGACCGGGCGGACGTGCCGACGTCACCTCCTGCGCCTGAGGCCGCCGAGGACCTCGGTGCTGAGGCCACGCCACCACCCAGCGAGCCGACCGCGACACCGACCGAGGACAGCGGCGATGCAGTCCCATCAGCGGAGGATCCAGCCACGCGGCGTGTCGCGGCCCAGCTGGGCGTCCTGCTGAGCGTCTACCCGGACCGGTGCGTATTGCGCTGCGACGTCGAGGGCGCGCTGCCGGACACCACCAGCGAGACGCCAACGATCCTCCGCGACATCGTGATGGAGGACGGTCACGACTACGGCGGGGCGGTGCCGCAGGTCATCGACGGCGAGCTGGTCGTCGCCGTCCCGCCCGGGTCGGGCACCGGCGAGCTGTGGATGATGGGCTTCGCTCACGGCAGGATCGGCTGGGAGGACTGCCGGGCCGGCGGCGTCGGGGACTGCGCGTTCATCGAGATCAGCGAGCACTACACCGGCCTGTACGGCACCGCCGTTGGCGAGCCGCTCGAGGGCGCCTACGTCCACGGCTGCGGCGGCAAGGCGGCGATCGAGGACGACGGATCGTTCTTCATGACCACGCGGACCGCTCCGTGCGAGGCCTTCATCGTGGTCCTGCACGAGGGCCTACTCGCGTTCGGTCCCGCCGTGGAGTTGGATCCGGTCGCGGGGACAGACCTCACCATCGAGCTCCGCTACCCCGACGAGCGCGACCTCCGTCCCCGCACGCCCGAGGAGATGGAGGGCCTGTACGAGAGGCTGGAGTCCTCCGAACGGATCTGTGGCCGCAAGACAACGCCCGACGAGCGCGAAGACTGTGTCGAGACGCTGGTGGAGCCCGTGAGGGAGCGCATCCGCATGTCGGAGGAACAGGTGGAGCTTTGGGCCGAGGATGGGGGATAGGGCGTGGCCCCCGACAGACCGCGACGCGGCGAACGGGGGTGTACACGAGGCTCCCCGTCCAAACAGATTATCAACTATGGATGCCCGCCTCGAAACCATCATCTTCCCCGCCAGCGATCGGGGAGTCATGGGACCATCATGAAGCTCCAACGCACTGCCTTCGCCATCGTCGCCATCCCGTTGGTGGCCGCAGCACACGCTCCACGCGCCGATGCCTGTACCAGCCTGCTGGTCACCCCGGGCGCGTCCACCGATGGCTCCGCCATGGTGACCTACACGGCTGATTCCGTCACCCTCTACGGCACGTTGGACCACGAGCCCGCAGCGACGTTCGAGGAAGGCGCCATGGTGGACGTCTACGAGTGGGACACCGGCATCCGGTTGGGGCAGATCCCCCAAGCGGAGCGCACCTACGCCCGCATGGGCAACATGAACGAGCACCAGGTGATCATCACCGAGACCACCTTCGGCGGCCGCGACGAACTGTACGTGGAGTGCCAGGAGGGGAGCGGCAGGCTGGACTACGGCAGCCTCATGTTCCTGGCCCTGCAGCGCGCCAGCACGGCCCGCGAGGCCATCCAGGTCATGGACGCGCTGGCGGCCGAGCACGGCTACTGCGGCTATGGCGAGAACTTCTCCGTCGCGGACCCGAACGAGGTCTGGATCATGAGCCTGGTGGGCAAGGGCGAAGGCAAACGCAAGAAGGAGACGACGGGCGCCGTCTGGGTCGCCCGGCGCCTGCCCGACGGCACGGTGGCGGCGCACTCCAACCAGGCCGTGGTGCGTGAGTTCCCCCTGAACGATCCTGACAACAACCTCTACTCCCAGGACGTGATCACGTTCGCAGAGGACAACGGGTGGCACGACCCGAGCAGCGGCGCGTTCTCCTTCCAGGCCGCCTACTCCCCTCTGAAATTCAAGAAGCTGCGCTTCTCCGAGTCCCGCACCTGGCGGCTGCTGAGCAGGGTGGCCCCCTGGGCCGGCCTCAGCACGGACTTCATCGACGGCGTCGAGGGTGCCGAGCCCCCGCCGCTGTGGGTAGAACCCGACCGCAAGCTGTCCCTGGAGATGGTGATGGACCTGAAGCGGGACCACTACGAGGGTGTGGAGGGCATGGACATGACCGAGGGCCTCGGCGCAGGCCCCTTCGGGCTTCCCTACCGCTGGCGCCCCCTGTCCTGGGAGTACGACGGCGAGACCTACCTCAATCCGCGCGCCATCTCGACCCAGCAGACCGGCTACTCCGTCGTGGCCCAGGCCCGCACCGGCATGCCTCACATGGTCGGCGGCGTGTTGTGGTTCGGCGTGGACGACACCTACAGCACCGTCTACGTGCCCTTCTACTGCGGCAACAGCAGCGTCGCGAAGCCCTTCACCAAGGAAGGCGGCAACTTCCAGGAGTTCTCCTGGGACTCCGCCTTCTGGGTCTTCAACGCCGTGGCGGCCCAGGCCTACGCCCGCTACCAGGACGTGATCGTGGACATCCAGCAGGTCCAGCATGAGCTCGAGGGCACCTTCCTGGCGGGCCAGGCGGCGCTGGAGGCCGAGGCCCTCGCACTCCACGAGCAGGAGCCAGAAGCGGCCCGCAGGATGCTGACCGAGTACTCCAACCAGCAGGCCCTGCACACCGTGGACAGATGGCGTCAGCTCTGGAACGAGCTGTTCGTCAAGTACCTCGATTTCCACGTGCGGGACGAAAACGGTGAGCCCATGCAGTTGGGGTACCCGGATGGCTGGCGCGAGCGGCTCGTAGAGGACGACGAGAACACCACCCGCTGGCGTGCGTTGCCAGGCGAAGAAGCGCCTTCCGCTCACTGAGTCGATCGCCTGACCCAAGCCAACCATTCACCGCTGGCCCACATCCCACGCATGGCAGCGCACCAGGACCTGGCTCTCCCGATCGGCGGCCTCGTTCCACGCGAGGCACACCTGGTCCTCGAAGACGCCGATGGCTGGCTCACTGGACAGGGAGTCCGGGCTGTTGGACAGGCCGCCCGCCAAGCTCGAGCGCGACGACCGGGCAACCGACAAGGCCACCACCGTCCGCTGGCGTTGCAAGACCTGCAGCAGCCATCGCACCTACCGCGTCTTCCTCCTGCAGCGAGGGGTGGCCCGCATCGCGATGGCGCCTCCATGGCCAATGTAGTTGGACCGTCTCTGGAGACGCAGCTGGTGTAGCTCCACGACGGGTAGCGAAGTCGCCAATAGGAGGGCCCCAGACCCTGGTGGCCGTCAGGTTCGTCCCCAAGGTCGGCGGTATCCTGACCCCAGTAGATGGAGCTAGGCCACGACTCCTGAGAGTCTCCGCAAATACGACTCCAGGCACGGCCACAACGAACGCATCAACACAATCCGATCAGGCATGGGTGCAGAGGTCGCCGTATGGACTAAGGTGCTGGCTCTCGACCTGGTCGCTTTTCCTCGGAGTCTCCGATGCGTCACCCCTCGACGATGCCGCTGCTGGCACTGTGTCTCGCCCTGCCTCTGTTCGCCTGTGGTGAAGAGGAAGACGGCGACAGCGTCCTGTCCAGCAGCATCGATCTCACCCTCCTCAACATGTCCAACGAGGGCAGCGACCATCTGCCCATCACGATCTATGAGCCGAACGTCTCCGATGACGACGCATCCAACGAGATCTACGCTCACCGCGTGGTCCAGCATCTGGAGCAAGGCGG
The DNA here is from genome assembly GCA_964481655.1 of uncultured Enterobacterales bacterium. GTDB lineage: Bacteria > Myxococcota_A > UBA796 > UBA796 > JAFGLY01 > CALDOK01. Next base: position 701 of record CAYZVO010000349.1, on the reverse strand, counting down.
TGAGCAGCCCATGCCCTGGATCGTGGACGCGGCATTCTCGGTCACCGATCCGCAGGGTGGTGAAACGGCCCGCCAGAGGGCAGTGCCTGGCACGTCCTACGAGCTGGTCTTCGACGGGACGGACTACGTCATCGAGGCCTTCGAGGATGGCGCTGGAGACTACGCTGGGGTGGAGTTCACCAACAGCCTCGAGGATGGTTCCATCTCCGTGACGATCTACCGGGACTCGCGGCCCCTGGTGCGCGAGCCCGAGCTCGATCCAGGAGAGACGGAGGAGTTCTCCTTCATGCCGTCCTTCTTCATCGGCCTGGTCGATGGCGCGATCGAGGGTGTGCCCCTGACCGAAGACCAGCAGGGCGGCGAGTTCACCAAGCTGGACCTGATTGGGATCATCGGCGCCGACGTGGTCATGCGAGGAGGTGGGCCCGCGAGTGCCGACGACCCCGTGACCTTCACCCTCGAGAACGTGGTCTACTGAACGGGAGCAGGGGCCTGACCCACAATGCGGCCGCTGCGCGACCAACGCGCGCTTGATGGCGGCCACCGGTAGAGGCAGCCAGGCCTCGGTTCTCGGCGCCGTCCAGCGAGGTGAACGCGCAGGTGGAGCTGCGCCAACGCTTCGTGACAGGGACCTCGAAACCAGGGCCCCCCCTGATCGTCGGGCCACCGCCCGCCGCGTCCGTCGACACCGGGCGTCGACA
>CAYZVO010000348.1:0-4781 GCA_964481655.1 uncultured Enterobacterales bacterium | reverse complement strand
CCGCCTCCAAGAAGACGACCGTACGCGTGCAGGATTGGCGGCTGGCGGCCGTCCGGTTTCGTGATGAGCGCGCCCGCAAGCCAGTGCCCTTCGAGGGGCGCGTCCTTGACTTGGTGGGCCGTCAGCACCGGATACGGGAGCGCAAGAAGGGCACGCCAGCCTACTCGCCGGTGGAGTACCGGGACGGGGCCAGCCGGGGCAAGCGTGGGATCGTTCGGCTTCATGCTCTCACGTTCGACTACGACCATTTGGCGAGCGAGGCCGCCGAAGAGGTGAAGACGCTCTTGATGGAGAAGGGGTGGGCGTCCATCGCCTGGTCCTCCTTCTCCCATCTCGCCAACGGCTCCGACGACGCCTGCTTCCGCGTGATGATCGCGCCATCCCGTCCCATCGAGCCCACCGAGTACGAGGCGCTGTGGACCTGGGCCAACGAAGAGCTCGGCGGCTACGCCGACCCCGCCGCCCGGGACATCAGCCGCCTCTGGTACGTCGCTTCTTGTCCACCCGAGCGGCTGGAGCGCGCCTGGCTCCAACTCCACGACGGCGAAGAGCTGGACCTGGATGCCGTGCTCGCCCTGCTTCCGAAGCAGGAGAAGAAGCGGAAGCGGAAACGCTCCACACGGCGACGGCAGCCCGCGCTGGATGGTGAAGGTTCCATCCCCGGCGGTCTTCGGAACTCGGCGCTGACGAGCCTGGCCGGAGCCATGCGCCGACAAGGCGCCGACCTCGTGGCCATCACCGAGGCCTTGCACGCTACCAACAGCGCCCGTTGTCGGCCTCCCCTGTCCGACTCCGAGGTGGAGCGCATAGCCAGGTCGGTGGCTGAGTACGATCCTGGCAACACGCTGCTGGTCGCCCATCGCACCGACATGGGCAACGCCGAGCGCTTCGTCGCCTGGGCAGGAGGGCGGTTCCGCTTCGTCCACCTGTGGGACTGCTGGCTGTTCTTTGATGGCTCGAGATGGCGGCGTGACATCGACGGCGAGGCCATGCGCTGGGCCAAGGAGACCGTCCGGCAGACACTGGCCCAGGCTGAAGCCATCGATGAGGACGAGGAGCGGGAGCGCCTCATCAGCTTCTCGTTGGCGTCGGAGTCGATGTCCAGCCTGAAGGCCATGCTCACGTTGGCCCGGGATCTGCTTCCCATCGGCACGGATGATCTGGACCGGGATCCCTTCCTGGTCAACTGCGCCAACGGCACCATCGATCTCCGAACGGGAGAGCTGCGCGCGCACGACCGCCGTGACTACCTCACGCGGATTTCACCAGTGAGCTTCCAGCCCGACGCCGCCTGCCCCTTGTGGGAATCGTTCCTGCACCGCGTGATGGGGGGCAACGCCGAGCTGACCGAGTTTCTGCGGCGAGCCGTGGGGTACTGTTTGACCGGTCAGACCTGGGAGCAGGTGTTGTTCCTGCTCTACGGGATCGGGGCCAACGGCAAGTCCACCTTCCTCGAGACCGTTCGCGCCCTGCTGGGCGACTACGCAACCCAGGCCGACTTCACCACCTTCATCCGGCGTGAGAGCGAGGGGGCGCGGAACGACGTGGCCCGCCTTGTAGGCACGCGCTTCGTATCGGCGGTGGAGACCGAGAGCGGCAAGTCCCTCGACGAGGCCTTGGTCAAGCAGCTGACCGGTGGGGACACCATCACCGCCAGGTTCTTGTTCAAGGAGTTCTTCGAGTTCAAACCCGCCTTCAAGATCTGGTTCGCCGCCAACCACAAGCCGAACATCAAGGGTGGCGACCACGGGATCTGGCGCCGCATCCGACTCGTCCCGTTCACCATCACCATCCCTCCCGACGAGCGCGATCCCCAGCTCCCGGCCAAGCTCGCTGGGGAGCTGCCGGGGATCCTGGCGTGGGCGGTGCGTGGGTGCCTGGAGTGGAAGAGCAGCGGCCTGGGCGTGCCCGACGAGGTGAAGGCCGCCACCGACTCCTACAAGGACGAGATGGATGCCCTGGGCGGCTTCCTGGATGAGTGCTGCCTGATCCGCGACGAGGCGGTGGTGAGCGCCAAGGAGCTCTACCAGCGGTACTCGACCTGGTGCGAAGAGAACGGTGAGCGCGCCAAGAGCAAGAAGGGGCTGGCCATGGGGCTCCGCGAGCGCGGCTTCAAGAACTTCAAGGGCACCAAGGGGCGGCGCAGCTGGCGCGGCCTGCGGGTTCTCGGACCCGTCGAAGCCCGGAGCCCTGCGGGTGGCGGGTGGCGGGTGGGTGGGGGGGGGCAGGGGGGTCGCGCGGAGCGGCGGGGGGGGGGGGGCCCCCCCCGGCGACGCCGGGTGCCGGGGGGGGGGGGGGGGGGGGGGGGGGGGCGCGTCCTCGGGTATCCCCTCTCAGGGCGCTTCGTCGTCTAGCCCCACGGCGGGGGGCGAACAGACGGATCCCCGTAGGGATCCCGGAAACGCGCCACCAAGTGCCACCCGCCACCCATCTGGCATGGACGCTCCTGGTGCCGTGGAGTGGGAGGAGGGCGAGCTATGAGCGTCCACGACCTGCTCAGCGACCTTCACGCCGCTGGTGTACGCCTCGAGCTGGACGGCGACCGGCTGCGTTACCGGGCGCCCAAGGGAGCGCTCACTGACTCGCTGCGTGAGCGCCTGGTCGCTGCCAAGGACGAGGTCGCAGAGGCGCTGGCCACCGGCGCCAGCCAGGACCAGGGCGGATTGACGCCCGAGCAGATCGAGCAGTTCAAGGCGTTGGGTGTCGAGGTGAGGATGTCGGCGACGTGGTGCCCTGGCGGCCTATGGCTGGTGCCCGAGTACACCGACTCCACCCGCCTGGAGCTGTCTGCAGAGGATGCCGCGGTGCTCCTTCGACTGGTCCAGGCCTTCCCTGGCATCCAGGTGGAGAGCATTCGGCGCGACCCTGCGGCGCTCCCCGCCGCCGTGGCCGACTGGCGGGAGCCCTGGCGCGAGGTCTACGAAGAACGCGCCGGCATCGCTGAGCATCATGGCGGCCTCGCTCGTGACGAGGCGGAGCGGCTGGCCGAGGCCCGAGTGCGGATGCTCTACGGCGAGCCTGCCGAGCTGACACCAGCTGATCCCCTGTTCAACTCCGAAGCCGACACCGACACTGCGGGGCTGTCGCAATCTCCCCGGTCGAGGTGTGGCCCGAACCGGAGCCCATCGTCTGGGTGACGGGCACCCCGGGGGGCAGTGGGGCCTCCTGGGGTGTAGGGCCCAGGGAACCAAGTAGCACTGAGTGACTTGACGAATGAAGCGACTGGCAGTAACTCTAGGGCATGAATCCCCGCGGGGATGGTTGTCCCCATGCACCGCCTCGCTATTACACCCCCAGGGGACGCTTTCGAGCGTCCCCTGTATTCGTTCCGGGGGACTGAAACGTGACATCAACTAGCTCTGCAAGTATCGCTGGTGGAACGGGACCGCTGCGGGTTCGAGTGTTCATCGATTTCTGGAACTTCCAGCTTTCGCTGAACCACAACATCGGGCGGAGCTTCAAGCCCGACTGGAGGAAGGTCGGCCCTGTGTTTGCTAGCGAGGCGGGAGCGCTCGTTGCTGGGACCACCCAGGGGGCTCGAATCAGATTCGACGGAATGCATGTCTACCTCTCCTACAATCCGTCCACCGACGCCAGGCTCAAGCACTGGGCGCTCAACACGCTGGATCGCTTTCCCGGAGTCCAGGTAAATGCGAAAGCTCGGAAGCCCAAAGGGCCGCCGAAGTGCCCCTCCTGCTACCAACGAATCACGGGTTGCCCTAACTGTGGCGGGAACATGCGCGGAACCGTCGAGAAGGGTGTAGACACGGCGATTGTCACGGACATGATTCGGCACGCCTGGGAAGATGCCTACGATGTGGCGGTTCTCGCAAGCAGCGACGCCGACTTCATTCCAGCAGTCCAGTTCCTGGACAACAAGGGTCGTCGCGTCATCCAGGCTGGGTTCCCTCCGAGAGGGGTTGACCTGGCGCGAGCGTGCTGGGCGTCGATTGATGTGAAGACGCTGCTCTCGAGGATCGAGAGGTAGCCGGCTACCCCGCCTCCACCCCCACCTCCCCCAGCACCCCCAGCGGGATCCCCGCCTTCATGCCAGCCCGCAGCCGGATCGCGAAGTGCGCGACGTAGGCCTGGCCATCGCCACTCGTCCCCTGGCGTGGCCCCTCCACGATGGCGCCAGCGAAGCGCTGCGTGACCCAGCCCTGCACCTGCCACGGCACGGTAAGCACCAGCAGACCCATGCGGTTCGAGAAGCCCAGCTCCCCCCACTGCCCCAGGGGCACGGTGAGGCCCTCGCCCTCGGGGAGCCGCAGGGGGTAGACCTCCACGGCGGGGCCGGCCTGGGAGGGCCGGCGGTAGCGCGGGGCGCGCTGCAAGGGCTCGAGGAAGTGGCTGACGGGAGCGCCCAGAAACTGCTCGACCGGGTCCAGGGCGATAGGACCAAACCCCACGCGGGTCACGGGCAAGGTGAGGTCGATGTTGAGGTCCTGGCTGGGCCGGGGCTGGGCCTGGCCCTGGGCGGGCAGGAGGGAGCGGGTCATGGGGTCACCTCGGAGGGGGCGGGCTGAATGGTGGAGGGGTCGAAGGAGATCTCGGCGACGATCCAGAGATGATCGTCGGGGATGCGGGCGAAGGCGGGGTGGTGCTGGATGGCGAGCCTGCGGCGGCGACCCACGGGGATGCGGCCAGCGGAGAGCTGGAACCAGTAGGCTTCGGCCAGCCCGAGCCGGTCACCGAGTTCAGCGAGGCTCAGCCCCGCGCGGCTCGATGCGAACAGCGCGGCGGCGCGGGACAGCAGGTGGCGCTTCACCGGGAAGGGCAGG
>CAYZVO010000347.1:0-4782 GCA_964481655.1 uncultured Enterobacterales bacterium | reverse complement strand
TACAACATCCCACTTTGCGGGACGTGACCAAGGTTCGTGGTCGTCCTGGGGCCGACACGCTGTCAGCAACCCACCGAGGCCCCGGGGCGGCCCGATTCTCCTGCAGGGATTCCCAGCACCGAACTACGATACAACCGTTGGACGATTGCGATTGTGGTCGCGACCTGACTAGACGTCGGCGAGCCGAGCAATTCGTGATGGACAATACGCAGCTGCGGAAGGAGCGATGATGACCAGCCCCGAGAACCACCGACTACCTTGACACTTGAATTTACAAATCATAGCATCCCAACCAATGGAAACATCGACTGCTTCTGGAGGAATCTTGCGGAGTGGAAAATCGCACCTAACCCACGAATAACACAACACAATTACTCGTTCGGACATCGATGTCCGGAGGAGGTTTCGAGATGGCAAAGAAGCTCGTGAAATCCAATGACGAGAAAAACAGGGCAGATGCGAAGACGGAAGACGCTAAGCCCAAGCGGAGAGGCCGTCCGCCGAAGCCAAGAGAGGTGATTCCGTTCGTCTCGGGCATCCCTGAGGGGGACGTGGTCCAGGTGGGCCTGGAGGAGATTGATTTCAACGACACGGAGTTGGAGTTCCGTGTTGACTGGAAGCTCAAGGACCTCATTGAAGACATCGCAAGGAACGGACAGCAGTTCCCGGTCATTCTGAGGAAGAGCGACGACAAGTACCAGATTGTTTCAGGATTCCGCAGGTGCCGCTCAATACGAGCCTTGGAGTGGCCAACGGTCCAAGCAATCGTGCGAGAAGACTTGGACGACGACCAAGCCTTCCGAATTTCCTTTCTTGAGAATGAGAGGCGCAAGAGCCTGACTGGTGTGGACAAGGCGAACGCCATCGTCAAGCTACGCATCAAGGGCAAAAGCGACACTGATATTCAGGAGATCTATGGCATCGGCGAGCGCCAGATACGACGGTATAAAGAAGTAGCCACATTCCCAGATGTCTTGAGAGTTGCCATCATAAATGGCCGTATCCAGACTACCCACGGCTTGGCCCTGAACAAGGTGATCAACGACCATGACATTGAGAAGGTGAAGCCTGAAGAGTGGATCGACAGGATAGAAGAAGATGGTCTCTCTGTTCGCAAGCTGACACGCGATTTGAACGCGAAGTTCAAGAAGCGCAAGGTCAAGCCACGCTACATCGACAGGAGGAGGGACGGTGGTTTCAGAATCTACCCGATGAAATTTGATCCCGTGAGTACCTCCAAAGCTACTCGAAAGAAGATGCTTGGGGTGTTCAGGGATGCGATCGAGCGTATCGAGAAGGCTGAGTAGCGCCGAAGGTCTCAGAAAGCGCAGGGCGCCTTAACAGGTGTCTGTCCGCCTGCACAGCACGATAGAAGACAACTGTCGCTTACCTGAACCGCTCCCAAACGACTTGTTCCCCCAGTGGCGAAGAGTGTTTCGGAACTCGATCCGTGGAGGTGCGCTTGGGACGATACACGGCGTTGTTGCACGACTCCGCACGAGCCCAGATCAGCCCTTCGCCAATCCACCCTCACGAAGAGACCGCCACAGATTCGGCCTCCCCAGCGCGGTCAACCTGTTGATCACGTTCACAGCGATCATCATCTCCCTCTTCTGTGTCGAAGATTTCCTCGACCGAAGTGCGTCACCGATGATTCGTTTGTACCGGTACATCCCGTTCTCGGCTCGGGCTTGCTGATGGGCACCAGTCTCCTGCCGCCACTGGCGACGCCCCACCTCGGCGATCCGTGCGATCGCCACATCTCGCTGGTTGAAAACCCAATCCGCCGGCATCGAGGGAGTGGCGGTCCTCCTCGGTGGGATCACGATTATGGGTTCGGGCGCTCCGATCGTTCCAAGCGCCTCGTAGATCGCCCTCGTGTCATACGCCCCGTCGGCTGTGAACCGACGGATGACCGACTCGTTCCGCCCGATCCTCGCGGCGCCGACGGAAGAACCGTGCACAGAGCTGTCGGTCAACTCAGAACTGACGATGAAGCCCTCGGCGTCCACGGCGAGGTGGAGTTTGCGCCAGGCTCGTCGCTTGTTCGAGGTCCGGTGTTTGTGGGCATGCCACTCGCCGTCGCCCATGATCTTCAGCCCCGTCGAGTCGATGGCGAGGTGGAGCGGTTCGTGACTCGCCCTGGCAAATACTGGAATCTCGACTGTGCCACTACGGCGCGACAGAATGGTGTGATCAGGCGTCTCCAGGCTCAGACTCGGCATACGGATCAGCGACGCCAGGAAGCCCTCGGTCTGGCGGAGCGGGAGGTGTAACACGGCGCGCAAGGTCAACGCGGTCACGATGGTCAGATCGGAGTAACGACGCTGGCCGCCGGGGCGACCGCTCGTCGGTGCGTTCCACGCATCGATGGCGTCCTCGTTGAACCACAACGTGACATCTCCGCGCTTTCGGAGAGCCGCCTCGTAAACCGCTCAGTTCCTCACCCGATACTTCAGTCTTGTACTTCGGAGTGACCTTGCTTTTTGTTCGGGCGGCCATCAGCGCGTCTCCTCGTCCGGTCTATCTGAGGATCATCTTCGGCCCGATGCCTGGTCGACGTCAACGGAAGCCATGCACTAACTCAGTATTGTACAGGACCAGGAGCATCGTGTGGTCACGGCGATCCGTCCATTTCCTACGATCTGGCGCGTCGAGGAGAGCCTCCATTTCAGGGCGCATAAGTAAGATAACCAGACGCTTCAGCGTTCGCTTCACTGGGATCGCGAGCACCTGGCTGAACAGGTGGTCCGGCTCCATGTGAGCGGGCATTTTGATCACCGCAACTTCGTCGAGGGATATCGCTGGCTGACGATGTAGCAAAGAAGGGGCGGTCTGTCTGGGACGGGCTACGCGAGATGAACAACGGCGATCACGCCGTGATGCCAGCGTTCAGGAGGCGCACATGGTCCTCTATATGAATAGGACAGAAATGGATCTAGATCGCCAGGTAAATTCTTACCGGCTGTAGACTTTCCCATTGTGATCTGATAGATGTGCGAACTAGGATTTTAGGCGTATTGATAACGTACGAAACAAGAAAATTGGGCCAACAAATGCAATCTAAGACCATCATTATGTACCTACTCGTCATCTTCTTCTGTGGTTGTGGCGATAACCAAGAGGAATTTGCCTCCAGCGAAGAATTGAGTGTAGATATCCCGGACGGTAGCATCGTTCAGGTTCTGTATAACGATGTGCCAGTATGGGTTGAAATCAGGAATCAGCAGGCCATCTTTTCCGGTGATATTGTTGTCGGCCATATTGATGAGGTTGAAATCTATGAAGGAGGTCCGTTACCCGCGTCTGCGGGCCGCGCCACTATCGCTTCCTTGTGGGATAATCCGTCAAACATTGATTGGACGATGAGGCCTAGCTGCGGTTGGCCCGATTGGCAGAGAATTCGAGCTGGCCTTGATATGTGGGAAATTGCAACAGACGGATTTTTTCAATTTACATATCGAAGTTATCCAGGTTGGAATGGTCCCTACCAAAGCCAGGGTTGGATGCAGTTCAAATGTGCTCAGGCAGGTGATTGCGTTTCATATCAGGTCGGCAACTACGGACAAATTCCCCATGTGATGGGTGTCGATGGTTGTGATGATCCTGATGATGTTGCTCATGAAGTAGGTCACACGTTGGGACTATTTCATGAACATCAAAGGGTGGATCGTGGCACAAAAATTTCGATACATTGGAATGAAATACCTGTCGATAAATGGATTAATTATTACATCTACGATAGCGCGTTCCCTAACGGCAAAGACTATGGACCAATTGACTTTGATTCCATTATGATCTATGGCTCACATAATAATACATATTGCCCCAATACTGGTCCGCCCTGTATGGACAGGCTTGGCACTGGTGACACTTGGCATTCTCACGCTTCATTTTCACCGGGAGACCTTTATGGAATGGCAAGGCGGTATTCAGATTCTTGGTACACGTTAGATAGTGAAATGTATCCTACCTACGAAGACATAGCTCTCATATCCGTCTTCGGATTTGGGCAAGACAGGTCGATGGATGAAGAGTATATCTCCGTCGGTAAATTCTGTGATGATGATCCTGCTGAATGGAATAATGACGATATTATCGAATACGACCCAAACAATACAAGTTGGACCGTCTATTGCGATGGCGGTTTTTCAGGTACGCCATGGAACAATGACGCCAATTCATTTGGTTCAGTTGCTTTTGGTGAATTTTCCTCAGACCCAGCAGAGGACGAAGGGTTCACTGACGTAATCAGAAATGAATCGAATTACAATAACTGGGAAATTAGTGAGAGCGGGAGTGGGCAGTGGCAGATATTTAATACACATGTTACCGATGACATTGAAGATGTGAAATTCGGAACATTTTGTGCTGCTTCAGTTATTGAAGGGACTAGTGACGCTATAAGAGCATATTTTGATCCAGATTATGAAGTTCATAAAATTCAGGTTTCATGTTCTGCGAACGAGGCCTGGGACGATCTGGCTGTAGCTAAAATTGATCTCAGCGAAGTGATTCTTGGGGATATAGATGGTAATGGTTATTCGGATATAGTGAGAAAGGCTGATCCTTCACATATTGAGATAGCTTTCGGTGGTCCTGGTACTTGGTTCACTCCGTACGAATTTTATCGGGTAGATACAACTATAAATGATTGGGGGTTCGACATATCGGATATTCACGTTGGTAAATTCGATTACGGTTCAACAGATGATTTGCTATATCAGACTAGACCCCCTGGTTGCATAACCAGTGAGCGGTTTATATAAGGTGCGGCGCCTC
>CAYZVO010000346.1:0-4844 GCA_964481655.1 uncultured Enterobacterales bacterium | reverse complement strand
CGAGTCCGGACCTCGTCGCGCGGGCCCTACGAGCGGATCCTGGTGGTTCTGGATCGGCTCTGGACCGGCCATTTGACCAGGTCATTCTCGGCGTTGCAAGGTGCCTCGATTCCTGGCCGTTGTGGACCACCCAGCCGAGTGGACCACCCAGCCGAGCCGCTTTCGCGAAGACTTGTATTACCGGCTGAGAGTCATCCCCGTGCACCTGCCCCCTCTACGAGAACGGGTGGGAGACATTCCACTGTTGGCTGGCGCGCTGCTTCAACGGCGCCAACGGAGCGACGGCGGCACACCGCTACAGCTGTCCGTCAGCGCCGTACGAGCACTCGAAGCACACGAATGGCCCGGCAATGTACGCGAACTGATCAATGCTATCGACTATGTAGTGGCGCTCGCGCCTGGCCCCGTCGTGGAGCCCGAGGACCTTCCTTCCGAGATCAACGCACCACCCGGCGCCTCCCATAGACGGGCCTCCACGGAACCAGCCACAGAGCCCACACGACGCCCCACCCGCTATCGGAGTCAGCCCGGACCCGAGGAAGAGCGAGCCATCCGCCGCGCCCTGGCGGCCCACGAGTGGCACCGTGACAGCACCGCCGCGGCCTTGGGGATGGACCGCGTCACTCTGTACCGGCGCATGAAACGATACGGCATCGTCGCTCCACCACGTTGACAGACTTCCTGAGCATTCTTCGACACCGACACGGTAGGCCGCACGTGCAGCGTCCGGAAACTCTGGCGGAATTCGTCCAGAAAGTCTGTCGGGGTCTCGTGATCTTGGTTGAAGGGTGAGGCAGCGTCCAGGCCGGGCATGACCAGCGGGCCATGGACGCTGACGACGATGCGGACGATGTGGACGGACCGAGCCAAGACGAGGCATCGTCGCAGGCCATCGTGGCCGCCCACAACGCCCACAACGTCTTTGAAAACGCTGCGCCAGACGCGATGGACGTGAAGACGCCAGGCTGCTGCACAGCGCGAAGGGCTCCCGCTCTTTCCTTGGGGCGGGATGAGCGTATTGATGCGTTGCAGTAGTTCGCCGAGGGTGAAGCGGGAGGCCGAGGTCCCATCGGACCGCGCCTCCACACCGTCACCGCCCGTGATCAGGTGCTGGAAGGGGGTCGGGTACCACACCGTTGCGTCGATCTCTGCGACCCAGCACCGCCGCCAGCAGGACCGGGAGCCATCCTAGCGAGCCAGCCCGGCCCGCGCAGCCGCAACCCTGCGCTGTCTGGGTCGGCTCTTCGTCTGGGCATTGTCCCGTGGCGTCCGGCCAGGCAGGATCGTCGGGCTCGCAGTCACAGGCGTCGCCCCAGGCATCCCCGTCGCGGTCGGCCTGATCGGAGTCGAACTCCACGGGGCAGCTGTCGCAGGCATCGCCCACCCCGTCGCCGTCGGTGTCGTCACCGTCGTCGAAGTGCTCGGGGCAGAGGTCGCAGGCGTCCCCGCGGCCATCGCCGTCGGTGTCGTGTTGTGCTGCATCCGAATCGAGGGGGCACAGGTCGCACGCATCCCCGACACCGTCGCCGTCGCCGTCCTCCTGGCTGGGATCGGCCACCCAGGGGCAGAGGTCGCAGGCGTCGCCTACGCCGTCGTTGTCACTGTCAGGCTGGGTTGGGTCCGCCTGCGTGGGACACAGGTCGTCCGCGTCGCGTACTCCGTCGCAGTCCAGGTCGTCCTGGTCGGGATTCGCCAGCTCGGGGCAGGCGTCGCAGGCATCGCCCACGCCATCCCAGTCGCCGTCATATTGCTCCTCGTTCGAGACACCGGGGCAGTTGTCCTCGGCGTCCCGGACCCAGTCGAAGTCGTCGTCGGCCGCGCTCCCGTCGGTACAGCTCAGCCCCGAGTGCAGGAAGATGCCTGTGCCGCTGGCCGTGAAGACCAGATCGGGGCACCCGTCCGCGTCCACGTCACCCACTGCCATCGACCGCAGCGTGCTCGTGGCTCCGGGCACGACGGTCAGGCCGCTCTCGTCGGGGAGTCCCCCAGCACCCTGGAGGTGATAGCCGGCCAAGGCGTAGGTCGCGTGGTTGACGGCCACGTCCACCCGGCCGTCCAGGTCGAGGTCTACCGCGATCACCCCCTCGGGGAGGTCTTCGGTCCTGAGGCTCCGGTCGCGTACCAGTTCGCCCTCGTCGGACTGCAGCCAGGTGTGGAGGTAGGCCGGCTTGTTGGCGTCCTCGGCGACCACCAGGTCCTCCCGCCCGTCGTCGTCCACGTCGCCCACGGCGATACCGCTGGCGTAGAAGTCCAGGGCGATCACCTCCCTCGCGGTGAAGCTGCCGTCTCCTGCCCCGTTGAGCACGGTCAACTGGCTACGGTCGGACACCACCAGGTCGGTGTGCCCGTCCCTATTGAGATCTCCGGTGCACAGGTCGCCGTAGGTGTCGGTGCTGGCCGCGAAGCTGGCGCTGCCTGGCAGCCCCCCGGTACCGTCGCCGCGGAGCAGCGTGATCGTGCCGTCCCAGTCGGTGACGGCGACGTCCATGTGGCCGTCCTCGTCCGCGTCGAGTGCCACGGCGAGCACCGCCAGGCCGTCGTGCCAGCGAACTGGCTGGGCCAGGGCCCCCGCCGCGTCGGCCAGAAGCACCTCCACGCCCAGCTGATGGGCGACGATCACATCCAGGGTCCCGTCCTCGTCCAGGTCGGCCAGGATCACGTCGCCCCAGGGCCAGGAGGGCCAGCCCTCATCGAGGGCGAGGTAGGGTACCCGGGCGACGGGCTCGAGGAGCGCATGATCTCCAAGGGCGTAGACCTGCACGGTCCAGGCGAAGGGATCCTCGGCCCCCCACCCCAGGGTGGTACCCGCCAGCACCACATCGGCGAGCCCGTCACCCGTGACGTCGCCGATGGCGACGGCCGGGCTGTAGGCCCAGGTCTCCGTCGACTGGACGTCGTCGAGGTGGTAGTTGGAGGCGCTCGCCGTGCCGGCGGCCACGAGCAGCAGCGCCGCGCAGCGCTGGCGCCGGAGGGGGCCGAGCAGGCAGAGCATCGCGCCGAGGGCGAGCAACCCGTGGGCTGGCCCACCCCGGCTGTCGCAGCCGCCAGAGGGAGGCTGTGGGGCGGCCGCGCCGGGACAGCTTCGGTCCGGTCCGGGCTCGCTGGGGTCGTCGGGCGCACAGTCGCATGGATCCCCGAAACCGTCCCCGTCGGCGTCCACCTGCTGCGAGTCCGCCCATGCTGGGCAGAGGTCGCAGGCGTCGGGCAGAAGGTCGCCGTCCGTGTCGGTGCCGTCGTCGAAGGCGTCAGGGCAGGCGTCGCAGGCGTCGCCCAGCCCGTCGGCGTCGCGGTCGGCCTGCTCGGGATCCGCCAGGTCGGGGCAGATGTCGCAGGCGTCACCGATCCCGTCACCGTCCTCGTCGAGCTGATCGGGGTCGCGATCCTGGGGGCAAAGATCGCAGGCGTTGCCCATGCCGTCTCCGTCCAGATCGGCCTGATCAGCGTTGGCGAGCCCGGGGCAGTTGTCCTCCTCGTCGGCCACCGCGTCGCCGTCGGTGTCCGCGGCGGGCTGTTCAGGGCCGCAGTCCTGCCCGTATCGGATCGTCAACGCACTGCTCGTGCACACGCTGACGAGATCCGGGCAGCCGTCGTCGTCGAGGTCACCCACCGCGATACCCTGAGGCGTGTAGTAGGCCTCGTAGGCGGTGAAGATGTGCTCCGGTGTGAGCAACCCACCCGCGTCCTGCAAGTAGACGCCGACCGCCAACCAGCCCGAGTGGCCGACCACCAGATCCTCGTCCCCGTCAGCGTCGATGTCGGTCACCACAAGGGGGGCGGGGATGTCGTAGGTCTCGAGGTTGGTGAGCTGGTCGAACTGGCCTCCCTCCCCCTGGGACCACCGCAGGATCCAGGTGGGCGAGTTCCCGTTGCGGGACACCGCGAGGTCGTCCAGGCCATCGCCGTCCAGGTCGCCTACGCCCAGCCCATTGAACGACGTCCACCCATCCAGCCGGATGCCCCGATCACGCACCAGTCCGGATGGCGTGGCGAGCAGCACCACCAGGTTGTCCTCGGATTGCCCCACGCCCGAGAACACCACGAGATCCTCGTCGCCATCGCCGTCCATGTCGCCGGTCTCGAGATCGAACAGATCATCCGGCGCAGCGCCCAGCTCGCCAGCGTCCTCGAGGAGCCCGGTCCCATCTCCCAGCCACAGGCTCCCAGTGCCAGGGGCGACGGCGGCCAAATCCAGGTGCCCGTCGAGGTCTGCGTCGATGAGGGCGAGCATGGCGCTCCAATCGCCCGAGACGAGCACTGGCTCGGCCAGCGTTCCGTCTTCACGGGACAGGAAGACGCTCACACCGTAGCCGTGTCCCACAACGATATCGGCCAAACCGTCCTCGTCGAGGTCCCCGGCGACCAGGCTGTCTGAGACAGTGAATTCGGGGAGCGCAACGACCTGGGCGGCCTCCAGGGTGCCGTCGGGCTGTTGGAGGAAGGTCTCGAGGTAGCTCGGCGAAATGTACGAAGTGACCGCGGCGAGATCCTCAAGGTCATCGCCGTTGAGGTCGGCGATGACTACCGCATTGACAGACTGCTCGGTGTAGAGCGACACCTGCGTGCCCAGCGTCCAGCTCGCGAGCGCCTGGGGCGGATCGACAAACCAGGCCAAGGTGGACAGTAGGAAGAGTGAGAGGAGGAAGGCGGGTGTTCGACGCATGGACCCCTCGACGGCTCGGTGGCGGTGGGAACGGTGGCTTCCCGTCTCCCCTACGTGCGCGCGTGCGTGCCAGCATCATAGCTCTGCACCGTGCCGCTGGCCCAGGCGAAGCTCGCCTGCGAGCGTGGTCTCGGGGATAAGAACGACAAAGCGCCCTGGAGGTGTCAACGCGGGGTCCCGCGTG
>CAYZVO010000345.1:0-4916 GCA_964481655.1 uncultured Enterobacterales bacterium | reverse complement strand
TTGTGGCCTTCGACCACGTCGGTGCCGAACTCGATGCTGTAGTGGCCCTCGAGCTGCTCCCGGTCGTCGTAGGCGGTCAGCTCGAGGGTGCCGCCGGTGGAGCTCTCGGTGGTCGTGGGGATGGGGTCGTCGTCCTGGCAGAGCTGCACGCACTCATCGTAGTCGCGCAGGGCGGAGACGTCGGCCCGCTCGATGCTGGCGCCGAAGCCGTCGAAGTCGCTCTGGTCGCTGTGCAGGTAGGTGCCCTCGACGCTGTCGTCGCTGATGAGCCAGACCCACAGGGTCCAGATCTCGTTCGAGGGCAGGTGGTCGTCGGCGATGGCCAGCAGCTCGTCGCAGCGGTCGTTGCAGTCGTTGCTGACCTGGTCGATGGCGTCCAGGCCCTCGCAGGCGTCCTTGGCGCCGGTCACGGCCACGCCGATCCCGGTCAGGGTGCCCACCAGGGGCACGTCGTAGGAGACGAGCTGGAAGATGCTCTCGTTGGCGCGGCCGACGCGCTCACCCTCGACCGTGCCGGTCATGGTGTTGGCGCAGCCCAGCAGGGCGAGGGGCAGAACGAGCATGGTGGAGCGCATGGTGTCCTCCGATGTCCGGCCGCGGACGTAACCCGTGGGTGTCCGGGGGACTTCCGGCTCCCGCGTCGGGGGGGCATCGGATAGGCAGCGGGCCGGAGGTCCCCATGCGCTGCGCCCACCCCCGCGATCCCGCCGAGCTGTTCTCCATGCCCCCCGACGCCCTGGCGCGCCAGCGGGCGAGCTTCGCCCAACAGATCCGCAGCGGCCTGGCCACCGACGGTCAGCGCATCGCCGGCCTGCCGGCCTGGTTGCCGCGGCCCGACGGCGGGCTCGCGGGTCGCGCGCTGGTCGTGGACATCGGCGGCACCAACGCCCGGGCGGCGATCGTGGAGCTGAGCCCCGATCAGCCGCCCGCGGTGGTGGCTGGCCCGGTCACCGCGCCGGTGCCCGGTGTGGGCGATCCTTCGGTGACCCGTGAGGCCTTCTTCGATGTCCAGGCCGCGCTGGTGGCCCAGCTCGAGCCGCCGCCGGGGCTGCCCCTGGGCTACTGCTTCTCCTACCCGGCCAGGATCCTGCCCTGCGGCGACGCCGAGCTGGTGCGCTGGACCAAGGACATCCGGGTCGCTGGGGTCGAGGGGCAGCGCGTGGGCTCGTTGCTGCGCGAGGCCCTCGAGCGCGCCGGGGTCCGGGTCGGCCCCCTGCGGGTACTCAACGACACCGTGGCGGCGCTGCTGGCCGGTCCCCTCGGCGGTGAGCGCGAGCACGGCATCGGTCTCATCGTGGGCACCGGCACCAACATGGCGGCCTACTTCCCCCACGATCGCATCGGCAAGCTGCCCGGGGGCCCCGATCTGCCGGCCATGGCGGTCAACCTCGAGTCCGGCAACCTCGATCTGGCCGAGCTCACCGGCTGGGACATGGAGCTGGACGTGGCCTCGGACAACCCCGGGCTGCAGCCCTTCGAGAAGGCGGTCTCCGGCCGCTACCTGCCGCGGCTGCTGGCCATCGCCCAGGGCGAGCACGGGCGCCCCGAGCCTGCGGAAGGGGCGGGCCTGCTGGTGCGCCTGCGCGAGCACGGCGAGCCCGCCGAGGCCAGCCTGGCCGCGGGGATCCTCGACCGCTCCGCCGACCTGGTGGCCTGCGGCCTGGCGGCGGTGATCGACAACCTCCCACCTGGAGGTGTCACGGTGGTGGCCGAAGGGGGGCTCTTCTGGAAGGCCCCGGGCTACGCCGACCGGGTGCGGGGCACCCTCGGGGACCTGCTCGGTGACGCCGAGCGCGTGTGTGTCGTGGGGATCGGCGACGCCAACCTGGCGGGCGCGGCGGCCGCGGCCCTCGGGCCTGGCTGGCCGGCGGTGTCCGCGTGAACCGCTCCGTCGCACCATCCGGTCAGTCCTGACGGTTTTTTTGGTTTTCCGCGGTGGCGCCCGCGGGGGAGAGGTGCCAAGCTCCACGGGTCCATCGCGCGGTGGCTTCCCGCCGCGCGTCTTCCTGGGAGTGAACGTGGCCAGAACCTCTCTTCCCGGGCCGAGCGTGGCGCTGCTGTGCGCCCTGGCTCTGCCCCTGATCGCGGGCAACTGCAACAAGCCCGACGACACCACGATGCCCGACGAGACCGGCCACACCGGCCTCACTCCCGATGACTTCTGGGAGCTGGAGTCCCTGTACGGCGCCGCCAACATCGACGACGACGACGAGAACGGCAGCTGGGACTGGGACGACGGCGGCAGCGCCACCGACAACGACCTGGCCGAGCTGACGATCCCGGCCGGCATCGGCGATCTGGAGCTGACCCTCGACGGCGTCGACATCCGCGTCTGGTACGACGGCGCGGTCCTGCTCGACGAGACCACCACCACCGCGAGCCTGACGGGCGACGAGGCCAAGACCCTCGGGGTCGAGTTCGCCGAGATGATGGTGCAGGGCAGCCTCGGCTTCGAGGGCGGCGGCAACAGCAACACCGTCGCGCTCATGGCCGCACCGCTGACCCTCAACCACCACCTGCAGCCGGGCACCCACCTGTGGATTCTCTCGGTCAACTCCATGGGCTACAGCAACGCGTCCATGGTGGCGGACCTCGAGAGCATCCTCGGCGCCGACCGCTTCACCGCGGTGAACGGCAACAGCTACGGCAACGACGTCTGGGTCCAGGACGAGTTCGAGTTCGGCTACCGTCGCATCGACGGCAACGACGGCGAGGTCGTCGTGGACTCCATCCGCTCCCAGGGCGGGCGCTACCTCGATCCCTTCCCGGAGAACGAGCTGCAGCAGCCGGACCGCGCGGTCGGCACCTGGGGCAACGGCAGCCCCAACTCGCTCGATTCCTTCGGCAACCTCGAGACCTCGCCCCCGCTGTCCGCCGACGGCGTGGACTATCCCCTGGGGCGCATCTACTACGGCGGCGACGACTCGCTGCACCCCTCGGTCGCCTTCACCTCCTTCCTGAAGTCCCAGGAGGTCCAGGCCCCGGTGCGGCCCGACTCCGCCTGGCTCTGTGTGGGCCACATCGACGAGTTCACCTCGTTCGTCCCCGACACGAGCTCCGAGAAGGGCTTCAAGCTGCTGGTCACCGACGTGGACGTGGCCTGGGCCTTCCTCGAGAGCCTCGACCCGGACACCGCGATCCCCAAGTACCGCTCGGCCCACGGCGTCGAGACCGTCGGTGAGCTGGTCGAGGACCAGGCGCTGCGGGACCTCAACGAAGACTTCATGCAGGACGAGATCGAACCGGCCATCGAGCAGATGAAGCTCGACTTCGGGCTGGACGAGTCAGACATCGTCCGCGTCCCGGGCATCTTCGAAGAGAACAGCTGGTGCCGGAACTATGCCCTGGCCCTGATCCCCGGCATGGTCAACCTGGCCGTGTTCACGGAAGCCGAAGGTGACACCAAGCTGCTCATCCCGGATCCGTTCCTGCGCGGTAGCAGCGAGGATCAGAGCGCCGACCCCCTCATCGCCTACTGGGACAGCCTGATGCCCCCGGGCAACGAGACCTTCTACCTGGATGACTGGTCCGTCTACCACGAGGGCTGGGGAGAGGTGCACTGCGGCACCAACATCCACCGGGAGACCGGAGCCGACTGGTGGACCGACGCCACGCACCTGCTGGGAGGTGAGGAATGATCGCGCGTACCGTCATCCTGATGCTGGCCCTCGGCGCCTCGAGCGCGTGGGCCGACGACCGCCTCACGACCCCCTGGGAGCCCGGCGCCGAGCGCGCCGATCGCATCCAGCAGCTGGTGGACGACGCCGGCTTGGGCACGGCCGAGCTGTCCGAGGCTCTGGCCAGCCCCGACTGGCGCGTGCGGCAGCAGGCCGCCGTGGTCCAGGGCTGGCGCGCCTACCCCGAGCTGTACGCGGACTGGTCCCTCCGGGACGCCCACCCCACCCGCAACGGTGTGCTGCGCTTCCGTGGCCCCGACCTGGCTGACGCCCGGCTGGCCCCCCTGTTCCTCGAGCGCCTGCTCCAGGAGCCCGGGACGGCCTACGAGCAGGCCCTGATCGAGGTCCTTCCCCGCACCGGCGGTGACTGGGCCGAGGCGTTCGTGGGCATGCTCGAGACCGAGGACGACCCCCGCTTCCGGGCTGTCATCGCCGCCAGCTTGAGCGACGCCCCCCGCAAGCAGGCCCTCGAGGGCCTGCGCAAGGGCCTGCAGGACAGCGAGGCCCAGGTGCGCGGCGAGGCCGCCCGCGCCGCGGGCTGGTCCGAGCACGGCCCCGAGCTCGTGCCGGATCTGGTCGAGGCCTTGGGCGACGATGATCCCTACGTGCGGGCCATGGCTGCCCGGTCCCTGGGCACACACCGCGCGGCGACCGCGTTCGACGCCCTGGCGCCTCTGCTGGGTGACGCCGACGCCGACGTGCGGCTGCGTGCTCTGCGCTCCATGTCCCGCATCGACGGGGACGCGCTGGCTGGCATGGGCGTGCTGGATGACCTGGCACAGGACCCCGACGAGCGGGTGGCGAGAGCCGCAAGAAGCCTGCGCTAGCGCAGTTTTCTGTCTACGAGCGAACGCATACAGGGCCGGCCTCCCACGCCCCTGCGTGGGCCCCAGTGCGCTTCCAAACCGACAATTCCGCAAGTGGAGACAGATACGATGTCCGGTCACCAGCCCACCGTCGAAGAGCTTCTCGCCAAGGCCAAGCAGCCCGCCAAGGACGCGATGGAGCTCCATCCGTTCTACAAGGGCAAGATCCAGGTCACCAGCAAGTGCTGCATCCGCAGCCTCGATGACTTCGCCATCTGGTACACCCCGGGCGTCGCCGCCCCGTGCCGTGACATCGCCGCCAACCCCCTGACCGTCTACGAGCACACCAACAAGGCCAACACCATCGCGGTCGTCTCCGACGGCACCCGCGTGCTGGGCCTGGGCAACATCGGCCCCGAAGCCGGCATGCCCG
>CAYZVO010000344.1:0-4920 GCA_964481655.1 uncultured Enterobacterales bacterium | reverse complement strand
CCAATACGAGCAGCCGCCCTGGATGAGATGCCTCAAGAGGCAGAAGAAGTCGAGCATCTCGAAGATCCCCACGCGGCCCTCGTAGCCCAGGTACTGGCAGCGCGGGCAGCCCGGCCCCACCCGCACGGCCTTGGGCCCCAGATCCGCCGCCGGCAGGCCCAGGCGGGTCCAGTCCTCGGGGCTGACCGGCGAGCGCACGCCGCAGTCGGGACAGACCCGGCGCACCAGGCGCTGGGAGACCACGCCGCTCATGGCGGTGCCCAACAGGTAGCGGGGCACCCCCAGGTCGAGCAGCCGGGTGATGGCGGCCACGGCGTTGTCGGTGTGCAGGGTGGTGAGCACCAGGTGGCCGGTGGTGGCCGCCTGCAGGGCCGCCTGGGCGGTCTCCTCGTCGCGGATCTCGCCGATGACCACCACGTTGGGGTCCTGGCGCAGCAGCGCCCGGATGCTCTTGGCGAAGGTGACCCCGGCCTTCTCGTTCACCTGCACCTGGGTGATGCCCGGCAGGGTGTACTCGATGGGGTCCTCGATGGTGACGATGGAGGTGCCCTCGGTGTTGAGGCGCTGGATGGAGGCGTACAGGGTGGTGGACTTGCCCGAGCCGGTGGGGCCGACCACCAGCAGGGTGCCGCGGGGGGCCGTCAGCAGCCGGTACCAGGTGCGCAGCAGATCCGGGCTCCAGCCCAGCTCGCCGAAGTCCTGCCGCAGGATGGCCGGATCCAGCAGCCGGATGACCATGTTCTCGCCATACTGGCTGGGCAGGGTGGCGATGCGCAGGTCCAGGGTCTGGTGGCCCAGCCGGACGGTGGCCTTGCCGTCCTGGGGCCGGCGGCGCTCGGCCACGTTCATCTGGCCCAGGACCTTGATGCGGCTGACCAGGGAGGCCTGGGTCCAGTCGGGCAGGCGCACCACCTCGCGCAGCACGCCGTCGATGCGCAGGCGCACGCGGATGCCGTCGTGCTGGGGCTCCAGGTGGATGTCCGAGGCCCGGCGCTCGATGGCGTTGATGAGCAGCAGGTTGACCAGCTCCACGTAGAGGTGGGCTTTGCCCGCCCGCAGGTGCTCGGCGATGG
Source organism: uncultured Enterobacterales bacterium (assembly GCA_964481655.1). Classification (GTDB taxonomy): domain Bacteria; phylum Myxococcota_A; class UBA796; order UBA796; family JAFGLY01; genus CALDOK01. Next base: position 3,847 of record CAYZVO010000344.1, on the reverse strand, counting down.
CCCGGGAGTCCAGCTCGAGGCAGGTGGGGCTGACGGTCATGCTGCGCAGCGATGGGTCCACGCCTCGGAGCATGCGCTCGGCGACGGACTCGAGCCCGTAGTGGCGCTCGATGGCCAGGCGGATCTGGGCCGGGGTGGTCACCCGCAGCTGGACCTGGGTGCGGGCCCGCTGCTCGACCTCGCGCACGCCCTCGTCATCCCGAGGATCCGAGCAGGCCACCAGCAGGGTGCCGTCGCGCCGGCGCTGGTAGGGGATCATGCTGCGCCGATCCGCGGTGGCGCGGTCCAGCAACCACACCACCCGGGGGTCCACCCGCACCTGGTTGAGGTCCACGGTCTCGAGCCCCAGCTGCAGCGCCAGGGCCTCGGCGACGTCGTCCTCGGTCACCGCGCCGATGCGCACCAGGGCGACCCCCAGCCGGGTGCCCGGCATCAGCTGCTGCACCTGCAGCGCCTCTCTCAGCTTGGCCTCGAGCAGGCCCTGGTCCACCAGGATCTCACCGATCTTGCGTTCCGCGATCATGCCTCGCTCCTCTCACCGACGGCGCTGGGCGCATCGGGCTCGCAGACGGGGAAGCTCACCGTGAAGCGGCTGCCCTCACCCACCGTCGACCGGACCCCGATGCGGCCGTCCATGGCGCGCACCAGCTGGTCGCAGATGTACAGACCCAGGCCCGCGCCGCCCGCCTTGCGGGTGTCGGCGGCTTCCACCTGGTAGAACTTCTCGAAGAGCCGCTCCTGGGCGGCCTCGGGGATGCCGCGGCCCGTGTCTTCGACCCACAGCTGCAGCTGGTCATCCCTGCAGATCACGCCCACCTCGATGCGCCCGCCCCGGTCCGTGAACTTGAAGGCGTTGCGCAGCAGGTTGCCCACCACCTGCTCGAGCCGGAACTCGTCCACGAAGGCCGGCACCTGTTCCACGCCCTCGCCCATGGCCAGCACCAGGTCCAGGCCCTGGCTCATGGCCTCGGGCCGCAGGGCGTCGACCACCTTCACGGCCACCCGGGCCGCCGGCACGGGCTTGGGCTCGAGCTTGAGGTGTCCGCCCTCGAGGCGGGTGGTGTCCAGCAGGTCCTGGACCATCATCTTGAGGACCTCGGACTGGCTGCGCACCTTGCCGAGCATCTCCGCCTGCTTGGGGCTCAGGTCGCCCCCCTTGCCCATCTGCAGCAGCCGCACGTAGCCCTCGATGACCGTCAGGGGGGTCTTGAGCTCGTGGGTGACCACCGACAGGAAGCTGCGCTGCAGCTTGTCCAGCTCCACGGTGCGGGTCACATCGCGGACCACCATGACGTAGGCGCGGTCCAGGTCGTGGCCCACGCCCTGCAGCGACTCCATGCTGACCTCGAGGTAGCGGTCGATGCCACCGTCGAGCTCGAAGTGCATCTGGATGGGCTCGCCGTGGCTCGTGAGGAACAGCTCGCGGTCCAGGCCCGGCATCAGCTCGGCCACGGGCAGGCGCCGGGCCCGGGACAGGGCGGGGGGAGCGATGCCCTTGAGGTGCCGCGCGGCGGCGGGGTTGTACTCGAGCACGTGCCGCGATCGGTCGAGCAGCAGCACGCCGTCGTGCAGGGCGTCGAGCATGGCCTTCATCACCACGTTGGAGTGGTCCAGCCTCGCGATGGAGTGCACCAGCTCCCGACGCATGCTCTCGAGGGCCACCCCCAGGTGGTGGAACTCCTCGGCCACGCCCTCGGTGGGGATGGGGCTGTCCAGCTCGCCCCGGGCCACGGTCATGGCCGCCTGGGACAGGGTGGACAGGGGGCTGGACAGCACCCGGCGCAGGCGGAACGCGCTGGCCACCGTGACCCCGGCCACGGCCACGACCCACAGCAGCAGCGCCCCCACCAGCCAGCGGCTGCGGGCCTCGGGGTCGCCGTCGGAGACCGGCTCGTCCATGAGCTGCACCGCACCGATGAGCCTGTGGAAGCTTGCATTCAGCGCAGCCACATCCTCGGGGCTGGCCTCTCCATCGGCCTCTCCGACCGCGGGGATGCTGTCCCGGTAGGCCCCCAGGGCCGCCAGCGCCTCACGGCCGTCCTCGTCCCGGTCCAGCAACAGGCCCCCCAGCTGGCTCAGGGAGGGCCCGAGCTCATCGGGGGCGGTCTCGCCCTCGACCAGGGCCCGGTGCTGCGGGGTGAGGCGCTGCACCAGGGTGGTCGCCTGGTGGGAGGTGGCGGCGCTGTCGGTTCCAGTGGTCGTGGTGACCAAGGCGACGCTGTAGGCCACCACCACGATCCCGTTGAGCGCCGAGAGCAGCAGCAGCAGGCTGATCTGGAAGCGGATGGAGTACCAGGGCACCCTCAGCTCCACCTCGGGGGCGTGCGGGGTCCTGGGTGTGCCGTGGCTCACGGGGCGGTCCTGGGTGCGGGACCCGACGATGCTACCGCATCCTGCCAACCGCGCGCGAACCGGGTATCAGGCGTCGCATGCGCAACTCCCCGATCATCCCCACCCTCGCCCTCGCCCTGCTCGCCATCGCGGCGCCTCGGGCCCGGGCCACCGTGAACATCGAAAAGTACCGCCTGGCCCTGGCCGACGACGGCGCCGCTGGCTCGGTGAGCCTGGGCGTGGCCTGGAAGGCCGGCAACGTGGACTACTTCGAGACCAGCCTCGGGGGCACCGCTGGCTACCGCCAGGGCCGCCACCTGCTGCTGGGCGTGGTCTCCGGAAAGTACGCCTCCAAGCGCACCGGCGATGACCGTCAGGAGGACCCGGGTGGGACGCTGTTTCAGACCGATGCCCGCTACAGCAACAAGCTGCTGGGGGCTCTTCGATACAACTACGAGCTGAACGAGCGCCTCGCCGGCGAGCTGTTCACCCAGCTGCAGTACGACGAGTTCCTGCGCATGGACCTGCGCAGCCTGGGCGGCATCGGTGGGCGGCTCACGGCCCTCGAGGGCGAGCTGGGCAGTGTGCATCTGGGCACGGGCTACATGCTCGAGTACGAGAGCCAGGACCCGGATCTGGTCGCTGAGGACCCCACCACCCTGGCCCACCGCTGGACCTCCTACCTCAGCTTCGCCATCGAGCCGGCCGACGGCCTGACCATCAGCTCCACCGGCTACGCCCAGCCCCGCATCACGGACTTCGCCGACTACCGCCTGCTCAACGAGAGCGCCCTGTCGGTGGCCATCACCGATCACTTCTCCTGGTCGGTGGCCTTCACCCTCCGCCACGACTCCGACCCGGTCCTGCTGGTCGACGGCGAACCGCCGCTGGTGCCGACCGATACGTCGCTGACGAACAAGATCTCGGTGGAGTTCTAAGGAAGGTCGGCGCCGAAGAGCGGACGAATGTGCCGCTCATCCCTGCACTCGGCAGTCCGATCGTCGGCGCCATGAACGCTACGGGGCTGGGGCGTGGGGGCCCCTCCGCGTTCCGTGCGGTCCACGGACGAGAGTGAGCTCGCGACCTCGACGACGTCGGCGCTGGGAGGGGTGATCCCTGATCGCTCCTCCCTGCACTCGGCACGCGCCTCACGCGTCGGCTTCGTCACGCCGACCGCGCGGAGTGCATGAGTGCAGACCTCCGAGCGGCGATCCTCGGAGGTCCATCCCACGCCACCGCTCCGGCGCGCTCCTCCCTCCGGTCGTCGCTCCGTTCGTCGGCGCCATGAACGCTACAGGGCTGGGGCGTGAACGCCCCGGACGCCCCTCCGCGTTCCGTGCGGTCCACCTGCACCGCGAAACCGCAGGTGGGCCGAGCACCAGCACGAGCACGAGCACGAGCACGAGCACGAGCACCACGAACCCGCAGGTGAGCCGAGCACGAGTGAGCTCGCGACCTCGTCGACGTCGGCGCTGGGAGGGGTGATCCCTGATCGCTCCTCCCTGCACTCGGCACG
>CAYZVO010000343.1:0-5037 GCA_964481655.1 uncultured Enterobacterales bacterium | reverse complement strand
CCAGTCGGCGGTCCGAAGCCAGCGCGGGAGGCGGGTTCCGAGTGCAGGAAGGAGCGGCATTGCCTCGGCGGGGGGCGTCGGCAACCGGGAGGGTGGGCACCGGGTTGGTGCAGCGTCGGCGGGCGCTCGCTGCGGCCTGCCGGTCGGGCCGGTCCTCGATGCTCGCACCCTGGTTGCGGCTCTCGCCGGGTGTGCGCGATGGCGGCGCCGGAGCACTCGCGGCGGACCGTCCCTGGCGCGGCCTCCGCTCGCAGGAAGCGCCGGTGGTCGTCGTTCATGAGCGCCGGTGATCGTCGGACCTGAGCGCCAGTGGTCGTCGTCTGACACGAGCGCAGGAAAGAGCGCCATTGCCCCGGCGTTGGGCTTCAGCAGCCGGGAAGGTCGACGCCGCCACCCTCAGCCGATGATGGTCTCTTCGGCGCCAGCTGGGGCCGGGGACTGCAGCTTGATGGTCAGCACCCAGCCCAGCTTGATGCTGTCGCCGGGCTTGACCGGGCACTCTTCGCCCAGGATCACGACCTTGCCATTGACCTCGGTGTTGGCCCGCGAGACCACCCTGATGACCATGCCGTCGGGGCGGCGGTGCAGCTCGAAGTGCCAGCGGCTGATGCGGCGCATGACCTGGGGGTCGGGGTGCGCCAGCACGATCTCGTTGGCCGGTGCGCCGTCGTGCTCCTCGAGGCGGCCGAAGCGCACCACATCGATGGAGGGCAGGTCGAAGGTCTGGCGGGTCTCTTCGATGAGCACCCTGGTGGCGAACTTGCGGGTGTCCCGCCACTCGAGGCTGGCCAGGGGGACCTTGTCGGCGAAGCCCTTGAACTCGGCAGCGGCCAGCGGCTTGCAGCGCACCCGGAAGGCGGGGGGCAGCTGCATCATGGTGGACTGGGTGAGGTGGATCTGGCCCGCCTCGGCGGTGTTCGAGACCCGGGCGGCCATGTGCACGGCGTCGCCGGTGACGATGGTGCCGTCGGTGAGGACCTCGCCCAGGTGGATGCCGATGCGCAGGCCCAGATGGTGCTCGGTGCTCCGGCCGCCGTTGTCCTTGGCGATCTGGGACTGCAGCTCGGACATGGCCAGGACCGCGGGCAGCAGTCGTTCGAAGGTGCAGAAGGCCCCGTCGCCGGCGGTGTCGACCACCCGACCCTGGTGCAGGCCGATGACGTCGTCGAGCAGATCGAGGTGGCGCTGCAGCAGGGCGCGGCCTGCGGCGTCACCGTGGCGCTCGAAGTAGGCGGTGGAGCCCACAACGTCGGTGAACACCAGGGCGAGGGGGCGCTCGTAGCGCGAGCGGATCTCCCGCTCGATCTCGTCCTGGAGCTTGATCAGCTCGGTCAGCGTGTGGGCGTCGAAGTCGATGGGCATGGCACACGTGTGCTGGAGGTGGCGTTGGTGGTCTGTACCCCCTGGGAGGCCCCTTCGCTACCACGCATTGGGATGTCTGAGCCCGCCGCCGCGCACGAGCCCGGACGGAGGCTCGGGTGGCTCGACCCGCTGGCCGCTGAGGTGCCCCATGGCACCCTCCACGCCCTCGACCGTCAGCTCGAACATCGGGAACAGATCTCCGATGCGGTCCACCGTCGGGTGGCTCCACAGGGCCAGCCGCATAGGGTTGAGCCAGACGCTGCGATCGAAGTGTGCGCCCAGCCGCTTCAGCCAGTCGATGCCGGCCATGTCGTTCTTGTGGCTCCAGTCGATGGAGCCCCAACGGGACATCAGCTCCGAGGGCGCCATGCAGGCGTCGCCCACCATGATCAGCCGCACGTCGGAGTCCAGGGTGTGCAGCAGGTCCTCGACCGGCTTGCCCTCCCAGCGCGCGAGATCCTGGTAGACGTGTTCGTAGACGCAGTTGTGGAAGTAGTAGGCCTCGAGCCGCTCGAAGTGGGAGGCCCGGGAGGCGGCGGAGAACAGGCGGCTGACCAGCCGGGAGTAGGGGGTCATGGAGCCGCCGCTGTCCATCAGCAGCAGCACCTTGAGGTGGCTGTTTCGCTCGGGGCGCTCGATCACATCGACCTCGCCGGCGTTGCGGGCGGTGGCGTGGATGGTGGCGTCGATGTCCACCTCCAGCCGGGCCCCCTCGCGGGCGAAGCGGCGCAGCTTGCGCAGGGCGACGCCGAGCTGCCGCGTGTCCAACACGCGATCGTGCCGGTAGGCCTCGAACTGGCGTCGCGCTGCGATCTGGGCGGCCATGCCGCCTCCACCGGGGCCGCCGACGCGGATGCCGCCAGGCCGCATCCCGCCGTGGCCGAAGGGGGAGGTGCCGCCGGTGCCGATCCAGCGGTTACCGCCGTCGTGGCGCTCGGTCTGTTCCTTCAGGCGCTGCTCGAACTCCTCGCGCAGGCGGTCCAGATCCATGGCCTCGAGCATGGCCAGCTCCCGCTCGCTCAGGTTCGGGGGCAGCCTGGGGTCCTTCAGCCACTCCAGCACGTCGTCTTCGATGCTCGGCGGGGCCTTCACGCCCCGGAAGACCTCGAGCCAGGCCTGGTCGTAGGCGTCGTAGAGGTGCTCGGACTTGACGCAGATGGCGCGGGCCAGGTGATACAGCCGCACGGTGTCGGACAGCGCGAGCCCCTGCGCCAGCGCCTGCATCAGGGTGAGCCACTCGGTGGGCGTGACCGGCACGCCGCGGGCCCGCAGGGCGTAGAACAGGTCGAGGAACATGCGCCTAGCGCTTCCAGCGGGTGGCGCTGCGTTCGACGCGCCCCAGGTCTTCCTCGTGCTTCACCAGGGTCCCCAGGAAGGGCAGCTCCTTGCGGATGGTCTCCTCGGGCACACCGCCGGCCACCAGGGCTCCGATCCAGTCGATGAGCTCCGAGGTGGAGGGGGGCTTGCGCAGACCCGCGACCTTGCGCAGCTGGTAGAAGCGCGCGATGCACTGCCGGGCGAGGTTCTCGGGCAGATCCGGGTGGTGGACCTTCACGATGCGAGCCATCAGCTCGGCCTCGGGGAAGGCGATGAAGTGGAAGATGCAGCGGCGCAGGAAGGCCGGAGGCAGCTCCTTCTCGTTGTTCGAGGTGATCAGCACCACAGGCCGCTGGGTGGCGCTGTGGGTCTGTCCGGTCTCGGGGATGGTGAAGGCCATCTCGTCCAGCTCCCGCAGCAGGTCGTTGGGGAACTCGAGATCGGCCTTGTCCACCTCGTCGATCAAGAGCACCACGCGCTCGGTGGCGGTGAGCGCCTGCCCCAGGGGCCCGATGGTGATGTACTGGGCGATGTCCCGCACGTCCTTGTCCCCGAACCGGGAGTCGTGCAGGCGGGAGATGGCGTCGTAGACGTACAGGCCGTCCACAGCCTTGGTGGTGGACTTGATGTGCCAGCGCAGCAGCGGCATGCCCAGGCCCTCGGCCACCGCGTGGGCCAGCAGGGTCTTGCCGGTGCCCGGCTCGCCCTTGATCAGCAGCGGCCGGCCCAGGGCCACGGCCACGTTGACCGCGTCGCAGAGGGCAGGGGAGGCGATGTAGTCCGGGGTGCCCCGGAACAGGTGGAAGGACTCGGGCATGGCGGGCTCTCCGGTGGGCGAGGGAGCCTGAGTATCATGGCGCCCCGAGGCCCTACTCGCGCGTGTCCAGCTCTTTCATCTGCTCGTCGGTGATGCCCAGTTCCTCCTGGAGCTCGTCATTGTGCTTGCGGATCTTCATGATGGCTTTGTTCTTGCTGTAGTAGTTGAAGATCCATTGCTGGTCGTTGCGGACCTTGATGGGCATCACGATGGCCCATGGCAGGGCCGGCGCGATCACCGCCGCGGGCAGGACGAGGATCGAGGGCTCCTCCACGAAGTCGACGCCCTTCTTCGCCATCACCCCGATCTGGGCCACAGCGGCGACGCCCACGATGCCGAACAGCACGTTCGAGATGGTGCGCACCTGCTTGGTGTCGTTCTCGAGCCTGGCCAGCATGGCGCGGTCCCCGATCTCCCGGGCGAAGCCCTGGGGGGACAGCGAGGTGCGGCCCCGGTAGACCATCCACTTCCAGCCAGGGGTCTTGTCGTGGATGGGCCGTCCGACGCGGTCGAAGCGCACGGCGGTGGTGCCCCGGACCATGCGCTTGCGGTGGTATTCCTTATAGGCCATCGCGAGGGGGGAACGATCGGTGAACAGGGGCGGCAGCTCGATGGTCAGCTCCGAGGCCACTGGCTGGGCGAAAGCGAGCCCGAGGGCCTCGTCCGCGACCATGGGAGGGTCGCCGCCGTCCGAGGCAGAGCGCAGCGCCGCGGAACGAGCCTCGGCCTGGTCGCAGAGGGCGGCGCGCAGGAAGAGCCGCACGACGGTGAGATCGTTCCGATCGCTTCGCTCGAGGGCGGACAACACCGCCATGGCCTGGCCGAGGCGGGCACCGAGATCCGGATCGTCCCCCAGCTGCGCGCTCAGATCCGTCAGCACATCGATGCGGATCTCGTGGTCGGGTTGCTCCACGAGGTGGTCGACCAGCTCGAGGACGGTGCCCACCATGAAGGTGCCCCCGGTGGGAGGGCCTTCGAGCACGGTGGAGGCCTCGGGCGCAGTCGCTGCGGCGAGGGCGAGGACGCTGGGGTCGCTGATGACCGCGGTCGGTGATTCGGTGGACAGGGGTTGGTCCGGCGCCGGGGTTGTTGCTGCGAGGTCGAGATTGCTGGCTGATGAGCTCCCCTGCACACAAGCCCCAACCGCGGCAAGCTGCCAGCGGTCTGGGCCCAGTGGGTTGGCCAGCAGCCCGCAGCTCAGCTCATATGTGGCGAGCGCACCAGCCAGTGCCTCACCGGGATCGTCACCCAAGGGCAGCTCGATGATGAACACCGGGCTGTTGGGCTTGCTGGCCAGAGCCCTCTCGAGGGTGGTCTGCCCCTGTCGGGTGGTGGCGGCCATGCCGATGAACTCGACCCTCCCGGCGGCGACAGCTTCGGTGATGGCTACCGGATCATCGACCTGCTGGACCTGGCCCGCGATCAGGGCCGCGACGATGACGCTGTTGCTCATGGGATCCCCTCCTGTGGTCGCAGACAGTGTACCAGACCCTGATCGTCGGGCCACCGCCCGCCGCGTCCGTCGACACCGGGCGTCGACA
>CAYZVO010000342.1:0-5175 GCA_964481655.1 uncultured Enterobacterales bacterium | reverse complement strand
CCGGACCGCGGCCCCGGCACGGGCGAGCTGCACGACGACTGCGAGCCCATCGAGGACCCCGACGACACCGGTGAGACGGACACCCCCGACGACACGGGCCCCGATCTGCCGGACACCGGCCCCTACTCCGACGACGACGGCTTCTTCAAGGGCGGCGGTGGCTGCGCCTGCACCAGCGGTGGCAGCCTGGCGCTGGCCTGGCTGCTCGCGCTGCCGCTGCTCGGGGTGTTGCGTCGGCGGCGCTAGCGGGAGCACTTCATGTGCTCCCGCCGGCAGTGTTGGTCGGCTCGGGTGTGACTTGACGATTCCCTGAATTCGACCGCCGGTAGGCACACCATCTGGACATCGTCTTGACATGGGAATAGTGCAGGTGGCCAGACGTCTTCCCCCGCGGGCCCGGCGTCCCATTCCCCCCTTTGTCGGGCCCTGATCTCCCCTGGAGCCTCCATGCAGCCCTCCGAGGCCATCGCCAGCTGGCACGCCTGGCTCGAGGCGCACCCCCAGCGGTCCTCGACCTTCCTCGACCAGCTCTACCAGCGGCAGCGCGAGCTCGACGCCCTGTTCGCCGGCGAGCCCATGCGCACCTTCGCCCGCCCCGCGTTCCTGTCCGCCCGCCAGTACGAGCTGGTGCGCGACAGCTCTCAGGTGCTGCTGGACTGCGCCGAAGTGGTCATCGCCCGCATCCACGACGATCCCGAGCTCAAGGCCCAGATCCCCATGGGCCCCGGCGAGTGGGAGCTGCTGCGGCCCTGCCCCGGGCTGAAGCGCCAGCAGGTCATCGCCCGTCCCGACGCCTTCCTCGTGGACGACGGCATCCAGTACCTCGAGTTCAACGCCGAGAGCCCGGCCGCCGTGGCCTGGACCGACCTGTTCGAGCAGACCTTCCGCGAGCTCGAGCCCATGAAGGCCCTGCCCTGGGCCCGCAAGACCCGCGGCTCCCGGTGTCAGCAGCTGCTGGTGGACGCCATGCTCGACGCCGGCCGCGCCTACGGCCTGCAGGACGCCCCCCGGGTGGCCGTGGTGGACTGGCTCGAGGTCCCCACCATCTGCGAGCACCACCTGGTCGCCCGCTGCTTCCGCGACCGCGGCGTCCAGGCCGACGTGGTCGATCCCCGCGACTTCGAGCTGCGGGGCGACGCCCTGTACGCCGGTGGCCGCAAGGTCGATCTGATCTACCGCCGGGTCATCCTCGGCGAGCTGCTCGCAAAGCGCGACGAGCCCGGCCCCGCGGCCATGCTCGAGGCCATCCGGCGCGATCTGGTCTGCATCGTCAACCCGTTCATCACCCGGGTGCCGGGCTCCAAGGCCTTCATGGCCCTGCTGTCCAACCCCCGCAACGAGCACCTCTTCACCGCCGAGCAGATCCGGATGCTCAGGGCCGTGGTGCCCTGGACCCGCGTGCTCGTCCCTGGCGCCGAGACCCTGTTCGACGACGCCGGCGACCTGCTCGAGCTCGCCCGCATCCACCGCGAGCGCCTGGTCATCAAGCCCACCTACTCCTACGGCGGCAAGGGTGTGTCCATCGGGCCCGAGACCGACCCCGGCGACTGGGAGGCCGTGATCCAGACGGCCGCCTCCCAGCCTGGCGACTGGACCCTGCAGCACTACGTGCCCATCCCCGAGGAGCCCTACCCGGTCTTCGCCCCGGAGTTCGGCACCACCTCGCTCAAGGTCAACCTGAACCCCTACCTGTTCGGCGGGAAGTACGCGGGCGCCATCGTGCGGCTGTCGCGCTCATCGGTCATCAACGTCAGCGCCGGTGGCGGCGTCATCCCGGCGCTCACCCTGCCCGAGAAGTCCGAGATGGGTGTTGTTCCCATCTTCGCCCTGCCCGACGCATGAGCCTCCATCGCTCGGAGCCCACGGGCATCCTCGAGTGGCGCATCGAACGCCCCTCGCCGGTGCTGGCCATCGCCATGCACGCCGGCCACGATGTGCGTCCCGAGCTGCTCGAACGCATGGCGGCCCCCGAGGCTGCCCGGCTGACCGAGGAGGACCCGGGCACCGATCGTCTGCTCGACGCCTTCCCCGTGGCCATCCGGACCGACGTCAGCCGCTTCGAGGTGGACATCAACCGCCCCCGGGCGCGCGCGGCCTACACCACGCCCGAGACCTGCTGGGGCATCCAGCTGTACCGGGAGCTGCCCACAGACGAGCAGCTCGAGGCCTCCCGCCGGCGCCACGACGAAGCCTGGGCCGCCATCGACCGCCTGGTCGATGACGCGGTGGAGCGCTTCGGCTTCTGCGTGCTGCTGGACGTCCACTCCTACTGCTACCGGCGCGACGACCCGAGCCTGAGCTGGTGGGACAGCGGCAAGCCCGTCTTCAACCTGGGCACCCGCGGCACCCACCCGCGCTTCGCCGCGCTCAACACCGCCCTGCTCGACGCCCTGCGCCCACAGCGCTGGGCCGGCCGGCCGGTCACCGTCGGCGAGAACGTCATCTTCGGCGGCGGGACCGTGCACCGGCGGCAGCAGGCCCGCCACCCCGACCGGGTGGTGGTGCCCAGCCTCGAGCTGCTCAAGGTCTTCATGGACGAGCTGACGGGCGAGGTCTACGAGCCCGGCTTCACGGCCATGATCGAGCAGACCTCCCAGGCCTGGGTGGCCGTGCTGGACCGCCTGCCCGAGCTGCTGCCAGACCTGGCGGGCGAGCCTGGGTTCAGCTGGCGGTGATTCGCGTTTCCACTGCGGCACGCCCGCGTGTCCCATGGACATGCGCCTCATCGCCCTCCCCCTGATCGCCCTCGCCCTCGGCTGCGCCACCGCCCCGTCGGCGTTCCCTCCCGACGTGCGCTGTGAGCACCCCAACGAGCACCCCTTCGACTTCTACACGGCACCCGTGGACGAGGGTCTGGGCTCGCTCCCCCCCGGCGAGATCCTGCGGGTCCAGCACATCGTGCGCTCCAGCAAGACCGCCCTGAAGCTGGCCGGAGCTGTGCGGCCCGCCCACGGTGCCCAGGTCTATCGGGTGCTGTACCGCTCCACGGGTCGGCACGGAGAGCCCGTGGTGGTCAGCGCCCGCGTGGCCGTGCCCGACGTCGAGGCCCCCCCGGGGGGCTTCCCGGTGGTGGCCCACCAGCACGGCACCTCGAGCCTCGGCGATCGCTGCGCGCCCTCCAAGCTGTCCCTGACCTTCGGCTTCGAGTCCCTGCTCAACCCCCTCGCCGCCCGGCTGGTGGGCGAGGGCCACATCGTCGTGATGTCCGACTACCTCGGGCTGGGGACCCCCGGGGATCACCCCTACGTGGTGGCCGAGCCCAGCGCGCAGGCGGTGTGGGACGGGGTGCGCGCCACCCACCGCTTCTGCGACGCCGGCCGAGGGGTGGTGACCCCGCCCTCGACGGTGACCGTGCTCGAGGGCCACTCCCAGGGGGCCCACGCCACCATCGCTGCCTGGGAGGCCTGGCCCGACATCGCCCCAGAGCTGGAGCTGCGGGCGGCGGTGGCCATGGCGCCGCCGCCGGACCCCCTGGACCTGGCCGAGGCCATGGCTCTGGGCGACGCCCCCACCGCGCCTGTGGTGCTGGGCTTGTACGGCATGACCCGCTGGTACCCCGAGCTGGGGGGCCTCGAGCCCTGGCTGGAGCCCGACCTGGCCGCGGATCTGCCCGGCATGATCGACAACTCCTGCGCGGCCTGGCTCGGTGTGGCCCTGGAGGGTGAGCCCGAGGATCTGTTCCAGCGCGAGCTCGTGGAGGCGCTGCAGGATGGCGACCACGAGGCCCTCGAGCCCCTCGCCGGGGTGCTCGAGGACGAGGCCCTGTCCCGGGGCGCCGGCGAGGCGCCGCTGCTGGTGGTGATGGGGGACGAGGACGAGCTGTTCCCGCCATCACTGGTGGAGGATCTGGTCGCGGGTCTGGCGAAGCGGGGCGCCCCTGCGGAGCTGCTCGCGGTGGACGGCGCCGGCCACCTGATGCTGCCAGCGCGGGCCGAGGAGGACCTGCTGGACTGGCTCGCCGAGCAGCCCTGAGCCGCCGTGCTACCATCCTCGGGCTCGGCCTGCGAGGTCCCCCCATGCGCGCGCACTCACTCATCGCAGGCGGCCTGCTGTCGGTCGCCACCGCCGGTGTCTCCGAAGCCCAGGCCTTCTCTCGCCTGGACGGTCCCTTCGACGACTCGGTGGCCAGCTACACGCTGCTCACCAACGGCGACATGGAGAGCCACACCGGCTCCACCCTGAGCTCATGGACCGACGGCACCGGAGGCTTGCACGGCTACGACAGCCGGGTGGCCTACGCCGGCAGCGGCTCGAGCGGCTTGCTGGACCAGACCTGGACCAACTCGGGCGCCGGTGTGGCCATGCGCCAGACCGTCACGGTCACCCCCAGCAGCTGGTATGTGCTGTCCGGCTACATCTACAACGACATCAGCGGCGGGGGGAACGCCTACCTCGACCTGGCGGATCAGAGCTACACCCAGGCCGACGGCGGCGCGGGGGACTGCTCATCGGTCTCGAGCTCTGGCCACGGTGACTGGCAGTTCGTCTACTGCGAGTTCTACGTGCCCTCGGGGACCACCAGCCTCAACGTCCGCACCATCACCGACGGCACCATCCACGCCGGCTCCTACGCCAACTTCGACGAGCTGGCCCTCACCCTCTCCGGCAGCTTCTCCCCGCCGGAGAGCCTGAGCGACGACGGCGACGGCGACGGCTACTCCGAGCTCGACGGCGACTGCGATGACGCCGACGCCAGCCTCTCCCCGGGCGCCACCGAATACTGCGACGGCGTGGACAACGACTGCGACGGCAGCATCGACGAGGCCAGCGCGGCCGACGCCACCACCTGGTACCGGGACGGCGACGGCGACGGCTATGGAGACAGCGGCACCTCGGTGACCTCCTGCTCCTCGCCCGTCAGCTACGTCTCCGACGACAGCGACTGCGACGACGGCGACGCGGGGGTCAACCCCGGCGCCCCCGAGACCTGCAACGGCGTGGACGACGACTGCGACGGGAGCACCGACGAGGACTCGGCCACCGACGCCGCCACCTGGTACGCGGACGGCGACGGCGACGGCTACGGCGACGCGGGCACGACCACGGCCGCCTGCAGCCAGCCCAGCGGGTACGAAGCGGACGCGACGGACTGTGACGACGGAGACGCATCGACCAACCCCGGCGCCGACGAGTACTGCGACGGTCACGACGACGACTGCGACGGCGAAGTGGACG
>CAYZVO010000341.1:0-5275 GCA_964481655.1 uncultured Enterobacterales bacterium | reverse complement strand
CCACCCCCCCCCCCCTGCCCCCCCGCGGCGGGGGGCCCGCGGCCGCAGGCGGCGGTGGGGTACCCCGGGGTCGCCCGGGGGGCCCGCCCGGGCGCCGCCCCGCAGGCCCTGGTCACCAACCACAACCTCCAAAGCTGGGCCGCCGACCGCCGCAACGAGCGGGACATCCCCGCCACCTGGGTCATGGGCCCCGGCCGCCGCGCCGTGGCCGACGACCCCGCCGCCGAGCTGCGCATCGCCGTCCTCGAGGCCGCCGCCCAGCTACGAGAGCCGCCCCCCGCCGCATTCTTCCTGGCCGTGGTGAGCAACCCGGCCCAGCACCGCCTGGTGCGCTGGACCGGAGCCCGCATCGGCGGCCTGCTCGACCCCAGCGCCGCCGCCCAGCTGACGGACCCCGACCCCCTGGTCCAGGCCGCCCTGGATCACCCGCGGAAGAAGGGCGGTGGCAAGAGAAAGCCCAAGCCCTGACGTGGGCTCCAGGCTCCAGGCTGTTGCGCTTCGCAGCCGCATCACCTCCCCCCCCGACACGGCAGCTCCCCACCGCTCCCCGATCCCTGCACGGCGATCCAGCGGGCGGGTCTCCGCTGGCGCTGGGGCAGCGCGGCGAGCAGGGCGGCGGCGAAGGCGCGGTCTTCGGGGGCCACGACCTCGAGCTTGCCGGGGAGGATCAGCAGCGCGCCGGCACCGTCCAGGGCCTCGACCACCTCGGCGGCGCAGGCCTCGGTCGCCTGCTCGAGCAGGCAGCAGCGGTCCTGGCTCAGGCGCCGATAGCTCGCGCCTCGCTCCAGAGTGACCAGCTCGAGGTGCACGTCGCGACGCTCCTGCCAGGAGACCCCCGCCACCGGCCCCGGGGCCCCGGCGGCGAGGGGCAGCAGCTCCGCCACGCCGCCGAGGGAGCTCTCGAAGAACACGGGCCAGGGCAGCTCCGGGTAGCGGCCGGCGAAGGGCGCGGGGGCCGCGGGCAGGGCGGCGGGCTGCGTGCCGGCGAAGCGCGCCCGCTGGGCCGCGAAGGCGTGGGCGAAGGCCAGGCTGTCCAGGACGGCCAGCAGCACCAGCCCCCCCAGCAGGGTCGGCGCCAACCAGCGGGGCCGACGCCAGCGCGTCACCGCCGCGGTGAGCACCACCAGGCCGAGGCTGGCGGGCAGCAGGTGCCGGGGCTGCAGGCGCTCTGCCCTGGCCTCACCCACCAGCGCCAGGGCCGCGAGGGTCAAAGCCAGCAGCAGCACCGCCTGGCGACGCCGTCCGACACAGAGCGCCACCCCGGCGGCCGCCAACAGCGCCAGCAGCGGGAAGGAACCGTGGGGCAGGCCCCGCCCAGCCAGCGCCAGGACCGCTGACAGCCAGCCGGCCCCGCCCTCGGCGCCCTGCACGGCCTGAGCGCCGAGCCAGGGCAGATCCGGCCCCTGCAGGAGCCAGCCCAAGCCAGCCCCGAGCAGGGCGCCACCCAGCAGCGCCAGGGCCGGGAGGCGCAGCCCCGGGCGAGGCTCCGAGGACGCGGCGTCCGCGGGCATCCACAGGGCCAGGGGCAGCAGCGCCAGCACCGGCAGGGCGCTGGCCTTGACGGCCACACCGAGAACCAGCACCGCCGCACCGAGGGCCGCCGGGATCGGGCGCCGGGCCCCGAGGGCCCACCAGCACAGCCCCAGCCCCAGCCAGCTCAGGCCCCAAGCGAGCCCCCCGGCGTCCACCAGCAACCCCTGATGGGTCACCAGGGCCCAGCTGGCCGTCAGCGCGGCGGCCCAGGGCGCAGCCCTGCGACCCGCCAGCGCCCAGGCGGCCAACCCAGCCCCGAGCATGGCGCAACCCAGAGAAGCCGACGCCACCACCCGCAGCCCCGACTCGAGGCCCAGCAGCCACACCGGCGGGGCCGCCAGCCAGCTCGCGGGCCCCTGGCTGTGGCTGCCCTGGAGCAGATCCCGGGCCAGCAGGGCGCCGCCGGGGCCGGGCAGATCGTGCAGGTCCAGGCCCGCCAGCAGCAGCCCGTGCAGCGCCAGCCCGCAGGCCGCGGCGACGAGCAGGGGCAGCCAGCGCACGGTGCCTCAGCGACGCTGGGGGTTCGGGATCTGGTCCGGCTGCACGAAGCGGTCGCCGGGGGCCTCGTCCAGGGGCGGCGGCAGCGAGGGCGGCAGCTCCTTGGAGCCCCCGTCGTCGCCGGCGCCGTCATCGGGTCGGCCGCTGCCCTCGCCGCCGGGGATCACCTGGGTGGACAGGGGCTCGAGCTCCCCCTCTTCCTCGGACAGCAGGTAGGCCTCCGCGTCGATGAAGGGCCGGTGGATGAGCTGGGCGTCCGGGGTCCGCAGGATGCGCTGATCCGCGCTCACCTCGGTCAGGCCGAGGGTCACGGTGTCGGGCTCCACGTCGTCGCGGGAGCAGGGCGGCGGCGCCCCCCAGGGGGAGTAGATGGCCACCCGGGCGTCGTCGTACACCGGCGTGCCCAGCTTCTTGCGCAGGGTCTTGCGCAGGTTGCGCATCCGCAGCCGCATGACGTTGTCCATCAGGCCCGGCATCTTGCCGCCGTGGTAGAAGGCGTCCTTCTGGGCGACGACGTAGCGGTAGCCGAGATCGTAGACCTCCTGTGCGTGCTCTTCGGGCCACTGGGGATCGTTCTCCGACAGCTTGGCGGCGTCGAACAGCTGGGACACGAACAGGTTGCGATCCACGAGCTCCGTGAACTCGTCCGGGGTGAAGACCTCGTTGTTCTCGAGCATCCCCCCCATGATGGGTCGGGCGTGGGCGGTCTGGTAGTACAGGTGGGCCTGGGTCCAGGAGTAGGGCAGCTCCATGATGGCCCCGGGCGGCCCGTGGGCCAGGCACTTGTACCCAGCGGGGATGGCCGCGTTCCAGGCCGGGTACGGCAGGACGTCGGCCAGGTACAGCTCCCCGCCCCAGGCGCCGGTCAGCAGCACCATCGTGAAGATCTGCACCCGCTTCGAGCGGGTGGCGGCCCAGGCCAGCACCGCCAGGTTGGCCAGCCCCAGCAGGATGGCCAGGTAGGCGGCCGCCCGCGCGGGCCACCACAGGCGGCGCAGGAACCCCACCGACTTGACCATCACGATGAAGAACGGGTTGGGCAGCACCAGCTTGTAGAGGATGAGGATGGGCCCCATGGCGATCAGGCCCGCCATCACCGCCATGGCGATGATCGCTCCCCGGGGCAGCCGGCCGGGCCGGCGGATCAGCCAGCCCAGCGCCACGAAGGAGGTCAGCGGCACCAGGATGGCCTGGGCCAGCAGGCGCTCCTGGGGGCCAGCCTCGATGACGTAGAAGCCGGCGAAGCGCCGCAGGGGCTGCCACAGGAACAGGCCGATGGTCTGGTTCTCGGCGGTGATGGGCGGGCTGGCGAACAGGCCCCAGCGGCTCACATCGAGCAGCCCGGGCACGTTGCCGGACTCGGAGGCCAGCATCACCAGCGGCAGCCCCACGGGCGCGGTGAGGACCAAGGCCACCCCGGCGATCAGCGCGTGGCGACCGAGCTGGCGCCAGCGGGTCCCGGCACCCTCCGGCGGGAGGGCGAAGCGCCACGCGCCGTGGGCGAAGCAGACCATGCCACCAAAGAACGCGTAGAACCAGTATTGATACCCGGTGAGCGCCAGGAACAGGCCGGCCAGGGCCGGCGCCAGCAGCCCCGGGCGCCGGCCGGTGCGCAGCACGAAGATCACGAAGATCACCGGCAGGGTGAGCACCGCCTGGGTCGGCCGGCCCTCGACCAGCTCGAAGAGCACGAAGGGCGACAGCGCGAACAGCACCGCGGCCAGCAGGGCCGCCCAGCGATCGTCCGTGTGATCCCGGGCCAGGAACCAGAACGCCACGCCTGCGCTGAGCAGGCCCAGCAGCACCACGACGTTGTAGCCCAGGGTGGGCCCCAGCAGCCGGAAGAACGGCAGCGCGAGGTAGCCGTCCAGCACGTTGGTGCCGGTGTGCAGGAAGATGTCCTTGCCCCAGGGGTGGAAGTACAGGTCCGTGTGCCCCATGCCCTGGCCCGTCTCGAGCTGATGCCCGACGAACCAGTAGAACCACTGGGTGCCGTAGTGGTCCACGTACTCGACCCCGAGCAGGTGATCGGCGAGCAGCGGCAGGGAGGGGCCGAAGACCGCACCCACCAGCAGCACACACAGCGAGATGACCACCAGGCGGACGCCGTTCATGAACTCTCCAGCCCCGGTCATATCACCTCGCCACCGCGGGGGCAGCGCCGGAGGGGGCGCCGGGAGCCCGTCCCACGCGTCCTTCTGCACCAGCACCGGGTCGGCCGAGCCCTCCCGCGAAAGAGGAGTGAAAGACCGGAAAGAGGCTCGACGCCTGCGCTCTGTTCTGTATGCGTTCTCACGCGTGGACTGAGCCTGCCCAGAGCGGGTATTCTCGCTGGGTCGTCCGTCAGCCAACGAATGTCCTCGCACGAGGAGTGTCCCATGTCCGTTCGCCTCCCCATCCTCGCCATCTTCCTGGCTCTCCTGGCCCACGGCTGTGATGGCTGCGACGCCGGCAACCCGATCAAGGACGACACGGGGCCCGATAGCTCCGTGGACGCCGACGGCGACGGCTTCACCACCGACGAGGACTGCAACGACGAGGACCCCTCGGTCTACCCCGGAGCCGACGAGGCCTGTGACGGCGTGGACAACGACTGTGACGGCGAGACCGACGAGGGCACCGACGTCACCTTCTACGGCGACGCCGACGGCGACGGCTACGGCACCCCCGACTCCACCGTCAACGACTGCGAGCCCCCTCCCGGCTACGTGGAGAACGATCAGGACTGCGACGACGACCACGCCCACATCAACCCCGCCGCCGACGAGAACTGCAACGGCAACGACGACGACTGCGACGCCCAGAACCACGACGAAGACGACGACCTGGTGCTGGACAGCGCCACCACCTGGTACGTGGACGTGGACGGCGACGGCTACGGCACCGACGCCGACACCGTGCTCTCCTGCGAGGCCCCCAGCGGCTACGTGGCCACCGCCGACGACTGCGACGACGACAACGCCACCGTCTACCCGGGCGCCGACGAGTACTGCAACGGCCTGGACGACGACTGCGACGGCGAGACCGACGAGGACACCGTGGACGCCGAGACCCGCTGGTACCCCGACGCCGACGGCGACGGCTACGGCGACTCGAGCGAGGTCGTGATCCAATGCTCCCAGCCCGAGGGCTATGTGCTGGACGCCTCCGACTGCGACGACACCGACGCCGCGCAGTACCCGGGGGCCTACGATTACTGCAACGGCGAGGACGACGACTGCGACGGTTCCGTGGACGAAGACGC
>CAYZVO010000340.1:0-5316 GCA_964481655.1 uncultured Enterobacterales bacterium | reverse complement strand
GATCAAGACCTTCATCGCCATGAAGAAGGGCGGCGGCGCGGTGATGAGCATCGTCATCGGCATCCTGGTCGCCGCGGGCATCTTCAACACCATCTTCATGAGCGTCATGGAGCGCGTCCGGGAGTTCGGCGTGATGATGGCCATCGGCTACCAGCCCGGGCAGTTGTTCCGGCTGGTGATGGCCGAGAGCGGCATCTTGGCCATCCTGGGCTTGATCGCCTGCGCCATCCCGACCATCCCCGTCTACAACAAGCTCGTCGCCACGGGGTTGGACTTCACCCAGGTCTACATGGACATGGGCATCCTGGACAAACACGGCTCCATGGACGTCTCCGGCGTGGGCATGGACCCGGTCCTGCCCTTCGGCATCTTCCCCGAGAGCGCCGCCGCCATCATCATCGCCATCCTCGGCGCCACCATCCTCGCCGGGGTCTACCCGGCCTGGAAGGCCGGTCGCGTCGATCCCATCGAATCCATCAATCTGGTCTGAGGTCCCTCATGGCTACCCCCATCGTCGAAGTCAAGAACGCTACCAAGGTCTACAAGCAGGGTTCGGTGGACGTGCACGCGCTGCGCGGCCTGGACCTGACCATCGAAGCCGGTGAGTTCACCGCCATCTACGGGCCCTCGGGCTCGGGCAAGAGCACCCTGCTCAACCTCATCGGCGCCCTGGACAGCCCCACCTCGGGTGAGGTGCTGCTCGAGGGCAAGAACCTGGGCAGCATGGGCCGGTTCAAGCGCAGCGCCATGCGGCGTGACCGCATCGGCTTCGTGTTCCAGGCCTACAACCTCATCCCCGTGCTCACCGCCTTCGAGAACGCCGAAGCCGTCGCCGCCCTCAAGGGTGGCAGCGCCTCCGAGCGCCGCGACAAGGTGATGAAGCTGCTCGCCGAGGTCGGCCTCGAGGGAATGGAAGGCCGTCGCCCCCACCAGCTCTCCGGCGGTCAGCAGCAGCGCGTGGCCATCGTCCGGGCCATCGCCTCGGACCCCGCCATCGTGCTGGCCGACGAGCCCACCGCCAACGTGGACTCCGAGACCTCCGAGAAGCTCCTGCAGCTCATGGAGGATCTCAACCGCAACCACGGCGTGACCTTCCTCTTCTCCACCCACGACCCGCGGGTCATGGAACGCGCGCACCGCCTGGTGCGTCTTGTGGATGGAAAGGTCGCGTCCGACGAACGCAAGGAGGTCTGACATGCGCCGCTCCCTGATCACCATCGCCGCCGCCCTCGGGCTGTTCGCCACCACCGCCATCGCGCAGGAGGCCGAGCTCACCGAGTCCCAGCAGCGCGCCCGGGACCTGCTGGACGCCACCGATGACATGCACCGGGGGGCCTCGAGCTACTCGAAGGTCACCATGCACGTCAAGACGGCCCGCTGGGACCGCACCCTGACCATGGAGGGCTGGGCCAAGGGCGAGGAACACTCCCTGACCAAGATCCTCTCCCCGGCCAAGGAGGCCGGCATGGCCACCCTCAAGGTCGAGGACAACATCTGGAACTACCTGCCCAAGGTGGACCGCACCATGAAGGTGCCCGCGGGCATGATGTCCGGCTCCTGGATGGGCTCCCACTTCACCAACGACGACCTGGTGAAGGAGTCCCGCATGGCCGACGACTTCGACTTCGATCTCACGGCCGAGCCGGGTGTCGATGGCTCCGAGGAGTACATCGTCGAGTGCATCGCCCGGGAAGACGCCGCGGTGGTCTGGGGCAAGATCGTGGTCAAGCTGCGCCCCGATGAGAACCCCACCGAGATCACCTACTGGGACGAGGACGGCGAATTGGTCCGCACCATGTCGTTCACGGACTACAAGGAGGTCGAGGGTCGCATGATCGCTGGCCGCATGATCCTGGTGCCCGCGGATGAGCCCGACGAGTTCACCGAGGTCATCTACGACGAGATCGACTTCGACGTGGACATCCCGGACTCGACCTTCACGCTGCAGGCCCTCAAGAAGTAGGCCACACGTTCATGGAACGGGGGTGGCCGCCGGCCTCCTCCGTTCCCATGCTTCCCGACGATCACGCGACCGCCGAGACCCATGCCCAAAGACACCTTCTTCAACCTCCCCGAAGCCAAGCGCGCCCGCATCGCCGAGGCCGCCATCGATGAGTTCGCCGAGAAGGGCTACACCGGCGCCAGCATCTCCCGCATCGTGGCCCGCGCCAAGATCGCCAAGGGCAGCTTCTATCAGTACTTCGACGGCAAGATCGTGCTGTTCAAGTGGCTGCTGTACGACGTGGGCGCCCAGCGCAAGCTGGAGACCATCCGGGACATGACCCCGCCCGAGCCCGGGGACTTCTGGGAGCAGCTCTCCCAGATGTTCATCGCGGGGCTTCGTTACGGGCTGAGCAACCCCAAGCTCTCGCGCATCGCGGCCGTTTTGTGGCACCCCAGCGGCGATCCCGAGCTGCAGGGCCTCGTCACCGAGTTCCAGACCATCGCCCGGCGCAACTGGAAGCTGTTGCTGCAGCAGGGGCAGGCCATGGGGCAGGTGCGCACGGACCTGGACCTCGACGTGGCCGCTGAGTTCGCGCTGGCGCAGGTGATGCTGGGCATGGACCTGGCCATGCAGCGAAACCTCGGCATGGACATGATCGAGTTCTGCTCCCACCCGGAGCTCGAGGACCGCTTTCCGGTCGATCAGCAGCGGGCGATGGTCGACCAGATCCTCGACCTGGTGAAGCGCGCCATCGGCAGCG
Organism: uncultured Enterobacterales bacterium; assembly: GCA_964481655.1. GTDB lineage: Bacteria > Myxococcota_A > UBA796 > UBA796 > JAFGLY01 > CALDOK01. The sequence continues at coordinate 2,611 of CAYZVO010000340.1, read as the reverse complement.
ACGACGCCATCGCGGGCGTGCAGGTCCAGATCGACATCGACGCGCTCAAGGCGGCGATGGACCAGGCGAACCAGGGCTAGAGCAGCCCTGCCGGATCGTAGACCCGCTCGAAGGACTGGGCCGGGGCGCAGGGATCGAGCCCGGCGCTGGTCCCCAGCTCGAAGTGCAGGTGGCGCAGCTCGCTGCGGCCGCTGTTGCCCATCCAGCCCAGCCGGGTCCAGGTGGTGATGGCGTCGCCCACTCGCACATCGATGCCGTCGGGGTCCAGGTGGGCGTAGCGGGTGACGATGCCGTCGCCGTGGTCCACCACCACGTGGTTGCCCCAGCCCGAGCCGCATTCCCGCAGGTCGTCGTTGTGGGAGAAGGTGGAGCTCTGGGGGCAGCCCAGCCGCACGTAGGCCACGGTGCCGTGGGTGGCGGCGTAGACGGGCACCGAGCTGACGGCGCTGTCGCCGTGGACGTAGTCCATGCCCTCGTGGCTGGCGGCGTAGCCGGGGGTGCCGGCGAAGGCGACCGTGTTGGTGGAGTCCGCCGGGTAGAGCCAGTTCAGGCTGGTGGCGCCGCCGGGCAGGCCGGAGCCGGTGGTCTGGACAGGGGCGTACTCCTGCTCGCTGCTGGTGTAGGCGCTGCAGTCGGTGTCGTCGTCGTCGGGGGTGGGCTCGAGGACGGTGATGTCCGCGCCCGCCCAGGCGATCAAGCTGCCCTGGGCGTCCAGGGCGTAGAGCTCGAGGCTGCGGTCGCCCAGGTGAGAGAAGTCGTAGGTGAGGGCGAAGTCACTGTCGGATGAGCTGCCCAGATCCCAGCCCTCCACCACATAGGCCACAGCGGCGACGTCGTCGGAGGCGCTGGCGGTGAAGGTGCAGGGGTCGGTGCAGGTGGTCGGGCTGGTCAGATCGACCCAGGAGGGAGAGGCCTCTCCGTCGAGGGGGTCGCCGGCGGCGTCTGGGCGCGTGCCGCGCTCGGGGTCTCCGGCCCGGTCGCCGATGGTGGTCCGGTCCCAGCCGGGGGCGCAGGCGAGCAGGGCGGCGAGAAGCAGGCTTGACATCGGGACCTCCGCGAACGCGTCGCGTATAATCTGACGTTCGGTCGAATACAAGTCGGGGACGGCGCCGCCCACGGCTCGGGTTAGGCCTGGCAGGGAGGTCCCATGAAGAAGCCCGTGCTCATCCTCGCTGTGTTGGCCGTCGTCGCCATCGGCCTCGCCGTCGCGCTGTTCGGTGGTGGGCTCACCGAGACACCGGACACGCCTCCCAAGGAGCGCAAGGCCCGGCTGGCCCCGGGCGACCTGTCGGCGGATCAGCTGGATGAGGTGGTCGGCGCTCCGGGTGCTGACCCGGCTCCCTCCGCAGCGCCTCCGACGTCCCCGACCGGCGAGCCGGTGCAGCCCGGCATCGCGGCGCCCACCATCGCGCCGGCGAGCCCCGACGAGCCCGGCGTGCAGCCCGATCCCGGCCTGCTGTCCCGCTTCGAGCTCATCATCGGTGACATGCCCGAGGACCAACGGCCCATCGACGTCGTCTGGACCTGCCCCGAGGCCCCCCACACCTGCAACGTCGAGGGCACCCTCGAGCGCAACGAGTACATCGCGAACTTCATGCACGCCCTCGAGGACAACCCCCAGGCCGAGGACGACGAGATCCCCACGGTCTACCTGAACCACCTGAACAGCCTGCCCGAGGGCGGCAAGCGCTTTCAGCTGAACCTCGAGCTGCCCTGAAGCGCGACGCGGGCAGCGCTGGGCTGCCCGCGAGGTGCCTCGGGATCGAGCTAGTCGGCCATGGAGATGTCGGCGCTGCCGCTGGGGGCGGGCAGCTCGACGTCGAAGCCCATGGTGACGTTGGGATCGACCTTCATGGGGCCGATGCCCGGGGTCTTGATGCCCCAGTCGTCCAGGTTGATGCTGGCCTTGCCCTGAGCGCGCAGGGGATCGGTGCCGGAGATGGTGGCGGTGACGGTGAGCGGGCGGGCCTGGCCGACGATGGTCAGGCGGCCGTCGAGCTGCACGGGGCCGGCCTCGAGGGCGCTGTCGGTGCGAGCCTGGAAGACCACGGCGCTCTTGCCGGCCTCCTTGTAGCCCTTGAAGATGCTGGAGCGCATGTGGGCGTCGCGGCCGCCGCTGTCGGTGTCGATGGCCTCGACGGGCACGCTCACCTCGATGGTGCGGAAGCCCTTGGCGTCGGGATCGGAGATGTCGATGTCGAAGATGGTGGCGTTGACGGGGAAGTCGTGGGTGGGCGTGATGCCCATGCCTTCGAGGCTGCCCGCGGCCTGGTTGACGGCGATGGCGCCCACCACGGTGGTGGGGATGGCGAAGGCGGCGACGGCGGCGAAGAGGGTGGTGGCGCGCATGGTGACTCCAGAGGACAGCGGATTGCGATTGTGGGGTTCGGTGCAGGCTGATTTCTGAACCGTACGCACCGAAGACGGCCCCGGACGCCGAACGTGACCATCGGTGGGGTGGGGGTGTGAGGGGGCGTACAAAGGGCGGTTCGTGGGTGGGACTGGAGGCTCGGGGCGTTCACGGCGAAGGGTGGGGGTTGCCGGCGGCTTTGGGCCCTCCCGCGCCGGCAAGTCGTGGGTTTCTCGGCGAAAGGTAGGGGTTGCCGGCGCG
>CAYZVO010000339.1:0-5322 GCA_964481655.1 uncultured Enterobacterales bacterium | reverse complement strand
AACCTGGCCGAGCACGACGGGCTGACCTTCCCCAACATGGACTACAAGCCCACCAGGTCACCCACCACCGAGAACGTCTTCTGGATGTTCCGCAACGTCGGAAGCGTCGTCGTGTCCAAGGGCGGCGTTGAACTCGACCGCAGGGTCACGGGGTTGGATGAGCACTGCAGGCTCGCCATGAGGCTACTGGGGGTGCCAGAGCGAGCCTTCGTGGAGCGCAGAAATTCCGCATAGGTCTCCCCGAGATCTCAGGAATGGGAGACGAGTGACGATGCTGGGATAGTTCGACTTCGCCCGGGGCAGCCTCCGTGTAGAAACTCGCGGACCTCGTCATTGAAGCCTGCTGTTTGTGACTTTCCAAAGCGGATTCTCTGACAGACCCAGGTGCCTCTCTGGGATTTGCAGACCGACTACTCGATGTACCCGAGCTCCCGCAGCTGCTCCAAGGTCTGATCGTCCACTTCGGTCTGCGTCGACACCTCGCACCTCGGGGCGATGCTAGTCGTCAAGGTGTAGCGATAGGCGCCCTTGCCGACCTCGACGCTCCTGCTGTCGCACGAAGATCCTCGCGCTTCATCGTCTCCAGCGTCACCAGCAGAAGACCGGAGGGTTTTCTTGCCGGTGTCCACAACCAGGCTCATCTCCGACGGACATGGTCCTGTGGGAGGGCCAATGGCGTAGAACTCCCTCGGGATCCTCTCACCCCCCCCAGCTTGGACGACCACTCGTCCTTCGACGATCGCCGGCTCCGCGGTCTCCGCTCGAATACCCGCGGTCGACCAGGTGGCGGTGAATCCATCCGGGTGAGAGAGGGTCACGCTGCCTCGCTTCTGCTTGGTGCTCTTCCGAAGCCCTTCCCCAGCCACACGCCAGACAGGAAAGACAGGGCACCCCAAGGCCTGCTCCAGAGCCGCGATGTCGGGTTCGGCCATCGATCGATCGGTGGCGAGGTTCGATTCCTCGTTCGAGTCCGTGGACAGGTCGTACTCGTGCTGCTCCGCCCCCCATACGAACCGCTTGGTGGCGCCATCGTAGAAGCCCCATGCCTCGTCCCCGTACAGCGTCTGCCCGAACGCCAGAGGTCGCTGGGATAGGGCCTCGAGCAGCTCCGGACTCTGGGCAGTAGACGCCACCAGCGAGGTCCCGCGGGCACTGGGAGGCTCGATAGCGAGCAGTTCGGCCACGGTCGGGGCGACGTCGATGAGTGAGACCGGGGCATCGACCCGCCCCGGGTTCATTCCTGGCGCCTTGATGGCCAGCGGGACAGCCAGCAGCTCTTCGTAGACCGTGTGACCATGCTCGACGCCGCCGTGCTCCCAGAATTCTTCGCCGTGGTCAGAGAAGAACACCACCACGTCATCGTCGTCGAGATGACGAAGGAGGCGTCCAATCTGGTCGTCTACATACCTGATGTTCTGATCATACCGAGCGATGACCCAAGGCTTGATTTTCGCCAAGGCGCCATCTTCGGGTTCGATTTCGACCAGTCGATCGCGGGTCACCAAGCCAGGAAGCGCCGGAGGGCGTTCACCAGCCCACAGCCCCCGGAACGGCATCGGTTCGCGGTATGGGAGATGAGGGTCCATGAACTGAACCATCAACGCCAGGTCGCGTTTCTTGTGTTCTTCGAGGATCGCGATCGCTGCATCGACCTGGTGCTCGGCGTCTGCCATGAACTTGAAACGGTACTGCGACCACCCATCGGACATACCGAATGCTGGTTTCAGATACGGATTCGCGCAGAGGAATGCCGTCGTGAAGCCGCCATCACGCAGAGCCTGCTGGAGAGTGTCCGTCGACGACCATGAGTGGGGCTCCCGGCCAGACAGGAGCGCCTGCACCGATGGCAGGGTCCAGGGCGAGAACGCGTGGGCGTTGTCGAACACCACGGCATCTTCCGCCCATGCGTCCAGCTCCGGGGTCGTAGCGTGCTTCTGGTATCCATAGAACCCGACGTGATCCCGACGTAGCGTGTCGACGAAGATCAACACGAGGCGCCGTGGCTCCGCTCTTGGGACGTGAATGATGGGTTCGGCAAGGAACACGTAGTCGAGCTCGTTGCGGTCCCCTGGGCTGCTTCTGAGGACAAGCTCGATCTCCCTTCCAGAATAGCGATCCAGATCCACACTCCAGCCTTGCCAGCCCTCTCCAGGCTCCAGCTCCAGCGAGTCCAAGAGTGTTTCTGAACCCGAGTCCAGCACGAGTGCTTCGACGACCGCTCCATCGGACTCATGCCCGTCGAGAACAGCTGGTGGGAGGATCTTGGCGTCCAGATGAAGCTCTGCCCCAGCCGGAATGACCACTCTCCAGGTCGATGTTGAAGGGGCAGGTAGCAGGAGTCCTTCTCTGTCGTCGTGCACAAGGCCCGTCCGCCGCAACGCGAACTCTTGCTCGCTGGCGGCAGTCAGGGCCGGGTCGAGCTGGTTCATCCATCTGGCCCCCGCTGGGTACTTGACCCGGAGATTCGGGGGAGGCGTTCGACCTTCGGGGATACGGAGCGTGATGATGTTGCCGTCGAGCCTCCAACTGGGGTCGGTCTGATCTTTCGGGCTGGAGTTGCGCCCAAATGAGACCTCTCGACGATTCTCATCCAGGACTTTCATTCCCGCCGGCGCGGAGCGGGTCGATTCGCCAATGAAGACCTGATCGAAGGGAAGCTCGGCCGCGAAGGTGGACACCCCATCCTTGGTACCCATGGGCTCCCACGGGCCCTCGACCGGCAGCTCGGACGAAGCAGCGGCTCCGTCAGGGCGATTGCCCTCGGGGAGATCGAGGCGCAGAAGGCTCTCGGGATGGATTGTCAGCGCGAACGCAGGTGGTGGTGGTGCCAGCGGCTCTCCGTGCGGATCACGTTCGCAAGCACTTAGAGCCCAAGTGCAGCAGAGAATGCAAAGGCAGTGTGGGGGCACCGCGGGGACTCTGTCTTGGGGGAAGGCAGTCACGACTACTTGTTATTGAACGTCGGCGGTGGACAGGGTCGCTGGCTCTTCACCCCGAGCTTCAACCATGATCGCATCGAAGCGCTCCTTGCGCTCGGGGTCGTCATTGCAGCAGAAGTAGTACTGTTCGAAGAAGGCCGCATCTTCCTCGAGTGACTCCAGCGTACGTGGTCTCCGACCGTACAGCCAGGAATCCAACACGGGTTCGAAGCGAACGAACTTCACCTCCGGAGCAAGTTCTTCGAGCTGGTCTGCAAGGTGGGAATCGTAGCGGTAGAAGTGCCACTGCCTTCTCTTCTTGTGAGCCCCGATATCGATCTCTGTTGTCTTTCTCCACCGCTCTGGATGGTATTGCTGGGATCGAACAAAATGGATTTTCCTGCGGTCGAGATACTTCTGCCTGGGGTACTTCTCATGTCCAGGCATACGCCTGCGCTTGAGCCGTGTTCTGGCCACCACTTTGTCGGTGAGACCACGCATGTCAATGACCTCGAGTCGAGAGTAGTATCCGATCATCCCGATCCCTGTCGTCGCCAGGATCGGCTCGACCCCCCTTTGTTGGAGGTATTCCCCAAAGTGCGTGCCGCCTCTCCAGTTGTGGTGCTCGATGACCACGTGAGGCAACCACTGTGTCACCTGGTACGTACGGGACTCGTCATTCAGGTACCACTGGCCCGACGCTCCGCTGAACAGGTTCACCCCTCCTATCGTGGCAACAAACACACCAGCAGCGAGAGCCCCCTTCCATCGACGGGTTGCCGCGAACTTGGCCACTCCGAGTCGCGCCAGCAGGAGCCACAACGGGATGGTCACCAAGTAGAAGCGTCCGTACATGAAATCCCCACCCACCTTGAGGACATAGAAGTTGTACAGGACCAGGGCGACTGCTGAGAACACTTTCAGGCATCGGTGACCGCTATCATTGGTGGGGTGCAGCAGCCCGATGATGGCGAGCGGGATGAGCACCCAGAGGTGAGCCCCCAGCAGGAAGGAAAGCGCGTAGATTCCTCCCTGACTGAAGTAGGTGAGGTTGGCCGACTTCGCGTAGTACGTGTTCGGCAGCAGGCTACCGTAGTAGCTCAGCTTCCAGAGCAGGTAGAGTCCATAGGGAGCAAAGGTCGCGGCATATGCGGAAAGGGTGAGCAGGCCTCTCTTTGAGGGCCGTTCGGGTTTCGGCCAGCCAGAAGGTGAGCGCCGCAACACCTGCACGAGTAGAGAGAGCCCCCCGGCAATCCAGAAAATGCCGTGGTCTGGTCTGCACATCGTCGAGGCGATGAGCCACATCCCACACGTAGTGGCATGACGCTTCCCGGAACCCGACATCAGCGAACGCAGGCCCATCATCATGCAGAAGGTGGCGAATCCAGTTTCCAGGCCCGACGTAGCGTAGTCGGTGGTGGTGTTCTGCAGCGCGAACAATGCAGTCGCAAGAGGAATCCCCACACCGAACAACCGGCGCTCGAGGGAAGCGAATACGGCCACGCCAGCCACGTAGGCCAGCAGACAGCTAATTAGAGCGACCAGCGGCAACTCGACCTTCGTGAGCAAGGTCCCGGCGGCGAGAACGAGAACCCAGAGGAAGTTGGTGTAGCCCTCGACCCTCTCACCAGGATTCCAGATCAATCCCTTCCCGCTGAGGAAGTTGTCCACGTACCTGAACGAGATGTACGCATCATCAAAGACGGATGCCTTCTCGATGGAGAACCAAAGCCCCGTGCAGAGCACACCAGCGAGAATTAGGTAGCGCACGATGTCTGAGGAACTTCGAGGCGGAGCGGATCGGCCATCTCTGTTCTTGAATCGGCGTTCCATGAACAGAGCGGCGCTCCCCAACATCAAGGCGCCCAAGATGTACCAGGCTTCCTGGCAAAGTAGTTCGCCGTATCTGACGAACATCTCTCCTACCCACTGCGTCCTCATCTCGCCCTCTCCATCAGCCAAGTCGGCGCCGACCATACCATCGGACCGCCTCACTCGCGAGCGAAAGCCACGGTCAGTATGCGCTGTTCTTCGTCCCCTGCGCGGGCCGCACCAGGCTGCTTCCGAAGGCTAGAACCAGGTGGATGCGGACCACCAGCGGACCAGGGGTAGAGGACCGCCGATCTCGGGGGTTCCGAGCGGCTTGAACGATAGACCTTTGTGGACCGCTCACCACCGCCCCCGATGAGACAGCGAATCGCTCACCCCACCCCCAACGCCTTGAACACCGCATCCTTGGCATCCGCGTAGAACCCCGTCTGGAACTTCGCGAAGAGCTCGCCAGGCACCGTCGGGATGTCAGCCACGCTCGCCATCGGGAGTAGCAGGCGCTTGGCGCCAGCGTCGGCGGCGACCTGGAGCGACTCCGCCAGGTTCTCGACGGGGACGATGTTGCCCCCGAGGC
>CAYZVO010000338.1:0-5473 GCA_964481655.1 uncultured Enterobacterales bacterium | reverse complement strand
GGGCTGTTTTTGGGGGGGGGCCCCCCGGGGGGGGGGCCCGACGCCCTCGACGACGACGCGGGCGCCTGCGGGAGCGCGAGCGCTTGGACTCGGAAGAGCGGGAGGATGCCATGCTCAGGCCCTATCGCGGCGCCGACACCGGGGCGCACGGTCGGCCGGCGAAGGGGTAGGATGGGCCGAGCCCGCACCGATCACAGCACGTGTCTCCGAAGCCCGAAGCCAGAATCCCCAAGCTCTGGGAGCTCCCCCACCGGCAGCTCCCCGGCCGCGCCGATCATCCCGCCCTGATGGACGGGAGCGGCGCCCTGAGCTACGCCGAGCTCACGGCGCGGGTCGAGGCCCTGGCGGCCTGGCTGACGGACCGGGGCGTGGCCCGCGGCGATCGGGTGGGGCTCGCCCTGGGCCCCTGCATCGACGAGGTGGTGGCCACGCTGGCGCTGGCCCGCATCGACGCCGTCATCGTCGGCATCTTCGACCGCTGGAAGCCGCTGCAGCTGCGCCACGTGCTGGCGGACAGCGGCGCCCGCATGCTGATCGCGGGCCCCCGGCAGGCGAAGGCGCTGGTGGAGGGATGCCTCCCCGGGGAGCTCCAGCTGGTGGTGCGCGGCCCACCCCCGACCCACCCCGCTGTGATCGCCTGGCCCGCGGAGCTCCCCCCGGGCCAGCCCCCCCCCGGCCCCACGGAGCCCCGCGCCCTGCGCGCCCTGCTCTACACCTCGGGCTCCACCGGCCAGCCCAAGGGGGTGATGATCAGCGACGAGGCCCTGGTCACCTGCGCCCGCGGCGTGGTGGACTACCTCGCATACGGCCCCGACGAGCGCGTCCTGGCCGCCATGCCCCTGTGCTTCTCCTACGGCTCGAGCCAGGTCTTCAGCGCCCTGTACGCCGGGGCCACGGCGGTGCTGCACCGCGCCGGCCTCCCCGCCGAGCTGCTGGCGGCCCTGGAGGACAGCGGCGCCACGGTGCTCGCCGGCGTCCCCGCCTTCTGGCACCGGCTGATCCGGGCCCTGGAGGACCGTCCCCGGGCCCTGCCGCGGCTGCGCCTGATCACCAACGCCGGCGGGGCGCCCACCCAGCGCATGGTCGACGCCCTGCCCCGCTTGCTCCCCGGCGTGGACATCGTGCTGCTGTACGGCCAGACCGAGATGTTGCGGGGCACCTGGCTGCCGGCCGAGCGCTTCGCCGACAAGCCCGGCGCCATGGGCCTCCCCGTGCCGGACCAGCGCCTGTGGCTGGTGGATCCGGAGCGCGGGCTCTGCGGCCCCGGCGAGGTGGGCGAGATCGTGGTGGAGGGCCCCATGGTCTGCCAGGGCTACTGGGGCAAGCCGGAGCGCACGGCCGAGCACCTGCGCCCCGACCCGTGGCTGGCGGGGCAGGCACCGGGCCCGGTCTGGCACAGCGGCGACCTGGCGGAGCGCGACGGAGACGGCGTCCTGTGGTTCCGGGGCCGCCGGGACAGCCTGATCAAGACCGCCGGCTTCCGGGTCAGCCCCACCGAGGTGGAGAGCGTGGCCGTCACCCTCCCCGGCGTCCAGGACGCCGTGGCCTTCGGCGAGCCCCACCCGGAGCTTGGCCAGGCCGTCGTCCTGGCGGTCAGCCCCACCGAGGGCGCCACCCTCGACCCCACCGAGCTGCGGACCCGCCTGCTGCGGACCCTGCCCGCCTACATGCTCCCCGCCCGGGTCTGCGTGCTCCCCGCGGGGATGCCCCGCATCAGCACCGGCAAGATCGACCGGACCTCGGTGGAGCGACGCTGCCGCCGCGGCCACCCCGAGCCCTCAGACCCCCAGCGTCAGCCCCAGTAGCCGCGCGGCGAGCCGCAGCAGGTCCGAGGCGTCCCCCACGCCGTGGACGGTGGTGAGCGCGTGGGCTCCGCAGACGAAGACCATCGTGGCGATCACGGCGAGGGGGCGCACCCAGCGCTGGTTCTGCCAGGTCCAGCGCCGGCGGCGGGCCTCTCGGCGCCAGAGCAGCGCGAGGCTCATGCCCGTGGCGTGCAGCGCCCCCCAGGCCAGCCAGGGCAGCGAACCGGCGTGCCACAGCCCCATCACCACGAAGGTGGCGTAGACCGCCACGAAGGGGTTCCGGGTCATGCCCAGCAGGGGCATGTAGATGTAGGCCCGGCACCAATCCGCCAGGCTGATGTGCCAGCGATGCCAGAAGTTCGACAGGTTGTGAGCCAAGAACGGGAAGTCGAAGTTCTCGGTGACCACCCAACCGAACAGCAGGCAGCCCCCGATGGCGATGTCGGAGTAGCCCCCGAAGTCCATGTACAGCCGCGCCATGCTGGCGGCGGACCACAGCCAGAGCTCCAGCACCGGGACGCTGTCGATGTGGGCCAGCAGCTGGGCCGGCGAGCCCCCCAGGCGCTCCAAGCACCACGCGAGCAGGACGTCGGAGATCACCAGCTTCTTGACCAACCCGTGGACGATGCGCGTGCCGCCCACGGCGACGAGGGTCCAGGAGAACGCCCGCTGCCGCTCCCGGAGGAAGTGGTCGAAGCGCTCGATGGGCCCCGCGGTGAACATGGGCAGGGCGAAGACCCAGCACAGCACCGCCTCGAGGGCGTGGGGCGCCAGCCGGCCCCGACGCTGCTCCACGATGTAGTGCAGCATCTTGAAGGTGTAGAAGCTCAGCCCGATGGGGACCGCGAGGCGGGTGAAGGGCGAGCTGGGCCAGAGGGGCTCGATGAGGGGCGGCAGGTACTTGAACAGGAGCAGCTGCGCGAGCAGGCCGAAGGCCAGCACCCAGGACATGGGCCGGACCAGCGGGCTCCGGGTCAGCAGGGCCCAGGTCACCACGGTCCAGCCCAGCAAGGCCATGACCTGCACCGGCGCCAGCGTGGCGAGCACCCCCATGGAGACGACGGCGAAGAACAGGGCCCGCCAGCGCCGGGGCAGGCGCCAGTGCACGGGCACCGCGATCAGCAGCGCCAGCCAGAACAGGCCCGTCTGGATCACGGCTAGTACCCCTGGTAGCGGAAGATCCGCGCGCTGGTGGTGGCCGGGAGCCCCCCGCCCTTGACCCCTTCCTTGGGGGCGACGCGGTAGGCGGCGAGCTGCCACAGCGCCAGGTAGAGCAGGGTGCCCAGCACCACCGCCTGCAGGCCGATCCCGACGCCCCGGGCCATCACGGCGTCCCCTCCGGCGGGGCGACCGCGGCGACGGCCTCCGCCAGGGCGCGGGTGTAGCGCTCCCGGGCCTCGGGCTCGCCGAGGTGGGCGTGGTCGCGGAAGTCCTCGGCCCTCACATCGGCGGCCTCGAGCAGGTCCCACAGGGGCACACCCAGCTCCCGGGACAGCTGCTGCACGCGGCCCTGGTAGGCCTCGTTGCGCTCGCCCGCCACCGGTGCCTGCCCGGCCACCCACTCGATGAACTGCGGGTTGCGCGGTGCCTGCAGGAAGGCCACCCGGGAGCCCGTCGTGCCGTGGGCCCGCTCCACCAGCCCCCGCAGGGTGGGCACCACCGGCTCGTGGTAGGCCTCGAAGCTGGCCAGCCAGCCCTCCCAGTTCTCCCGCATCCGGGCCCAGTCGCGATCGGCAGGCGGGGCCAGGACGTCGACGGGGTGCAGATCGTAGGGCACCGGCGCGAAGCCCTGCAGCGCCCTCGGCGCCAGCCTGGCGGCGAAGAAGTCCAGGTGCTCGCTGAGGTACAGGCCGGGGATCCGCGACCTCGGCTCGAACCCCGCCTCGGCGACGGCCGTCCGGTAGGAGGGCGAGTCCAGGGGCAGGCGCGGGTTGGCCGCCAGCCAGCGCCAGGTCTGGGGGTCGAGCCCCAGCTGACGCTCGGAGACCTCCACCACCAGCACGCCGGAGGCTCCCACCGGCAGGTGGTCGGCCACCACCAGGTATTCGAGGGGGTAGAGGGAGCCGGCGGTGAGCAGGTGGACCCGCACGGGGCGGTCCAACAGCACCTCCAGCTCGGCCTGCAGCCCGGCCCCATCGCTGATGGCCTCCCGTGTCGCGCTGGTCCCGAGCACCGCCACCTGCAGCGTGGCGGCGTCGGCCTGCTGGTAGCGCACGATGTTGCCCGCCAACCAGGCGAAGTCGTCGATGGGCTCGGCCACCCAGCGGTGGCCCGCCAGGGTCGACGGGCCGAGGAACAGCGCGGTGAGCAGCACCCAGATCCCCGTGACCGCGAGGGTCCCCAGCAGGCCGGCCGGGCTCGGCCGGGTGGCACCCTCGAGCAGCCGGCGCCAGCTCATGTGCCGCATGCGGAATGGAAGGGACGGGCCATGGTCGGTGGAGCTATCGCGATCGCTCCGCGGGCGGCCAGCGGCTACAGGGCCGTGGTGCGGAGCAGCGACAGCGGAGATCCCATGCCCCTGGACGAGACGACCCTGGTGGACTGGCTGGTGACCCACGGCGGCGTGGACGCCGGCGAGATCGAGGCCGACACCCCCCTGTTCAGCGGCGGTGCCCTGGACTCCCTGCTGCTGCTCGAGCTGATCGCCTTCGTCGAGACCAGCTGCGGCTTCCGGGTCAGCTGGAACGAGGTCACCCTCGACAACCTCGACACCGTCGAGCGGATCCTGACCTTCGCCGCAGCGGGTGCCACCAGAGGCACATAGGCGCTGGAGGGGGCGAGGGTGGCCACTGGCGAAACATGATCCAGATCATGTTTTGAAAATCGGTGACATTCCACCCCGACATCGCAGAATCCATAGCTCCAGGCCCACATTCGACGATTCCGATGCGGGCGGGTTGCCCAAAATGCACGCATTTCCAGTGCTTCCCGTGAGCGTTCCCACCCCCTGCGGGATGAGCCCGGGTGAGGCCGCGTCCGCACGCTCGCAAAATGGACAGAATTGACAGTTGCGGACGCGCTCTCCGCATGGAAAAACGCAGAGGTCGCAGTCCCGTGGTTTCTCTGCCCTCGGTGCGCCCAGCACCCGGCCACCGACACCACGGGCACCAGCCAACGGAGTGTTCATGTCCAGCGCCTTCCTCACCCGGCTCCCGCTGCTCGTCCTCGGCAGCTTCCTCTTGCTCGGCACCGGCTGTCCCCCCGATGACGTCAAGAACGACACCGGGACCATCTCCGGCGACGCCGACGGCGACGGCTTCGACGCCGGCGACGACTGCGACGACAACGACCCGGATGTCTACCCCGGCGCCGACGAGGCCTGCGACGGCATCGACAACGACTGCGACGGCGAGGTCGACGAAGACGGCGACACCGTCTGGTACGCCGACGTGGACGGCGACGGCTACGGCGACGAGGCCAGCACGATCACCGGCTGCGACCCGGCCAGCGGCTACGTGGACAACGCCGACGACTGCGACGACGCGGACGCGTCCATCAACCCGGACGCCTCGGAAGCCTGCGACGGCATCGACAACGACTGCGACGGGCAGATCGACGAAGACGGCGACACCCCCTGGTACATCGACAACGACAGCGACGGCTACGGCACCGAAGACGACATCATCACCGCCTGCTACCAGCCCACCGGCTACTCCGGCTACTCCGAC
>CAYZVO010000337.1:363-5558 GCA_964481655.1 uncultured Enterobacterales bacterium | reverse complement strand
GCGCCAGCGCCGCCCCCACCTGGTACTCCGACGCCGACGCCGACGGCTACGGCGCGGCCACCGCCACCACCACCGCCTGCGACCAGCCCAGCGGCTACGTCGCCGATGACACCGACTGCGACGACACCACCGCCGCCGCCAACCCCGGCCACGCCGAGTACTGCGACGGCATCGACAACGACTGCGACGGCGACGTGGACGAAGAAGACTCCGTGGACGTCAGCACCTGGTACATGGACGCCGACTCCGACGGCTACGGCGGCACCACCAGCGTCGTGAGCTGCTACGCCCCCACCGGCTACGTCACCGACGGCGGCGACTGCGACGACGCCGACGCCTCCGCCAACCCCGGCGAAGCCGAAGTCTGCGACGGCGTGGACAACGACTGCGACGGCGACGTCGACGAGGCCGACTCCCTCGACGCCACCGCCTGGTACGCCGACGCCGACATGGACGGCTACGGCGACCTCGGCGTGGCCCAGATGGCCTGCAACCAGCCCACCGGCTACGTCACCGACAACACCGACTGCGACGACGGCGACGACACCATCTACCCGGGCGCCGACGAGTACTGCGACGGCGACGACGACGACTGCGACGGCACCGTCGATGAGAACCCGGTCGATGGCTCCTACCTGGCCGACGACGTTGACGGCGACGGCCTGGGCGCCGCGGGCAGCACCATCCTGCAGTGCGAGGGCGTGGACAACGAGGCCGACTGCCTCGACACCGACCCGACCGAGCCCCAGGTGGTCGATGCCTCCTCCACCACCGGCTCCGAGCTGGGCACCATCGACAACCCCTGGCTCACCATCCAGGACGGCCTGGACACCGCGCTGCACTGCGTGGCGGTCTTCCCTGGCACCTACACCGAGAACATCGACTTCGGTGGTCAGGACATCTCGGTCGTCTCCACCGACGGCAGCGAGACCACCATCATCGACGGCTCCGCCGGCGGCCCCGTGGTCACCTTCATGACCGCCGAGACCACCGACGCCGAGCTCATCGGCTTCACCGTCACCGGCGGCACCGGGTACGAGGAGATCACCTCGAGCAGCTACAGCTGCGGCTGCGGCGACACCTGCACCGACTACTACACCACCTACTGCGGCGGCGGTGTCTACATCGACGGCGCCACCCCGTACCTCGAGGACGTGATCGCGTACCAGAACACGGTCACCGCCCCCTCGGACTACACCAGCGGCAACGACAGCTACTACCACTACTCCTACGGTGGCGGGTACTGCGTGCGGAACACCACCATCGACCTCGCCGGCGCCCACGCCTACGAGAACTACGCCGATGATGGCGGCGGCGCCTACATCGAGTCCACCGCCGACGTGGCCTGGTCCGGCTCCGAGTTCCTGGCCAACACCGCCGAGAACGGCGCTGGCCTCGAGGTCGATAGCGGCACCCTGAGCCTGACCAACATGCTGGTGGCCTGGAACGAGTCCTCGGTGGAAGGCGGCGGTGTCTACGCCGTGGACGCCACCCTGAACGTCACCAACACCACCGCGGGCAAGAACGACGGCACCACCGGCGCCAACTTCTACGCCACCGGCTCCACCGCCGCGACCGTCGTGAACACCGCGGTCTGGTCCTCCACCATGGGCTACTGCGCGTCCGTGGGGAGCTCGGCCACCTGGTCGCAGACCTACTCGAACGTCTACGGCTGCGCCGACGGCACCTTCACCGGCATCACCGATCCCGTCGGTGTGAGCGGCAACATCAGCGACTACCCCTGGTTCGTCAGCGTCACCACCGACGGCGACGCCTACAACGATGACTGGACGCTCCAGGTCACCTCGTCGATGATCGATGCGGGCGACTCCGCGGCTGCTTACAACGACACCGATGGAAGCGTCAACGACATGGGCGCCTACGGTGGACCCGGCGGCGACTGGTAGCACCAGCCCCGACACCTCTCGGCGGCCGGGAGCCCGTTGGCTCCTGGCCGCTGCTGCGTCGTACCTGGTCTGCGGTCTCTACACCCTCTACCCGGCGTGGCTGAGCCCGGGTCACGGGGTGGTCGGCGACTGGCGCCACCCGGACATGATCTCGAACCACTGGCTGTACCGCTGGATCAGCCAGCGCCTGCTGTCGGCCCAGGGCATCCTCCACAACGGCGACTACTACCTGCCCGTCGGTGACGCCCCCTGGCTCGCGGGCAACGGCTCGGACGCCATCCCGGCCACCGTCCTCACCCTGTTGCTGCCCTGGCCGTTCTCGGTCACGGTCTGGTGCCTGCTCACCGTCGTGCTCAACGGGCTGGGTGGCCTGGCGCTGGCGCGGGCCATGGGCGCTCGACGGTCCGGGGCCATCGCCGCGGGCTTCTTCGTGGCCATGGCCCCCTACGTCGCCTACGAGATGTCCGGGATGCGCCTGGCCCAGGCCCCGGTGTACTGGCTGCTGTTCTTCGTGGCGGCCTGGATCCGGATGCTGGACCGCCCCAGCGCCAAGGCCGCGCTGTGGGCCGGGCTGCTCTACGGGGCCACGGCCTTCACCTATTGGTACTACGGCCTGTGGGCGGCCCTGGTGGGCGGCGCGCTGTTCCTGGCCAAGCCCCGCTGGCGGACGCTGGCCTGGTTCGTGCCCGTGGCCCTGGCCACCACCGTGCCCTTCCTGGCCGTGTTCCTGGCGCACTGGAGCGGCATCCCCGGCACCGTGGAGGCCAGCTTCCCCCACCCCCTGGCCCTGCGCTCGAGCCTCTGGCCGGGCTGGCCACTGCTCAACGGCACGGGCACCGCGCCGGCCATCGCCTTCCCGCTGCTGCTGGCTGGCCTGGTCGGGGTCGCCTGGATTCGCCGGCGCCCCTCCGGGCGCGAGCTCGCCCGCTGGCTGGTGCTCGCGGGGCTCGCCGGCCTGTTCTACCTGCTGTCCCTGGGGCCCACGTTCACAGGCCTGAGCGGGGAGTCCTCCGGTGTACCGGGACCCTACCTGCTGATCTACGGGGCCGTGGGTGTGCTGCGGCGCTTCTGGTGGCCGTACCGCCACGCGGTCATGGTCACGCTGCTGCTGGTGCCCTTCGCCGCCATCGGCTTCGACGTCCTCTCCGAGCAGCTCCGCATCAAGCGCAAGCTCGCCGTGGGCCTGCTGCTGCCGGCCCTGGCGTTGCTGATCCCCCTCGAGCTCTACCTGCGGGGCACCGGCGTCACCGTGCAGACCTCGTGGTTCGCAGGCCCGGAGGCCTACGAGGATGTCGGCGAGCTCGACGGTGACGCCTTGGTGGAGCTGCCGCTGTCGCCGGCGCTGGCCCAGAACCAGCAGACCCTGAGCTACCAATGGGTCCACGGCAAGCGCCTGGTCAACGGCCACGCCATGTGGGTCGACCGGGTCCGGCCGGACGACTGGGACCGCTTCGTCGCCGACAACAGCCTGTTGGGTGGGCTGCAGCGCTACGAGCTCGGCGAAGGAGGCACCAGCTTCGAGGTGCGCGCCGAGGACATCGAGGCCCTGAGGGCGCTGGGGGTGGAGCACGTGGTGGTCAACGCCGAGTACCTCCCCGGCAAGCTCATCAGCCTGGTGCCCCGCTACGAGGCCCTGCTCAACGGCCTGTTCGGCAAGCCGGTGCTCAACCACCGCAACCTGGTGCTGGTCTGGGCCCTGGCCGACTACACGGGGAAGACCGAGGTCGAGGTCCCCAGCTGGGAGCCCCTGGACGAGAACCTGAGCACCGACGGCACCAACGTGGCCGAGGTGGGCAGCATCAACTCCTTGGGCTGGCAGCCCCTGGACCGCTCCTTCCCCCCCAGCTGGCCCAGCGACGCCCCCACCTGGGAGGACACCCTCGAGGGCATGCCCCCCATGCTGCGCAACAAGCTCCGCCGAGCCGGCCACGTGCCCGACTTCCACCGCGACACCCCCACCGAGGACGAGCAGTGATCCCCACCGCCCCCTGGCTGGTCGTCGTCGCCCTGAGCACCGGCTGTGACCGGACCCCGGCCACCATCGACGCGTGCCCGGATGTCGCCTGCCAGCGCAGCTGGATCGAGCGGCACATCGTGTCGGATCCCGAGGCCACCATCGCCGCGGTGCACGCCCTGCCCGCCGGGGTGGACAGGGAGACCCTGATCCAGGTGGTGATGGTCGAGTGGCCCGAGCACAGCGCGTCCCTGTGCCCGGACCTGCCCGAGGGTCCGGTGCGGGACCGCTGCCAGAGCCTGACGGACCGACCCCACCTGTGGCAGGTGGACGCCGACACCCCCGAGACCGGCCGCGTGGGCGCCGGCCGCGCCTACCCGGTGCTGTCGGTGGAGCTGGGCGAGTTCGTGCACCCCTGGTCCTCCCTCGAGCCGCTCACCGTGGAGTGCAAGGAGGACTGGACCGAGAACACCTGTGTGGGCCAGCGGGCGGTGGAGTGGGCCCACAAGGGCCGCCACCAGGACGCCTGGCGCGTCTGCCTCGCCGCCACCCAGGAGAAATGGCGCTTCGAGTGCTTCTTCCAGATCAGCGAGGCCAGCTACGACCCCCTGAAGGGCGGTGTCCCCGGCATCGCAGCCGAGATGTGCCTCGAGAGCGGCTACTACCTGGACCGCTGCCTCGGCCACCTGGCGGGCCGCCTCGGGCGCACCGCTCCGGCCGCCACCTGGGACGCCGACCCCCAGTGGCGCGAGCTCGAGGCCACGCTGGTGCAGATCCAGGGCGCCCTCGAGGGCTACAGCCCGGCGCTGGCTTCTCGCTTCACGGCCCTGAGCTGGGCCTACGCCATGGACGCCGCCTACGCCGACGTCCAGCGCCCCGTGGGCAACCCCATGGACAGCGTCGGCCCCGCCGCCGTGCCCCACATCGCCGCCGCGGTGGCCTGGACCCTGTGGAGAGCCGAAGGCCACAAGGACCAGAGCCTCGACGCCTGGATCGACGCCTTCGAGAACGCCATGAGCCGCCGCGAGGTCGACCCCACCCCACGCCCACGGCTGGTCGAGGAGGTCGAGCTCGCCCAGAGCTGGGACGACACCCTCCCCGGCGAAGAGCAGATCGACTGGACCGTGTACCGCGGGCCTATCGCCCGGCGCGCGGTGGGCATGGACCCCCGCACCGACGCCCTGATCTGCGTGCTCGAGGCGGCGGCCCGCAACCCGACCCCCCACCGCTCGAGCCTGTTCCGCGAGGCGCTGCGCCATCCGGACGCCCTGGTGCGCGGGCCCGCGGCCCGCCAGGCGGCCCCCCGCCCCCCCCGGCGCGCGCCCCCCCCGCCC
>CAYZVO010000337.1:0-344 GCA_964481655.1 uncultured Enterobacterales bacterium | reverse complement strand
GTCGATCCCGCCGACGAGAGCGATCCCCTGGTCCGCGCCCGGCTGGAGCAGGCGGCCGCAACCCGCGATGACTGACCCGGGACGCGCCGCTGCCACGGCGGCGCTGCTGCGCCACCACGCCCCAGCCCTGCTGGCCGTCGCCGCGCTGGTGGGGCTGGTCCTGGGGCCCTCGCTGGTGGCGGGCGTGGTGGGCCACCCCCTGGGGGATCTCTCGGATCACCTCTGGGGGGGCTGGTGGGCGGGCGGGGAGCTCGCGGCCCGCCGGTGGCCGGGGCACCCCCGGGTGCTCGCCTTCCCAGGGGGGGGCCGCCGGTGGTGCCCCGCCCGGCGGGGGGCCGCGTTGT
>CAYZVO010000336.1:1407-5596 GCA_964481655.1 uncultured Enterobacterales bacterium | reverse complement strand
ATCGCCGTCGCCTCTGCCAGCTCAGCCTGGGTGAAGGCCTCACCTGGATGCATGAGCAGCCACCGCGCGATGCGGGCGCTCTTTGGGGCGAAGGCGCTGCGTGGGCGACCACGACGCTCGAAGCGGTTGGGCGGAAGGTCGCCACCGTATGTTCGCCGATGCGCTGCAAGCAGATGGGGCCGAGCCAGCCGAGGCGAAGAAGGGGCGTCAGGGGCAGCTGTTCGAGGACTGAGGGTCGAGAGTCGAACGAGCGGATCTTCTGTCGGCAGTCGCAGCAAACCACGCTATTGTCATGTCAAGACCCTGCTGTAGGAGGACGCGTGTTCGAACGCTCGAGAACCGCCCGGCGCGGCCGGCCGGCCTATGTCCTCGGGGCGCTGGCGTTGTTGGCCCCCATCGCCTGCGGGAGCTGCCTCACGGTGGTCAACTTCGCTTGGGGCGAAGCGCCCAACGTGCGCCTGCCGCGCCTGCACCGGGTCGCGCAGGGCGATCCGCCACACTGGCACAGCATGAAACAGGAAGACTGGGCGGGAGCGCTCGACACGGGGATGCCCCCAGCGATTCCCGATCCCAAGTCGAACAAGACGCCGGCACCCAAGGAGATCGAAATGGACTCCGAGCTGCTGGCCACTTGGCGGGTCCTGGACGACATCTGCGAGCCCGATCTCTTCGACAGCGAATCCGGGCCCGCGGTCGGATGTCGCTCCGCTGCCCTCCTGCCCGAGTACGCAGCCACCCAGATCTGTGCCGATCGAAGCCTGCGCTTCCACGGTGACTTCCGTGTGGACTTCGACGGTAGCGGCAACCGACAGGCTCTGTTGCTCTACGACGGTTGCGAGGGGGGAGCCGCAAACTGGGGCGGCTCGGTGTTGGCCGAGCAGGGCGAAGAGGGCTGGAGGATTCGCGAGCACCGGCCTGGGTTCAACTACACCTCCTGCGCCATGCTCCACAGGGCGAATGGCCGCGAAGCCCTGGCCTGCACCATCCATCGTCGTCGCATGGGCTCGGTCTACGACATGGTCCACGTCGTGGGGTACGAGGGCACATGGCTGGAGGCTCCTCCCCTGCTGTCCGATGACCTCGACCATGGGTGCTGGACCTACTCGGCTTCCAACTCGGTTCCCGCGCCATCCGATGTCTACAGCTACGAAGCCACCTGGCGGCGCTTCGACGGCTACGAGGTCGAGCATCGGAGCGATGGAGTCCACCTGATCGTGAAGGTGAGCTACGCGCTGGTCGTGATCACGCCGTCCCCAGAAGATCCAGTCTGCGAGCTGATTCGAACAGAACACCCCGCGAGCTCGGAACCAGGGTACAGCGACAGCATGGAGCAGCTGCAACACCTGGTGGACATCGAGCACATTCGGCTCGACTACCTGGACGACGGTGAGCGACTGGTGCCGACCGAGGCGACGATGGCAGCGCTCGAGCGCATCCAGCCGGAAGGTCGTGGCTCACTCGGCTTGATCGAACAACCAGAGGACACCCTCGAGGATCGAGAATGAACGCTGACAACGCAGGCACCCCCTCCCACCGACTCGCAGACGGGATCGCGTCCGACGCCGCCTTCCCCGATCCCCTCCAGCACGCAATCCGGACCGCCTGGTCGACCCAGACCGCTCATGTCGCGAGCCAGGAGGGCGGCGTTCGCAAGGCCCGGAAGATCTGGACAGCGCTCTGCGAAAGAACCGAGAACCTGAAGGGGCGGCTGGAGAGCCAGGGCGCGCACCACGGGTCCCCCAGGGCGACGCTGGAAGAGCTACTCCACACGATGACCACTTCAGGGGAGGCCTGGACCCAACGCGAGGCACTCGAGAACGAACTCCGGGAGCTCGAAGACCTCGAGAACCAGCTCTTGCTCCTGCTCACCCCCTTCGTCGTCCGCTACGCCCGCGACCGCGCGGGCGGCATCATCGAGAGTCGTCCCGCCATCCAGGCGGGCTTCGAGCAGGTCGCCGAGGCGGCGTACCTGTGCCGTGGGTTGCTCTCACTGGACTTCGCCACAGAGGTCCTCCGGCCCGTACAGAAAGCCATCTGGGCCGCGACAGGCTGCCCACCCGAGCCCGCCGATCATAAGCCTCTGGGCACGACGGCCGCGCTCGAGCGACTGGCCATGGCCATCGACAGACGCAGCCTCGGCCGGCTCCGCGGCCCCCCACCCATCATCCCCAGGAAGGCGGCCGCCAACCCGGAGCTGCACAGGCTCGGCGCCACCTGGCCCATCGACCGCTACCCCATCCCTCAGGACCTCATCGATACGGCGGAGGTGTGGCCGGCCGACATCACCGCTCACACGACGGTGCACCGTCGGGATCGCCCGAAAGACCAGGGAAGTCCCGACCCCAACCAGTCCGAGGAGTACCCACCCGCCCACTACGACAAGCTCGCCAATCTGATCGTCCTCGATGGCATCCGCAAGGGAGCCACCCGCATCACCATCCAAGCCGAGGACCCGCGTCTGCTCGTGCGCTACCGCTGGCGGGGTCGCGACTGGCTGGCGATGTGCCCGCCATGGCGCCAGCGGGAGGATCTGCTCGCCGCGTTTCGCCGACTGTTCAGTCTGAAAGACGGGTACGGAAGCATCGGCCGGTGGTACGAGCTTCCCCTGCTGGACGGAAACCCGAGAGAGGATCGGTCGCGCAAGCGCCTCTGGTACCACGTGAGCTGCCTGCGCCAAGGCGACACACCGACCCTCATCCTGCATCCGGCTCCCTATGACGAGGACCTCGCGGATCTGGGCGCCCCCAGCGACATCGAAGCCAGCCTGGCGACCAAGCTCGACAGCGGCGGGCTCATCCTGCTACGCGGCCCCGCTGAGTCCGGCCGGACCAGCACGCTACACGCACTGCTGCGGCATGACACGCTCTACAGCCAGCCCACACTGCTCCTCGAAGCTCGCACGTCGGGCAAGTCGCGCCATGCCGTCAGGCCTCGCCTCGAAGACGCCATGCTGGCGACCCAGCACGCTTCGGCGCTGGGCTTCAGAGTCGTCGCGCTGGATGGCCTGGACACACCCACGGTGGCCGAGGAGGCCCTTCAGCTTGCCTCGAAGGGCACGCTCGTCATCATGACCATCGACCAGGGTGACCTGTCGAACAGCGATACGAAGCATCGGCTGGGCTCACTCTTCGGGCCGGACCAGAGCGGTCCGCTGCGAGACGCGTGGAGCATCTCCCACAGCCTGGTTCGGGAGCCCTGCGAAGCCTGCGGTGGGGAGACAACGGGCACGCCGCTTCACTACTGGCGCGATGCCGAGGACGGCGTGGCTTGCAAGGCCTGCCGGGACCTTGGGTATCGGCCGGAGGTGCGACGGGTGTGGTAAAGGCGCCGGGGTCACCACCACCCAGGCAACTTCCCAAGTGGATATGCCACATGAAGGTAGATGCCCCGGTTGAATTCTGGTCGGGGGCCAGTCGATGGCGAGGCTGTTCAGGTAGTCCAGCCGACTATCTGCATCCTCCATGTTGTTCGAGTTCCCGACGCCATCCCAGGGTTCCACGATGACCCACACATCCCCCAACTTCGCCTTCCTCGAGCCCCACGACGCCACCCTCTTCGAGACCGCGACCCTGGCCGAGCAGCACTTCCACGGCGACCCGGCCGCGGCGTTGGTCCGCCTGAGGATGTTCTCCGAGCTGCTCTGCCAGCGCCTGGGCGACAGGCACAGACTACGAAACCTGGACTCCCTCGATCTTAGCGCCCGAATGCGCAGGCTCGGAGAAAGAGGTTTCCTCCCCAGGCCGCAACTCGACGCTGCTCACCGCATCCGCAAGTCCGGCAACGAGGCGGCCCATGGCCGACCTGTCGATCAACAGCAGGCCCTCGCCCGCCTCCGCGATGCCCATGGCCTGGCCCTCTGGTACGTCCGCGAGGTCCTCGGGCGCCAAGACGTGATCCCCGGCCGCTTCCAGCCACCGCCACCCCCGGCACCAACCGCCCCAGCCGAGCCCGCCGGTCCCCCAGACCGCTTCACTCCCGTACGCGCCGAACAGTACCGACTCCAGGCCACCCTCACCGAGTTGGCCGACATCGCCGCCAAGGGGGGAGAAGAAGAGCTCGGCGAGCGCTGCACCCGAGCCGCTGGCCAGCTCGGCGCCCAGGAGTTCACCGTCGCGGTGCTCGGGGAGTTCAAGGCCGGCAAGACCACCCTGGTCAACGCCCTCTGTGGCCGCGAGGTCCTGCCCACCGC
>CAYZVO010000336.1:0-1307 GCA_964481655.1 uncultured Enterobacterales bacterium | reverse complement strand
CGCGCCACCCTGCACTACCTTCCCAAGGCCGACGCGGTGGTCTTCGTCACCCGCGCCGACCGGCTGCTCACGGAGACCGAGGTCACCTTCATCCGCGAGCGACTGCTCGAACAGAACCTGGCGCGGCTCTTCGTGGTGGTCAACCACGCCGACGCCATCGATACCGATGCCGAACGGGCAGAGGTGACGCGACGCGCTCGCGAGCTGCTCGATCCTCTCGTCGGCACGCTCCGCTTGCATCTGGTCTGCGCAGAGGACGCCATCGAGGCCATCGAAGACGACGATCCAGAGCTGCTGGACGAGAGCGGAGTGCCCGCGTTCCAGCGGGCCATGGAGACCTTCCTGGTCGAGCAGCGCGCTCAGGCGGAGCTGACACGGGCCCGCAAGCAGGTCCAGGCCTTCCGCTCCGAGCTGGGCCAGCGCCTGCGCGAGCGAAGAGAGATCGCGTCCATGGACGGCCAGCTCGCCGAGCGCAGGCGGGAGCGCATCCGGGCCTGGATGGCCTACGCCCGCGATGACGAACAGGCCTTGTTGGGCACGCTGCGGACCAAGCTGCAGGCCCTCAGGCGGGGGCCCATGCAGCAGGTCTGTGAAGGCAGCCGGGCCCGCCTGGAACAGAAGCTGAAGGCACTGAAGCTCGACGGTGAACGGGTCGACGAGTCCCGCGCCCGCGCTCTGGTGGACAGCGTCGGCGGCCAATCCCTCACCCAGTTGCAGGCGTCCATCGCGACCGGGCTGCCACCCATCCAGCGTGAGGTCTCGGCCAAGATCCAGGAGTTGTTCGACAAGGCGGAGTTGAATCCCAGCCCCATCTCCTCTTCCCGCGCGCTGGCCCCCATGGACTTCGGCACGCTGGTGAGGGTCAGCAGCAGCCAGGAGTCACGGCAGATCCAGCGCGCGCAGCCCGCACCGGTCCAACAGGCGAACAGCGGAGACTTCGGGGTCGGGGCGGCGGTGGGAGGCCTGATCGGTGCCGCCATCGCGGGGCCCTTCGGTGCGGCGGTCGGGGCATTCATCGGCGCGGCGGTGGTGGGCGAGGTTTCCCAGAACCAGTCTGCGTCGATGCGCAGCCTGACCGAGGTGTTCACCCGGAAGCGCATCAGCGCCCGCCAGACCGCAACCGACTTCCAGAAGCGGCTCGAGCAAGGCGCCTCCGACGCTATCGGCGGCATTCGCGCGGAGATGGAGGATCAGGTCCGAGGGCTGGTCCGTGAGAAGACCCGCACCCTGCAGCGCCAGTTGGACGATCTCGACACGGGTCCGGGCGGCGATCGAGCGGGCCTGGTCCGGCTCGAGGCCGCCATCGG
>CAYZVO010000335.1:0-5598 GCA_964481655.1 uncultured Enterobacterales bacterium | reverse complement strand
CGCTCGCCGCCGCGCTGCAGGAGTAGCCACCGTGACCACCGTGGTGCCGGTTCCGCGCTTCCCGGGGGAAGCCGCCCAGAACCGAGGAATCGAACCACCCGAGGAACCGGGAACCACGAAGCGGGAGGCGCGATCCAGCCAGCGGCGTGACCACCCAGGAGGCGCAGCCGTGTCCGCGACCACCGCCCAGCCCACCATCCACCCGGGCACCGCCGTGCTCCGCGCCGTTCGCTTCGACCACGAGCGCGCTCGCATCCCGCACGCCTGGCAGGGCACAGCCCAGGCGCTGCTCGGGGAGCGCCATCAGGTCAGGCCGACCAAGAAGGGCACGCGCACCTTCTCGCCGGTGGAGTACGCGGAGGGAGCCCACCGGGGCAAGCGGGGTGTGCTCCACGCCACGGCCCTGGTGCTGGACTTCGACCACCTCGACGGCGACCAGGCCGAGCAGCTCCAGGGCACGCTGCGGGCTCGGGGCTGGGCCCACCTGCTCTGCACCACCTGGAGCCACCAGGCCAAGGGCGAGGACGACCACTGCCTGCGCCTGCTACTGCCGGTCACGCGGCCCATCCGCCCCGCCGAGTACGAGCCGGTGTGGATGGCGGTCAACACCGCCCTCGGCAACCTGGCCGATCCCAACGCCCGGGACACCAGCCGCATCTGGTACGTGGCCTCCTGTCCCCAGGAGCGCGCGGACGCCGCCTGGATGCGCGCGGTGGAGGGCCGCGCCGTGGACGTGGACCGCGCCATCGCCGCTTCGGGCGTGCAGCCCCTGGAGCCACGCCCACGCGAGAGCGCGGATGATGCCTTGCCCGAGGGCGGGCGCAACGCGGGGCTCATGAGCCTGGGGGGCACCCTGAGGCGCGACGGCGCTGAGCGGCCCGAGCTGCTGGAGGCCCTGCTCGCCGCCAACCAGGAGCGCTGCCAGCCTCCGCTGGAGCAGGCCGAGGTCGAGGCCATCGTGGACAGCCTGCTGCGCTACGACCCGGTCTCCCCCCTGCTGCGCCTCAACCTCACCGACGCGGGCAACGCCGAGCGCTTCTGCTCCCACGCCGGGGAGCGCTTCGGCTACGTCCACACCTGGGCGAGCTGGCTGCACTTCGACGGCCAGCGCTGGCAGCGGGACAGCTCGGGTCAGGCCCTGCGCGCGGCCCTCGACACCCAGCGGCACACCGCCGCCGAGGCCCGCGACCTCGACGACCCCAAGCGCCGCGCGGCACTGCTCAAGCACGCGCTGAAGAGCGAGTCCTCCGCCCGGCTCTCCGCGGCCCTCACCGTGGCCCAGGCCATGCTGCCCGTGCCCACCGAGCGCTTGGACCGCGATCCCGACCTGCTCACCATCGCCAACGGCACCCTCGATCTGCGGACCGGCGAGTTGCGGCCCCACGACCGCGACGACTGGATCACCCGTCTGGTCCCCGTCGCCTACGACCCCGAGGCCACCTGCCCCCGCTGGGAGGCCTTCCTGCAGCGTGCGATGGGTGGCAACGAGGGGCTGATCACCTTCCTGCAGCGCGCCGTGGGCTACTCCCTGACCGGCCACAGCAGCGAGCAGGTGCTGCTGCTGCTCTACGGGGTGGGGGCCAACGGCAAGAGCACCTTCCTCGAGACCCTGCGCGCCATGCTGGGGGACTACAGCGCCATCACCGACTTCAACACCTTCATGAAGCGCGACTCCGAGGGCGCCCGCAACGACCTGGCCCGCCTGGTGGGCACCCGCTTCGTCTCCGCCGTCGAGGCCGAGGCGGGCAAGCCCCTGGCCGAGGCCCTGGTCAAGCAGCTCACGGGCGGCGACACCATCACCGCCCGCTTCCTGTTCAAGGAGTTCTTCGACTTCCGCCCCCAGTTCAAGATCTGGCTGGCCGCCAACCACAAGCCCGGCATCCGCGGCAGCGACCACGGCATCTGGCGCCGCATCCGCCTGGTCCCCTTCACCGTGACCATCCCCGAGGCCGAGCGCGATCCCCGCCTGACCCAGAAGCTCACCGCCGAGCTGCCCGGCATCCTGGCCTGGTCCGTGCGCGGCTGCCTGGACTGGCGAGAGCACGGCCTGGGTCTGCCCGACGAGATCCGCGCCGCCACTGCCTCCTACCAGGACGAGATGGACCAGCTCGGCGGCTTCCTCGAACAAGGCTGCGTGGTCGAGCCCAGGGCCGTGGTCACGGCGAAGGAGCTGTTCGTTGCCTACCAGGCCTGGGCGGAGGCGAACGGGGAGAAGCCGAGGTCGCAGAAGGCGCTGTCCAAGGGGTTGAAGGAGCGGGGCTACGAGTCCTTCCGCACCCGGCACGCCCGCTGTTGGCGGGGGCTGCGGCTGCGCGGAGAGGACGAGGGCGCAGTCCCGGCCCGTGACGCGTGACGCGTCGTGCCGCGTTCTTGGGGTACTCCCTCCGTCTGCAGGCCCCGCCTGATCGCCTGCAGGCGATCAGAGGAGAGCCCCCTCGCGTGAGGTACTACGAAAACGCGTCACCATCCGTCATGCGTCACGCCTGCCGAATGGGAGGCTTCTGGAGAAGTAGAGCCCAGCCTGGAGACTGTGCTATCCATGACCAGCCTGCTCCAAGGCCCATGACAGGGGAGACAACAAGATGGCCATGATGCCCCACGTTTTCACCGGCTTGATCTTCGCGGCGGTTTCTATCGGGTGCGGTAAGGATGCGCCCGATACCAGTCCACCTGATGGGGACGCAGACACCGACACGGACACCGACACCGACACGGACACCGATGCAGACGCGGACACGGATGCCGACACCGATGCTGTGATTCTGACGGCAACGTCACCCGAGGGGATCCAGGCCGACGTGAGCATCCCATCTGATGTGATCGAGGCGCTCGGTGTCGATCCTGACGAACTCGAGATGGAGTTCTTGGACCATCGCGAGCCAGCGGAGTTCGACCCGGAGCTGATCCAGGATCTCGGGGGCGGCATGCTGGTGCTGCAGCCTGAGGGGCTCGAGTTCCCCTATCCGCTGGAGCTGGAGCTGACGGTGCCCGACAGCGTGCTGCAGGGTGTCGACAACTTCGCCCAGGTCTTCGTCGCCCGCTGCCAGGACGGCCGCTGGGGGGTCCAGGCCATCCACGCCAGCGACCAGGACTCCCTCACCATCCACCTGGCCGACACCCACGACACCTGCCCTTCCTCGTCCGATCTGCTCCCGCCTACGCCGTTCAGCATCTACGGGACCGGTGGCATCATGACGGGGTTCTCTGGTTCCTACGTTGACACCGTGTCCGTGGACCGCGGTCTCGAGGTTGACCAACTCGCAGCCTTCACGCTGGAAGGGAACCTGGAGGCGGGCGTCGAGATCTCCCTCGCGGCCGAGGGGGCGACGGCCGAGCCCGAGGAGGTCTTGTCCGAACGTGAAAGCTATCTCTTCGCCGGCACCCCGAGCGAAGGCGTCAACACGCTGGAGGTGCGCCAGGGCGGGATCACGCTCTGGTCGCAGACCCTTGTGGTCGGCGTGACCGAGGACCCTGATGCCTACCGGGAGCTTGCCGAGGCCTGGGCGCCCGTGTTCCAGTTCGCCGAGGACGAACAGTACGTTCCCCTGGCCCTTGACAGCGAAGGGTTCTTCTTCGACGACGTGTGGATCTCGCGAGGGCTCGGCTCGACCCGCAGCGTTGAGCTGTCTCCCGAGGAACTACCGATCGAATTGTCCTTCCTGGGCAACGACGCCAACGTGATGATCGATGGGGACTCTCCCGATACTGGTGATTCCCTGCAGGACATGACCATCTACTACTCGGTCCACCTGCTCGACGACGACGCCTTGGCCCTGCAGTACTGGGCCTTCTACAAGCACGATCCCAAGACCTACGACTTCGTGACGTCCCACAACCGTGATCGGGAGTCGGTGGTGGTGGTGCTCGAGGCCAGCGGTGAGCTGCGCCAGATCGTCTATGCTGGGCATGGAGCCGATCACTGGATGAAGCCAGTCGGGACCACGGGCAGCCCGTGGGACAACGGGGCGGTCGTGGTCGCCCCGGAAGACGCCGCCCTGGCTTGCGAGCGTCCGGTGGTGTTCGTGGCCCTGGGCAGTCACGCCATGTACCCACGGGCGGATGAATACTCGGTGAGCGTCACAGGAAATGGGACCGCGGCCTACTACTGGCCCGAGACAGCCGGCGGCGGTGACTGGGGCTGCCCTGACGGGTTCTCGTTCTCGGGTTCAGAAGCTGCCTGCGGCACAGGGGAGAACGGCTACACCTTGGAGCCGCTGCCCACGTCAGAAGACCTCTACAGCGGCGCCGCGCTCGGAATGCTGCTCTTCTCCGGGGACTGGGTCCAGGGGCCCTTCAATGTGTCGAATTCCACCTTTCCTCCCAACCTCCCGCGGTACTCTGGGATCGACGCCTGGTTGGCGGGCCTCTCGGAGAACGACAGCGCCGTCGAGGCGGCCTACGCGGACCTGAGCTGCACCGACGCCATCGAGACCGACTGCGACGACGGCCTGGACGGCGACGGCGACGGCCAGGTGGACTGCGACGACCCCGACTGCGCCGGTTCCGCGGGCTGCGGCCCCGTGGTCTCCGACCACGAGGGCATCTCCATGGTGCTGGTCCCGGCCGGCACCTTCACCATGGGGAGCCCCACCAGCGAGGAGGGCCGTGACTCGGACGAGACCGAGCACGAGGTCACGCTCACGCAGAACTTTTGGATGGGCGTCTACGAGGTGACCCAGGCACAGTTCGAGGGCTTCATGGGCTACCAGCCCAGCCACTTCGACGGCTGCCCCGACTGCCCGGCAGAGAACATGGACTGGTACGAGGCGGCGGCCTTCGCCAACGCGGTCTCGGCCTCCGCCGGCCTGGCCCAGTGCTATGCGTGCTCGGGTTCCGGTTCTTCCGTCTCCTGCAGCCTCGACAGCGCCTATGCCACACCCTACGACTGTGCGGGCTACCGCCTGCCCACCGAGGCGGAGTGGGAGTACGCGGCGCGGGCGGGGACCACCAGCGCGTTCAGCAACGGTGGGAACCTTTACTCGGGTGACACCAGCGACTGCGGTGGCAGCCTGCTGCTGGACAACGGCACAACGCTGGACGACATCGCGGTGTACTGCGGCAACGACCCCGGCCAGACTGAGGAGGTGGGCACCAAGGACCCCAACCCCTGGGGGCTGTACGATGTGCACGGCAACGTCTACGAGTGGTGTCACGACTGGTGGGATGGCAGCGACTACTCGGGCGATGCGACGGATCCCTGGGGAGATGCCAGCGGCTCCTACCGCGTGGGTCGCGGCGGTTCCTGGTACTACTACCCGCGGTCCCTGCGCTCCGCGTTTCGCTACAGGGACTACCCGTCGAGCGACTCCGACTACCTCGGGTTCCGCCTGGCCAGATCCGAATGACCCTTTTCCCTTTAGCCCTCTGGCCCTTTTCCTCGAGCCACCTCGCCACGGAGAGCGCCCAGGGGTGGCGCGCTTCAGCGCGGAGGCCGCAGGCCGACAGCCACCCAGGGGCGGTCGGAGCGGCGGGGTGGCGCGCGCCCTGGAGAGACGCATCGCCAGACGCCCCCCTGCGCCCCGCCCCGGGCCCCCCCCCGCCCCCGGCCTAACAGAAGAGGGCAGCAAAGCCCACACACACCCCCGGGGAACCCAGGCC
>CAYZVO010000334.1:0-5670 GCA_964481655.1 uncultured Enterobacterales bacterium | reverse complement strand
TATTGTCTGTTCTGCATGCAGGCGTCCCACCACACGGGGTGGCCCCGGCGCGCCCTGGCTTGGGGTGTGCGGCTACCAGTTGCCGTTCGGCCCGCCTTGGGGGACCCGGCCTGTATACCGTCTGCGAGTAGCGGCCCCAGCCATCGCCCACCCACGGCGACGGCGGCACAAACGGGGGGCAGCATGAACCCTGCGACCTCTCGTTCCGCTGCACGCTTTCTTCGGTGGTTGCACAAGTCGGTCCTCAAGTTGAGCCGTCGTGGTGGTGTCTACCCTAACGGGCCGCCCCAGGGGCAGCGGCCCATCACTGGAGAGTCACCATGAATGGTATCCCAAAGAAGGGCGTACCCGACAACTTCATCGAGCTGGCCGAGGAAGCTGGCACCTTCGTCGTCGGTAGCGACGGCAACACCTACTACATCAGCAAGGAGGGCGAACCGCCCCACCGGGTCGGTTCGCGTACGGGCCAGGCTCGCCTGCTGACCATCCTGGGCCTCCGGCGCAGCACCCCGAAACTGAAAGCCATGTTCATGGACCTCGAGGACCATACGCGGCTGACAGCCCCTACCGCTCGAGTCAAGACCACCGCCGCGTTCAACCGGAAGCGCCGCGAGCTGCGCGTCAACCTGGGCGGCGGCTCGGTGTGCTTCATCAATCCCACGGAGCTGCGGATCGAGGGCGCCCACTCCGAGGGCCTACTGTTCAGTGACGAGCAGCGGTTCAAGCCGATCCCTCCCGACAGCTTTCTGACCGCCTGGAACCGAGTGGACCTGGCCGAACTGCCGTGCTTCACCGAGGCGGTGCTGGGCAACCTGCCGCCCTCCCAGGACGACCTACTGCTACCCGCGGAACAGCAGGCCGTGGTGCTGGCCTGGTGGCTGGGAGCGTTCCTCGAGGACGAAGCCAAGGCCAGGCCCATCCTGGCGCTGCTCGGCCCCCCGGCGTGCGGCAAGACCGTGACGGGTCGCCTGCTCGGCACCGCCTTCTACGGCCCTTCCTACGACGTGTCAGGCGGGGCCGCCGCTGGACGAGCGGACAAGGACATCGCGGCCTCGCTGGTGGAGCGCACCATGGTCGTGCGTGACGACATCAACTCGGCTCCGCATGGCATCATGGACCTGCTGTGCAGCGCAGCCACGGGCCAGCGTTTCGATCTTTCGACCTTTCATGAGACCCTGGCCACGTCCAGCTACGATCCTCGGGCGATCCTGGCCATCACCGCCCACGCGCCCAAGTGGGCCCTTCGCAGCGACGTGCTCTCCCGGCTGTTGGTGCTGCGCTTCGGCACGCCGCCCAAGAGCACCGTCACCGAGCAGGACCGCAGGCGGGCCGTCCTGGCGAATCGTGTGGGCCTGTGGGCCGAGACCACAGGGTTGCTGTACCAGGGCCTGGTCGCCAGCGATGCTCGCTTCGAGGTGGTCAGTCGCTTCCCCGACTGGGAGATGATCGTGCGCCGTGCGCTGCGTGCGGCGGGCCGTGAGGATGCCCTGGTGAGTGCGCTGCGGAAGATGGAGCGTTCCCGAGTACGGGTCGCCGCAGATGCCGAGCCCCTACTGGACGCCCTGGCATCCTTCGCGGAGGCTCGTCAGACACGTATGGGTCAACTCCACCGCGACCTGTGGTGGACGGCCACGGACCTACACCGAGCCCTCGCCCATCACATGGGCTTCACCAGCTACGAGGACGTCGGCCACCCTCGCGCGATGCTGCGGTCGCCCGCGAGCCTGGGCCGGTTCCTGTCCAAGCTGGCCAACGAGGCATCGGCGGTGGTGCACGTGGACCGGAAGCGCGGCAACAACAACGCCTGGCTGTACCGGATCAGGCCGAAGGGCCTCGAGTAGCTGTCCCGGCAACGCCCCTGAACGGGGGTTCGGGGGTTCCGGGGGATAATTCTCCATATATCTACGGTTCTTACATTCATTTTCGCAGAAATAGAAAAGAACCCCCGAATCCCCCGAACCCCCGATTTTCCCGTCGTAGACGTGCTCCTGATCGGCGGGGGTTGTTGAGCATCCCCCGGAACCCCCGCTGGTACGGAAATGTATACCTGTTTGATCCCGGGTCCCCCCCGGCGGCGCGCCCCCCCCCCCCCCGCGGGGGACCCGGAACCGAAGCCAATTTCATCTTGAACGGCAATCACCCGCGTAGAGCGCCGGGGGCGCTGGCGGGCCTTCCGCAAGACTACCAGTGAAATGCTACAATCGGCCCAAACCATAGTGGCGGGGTGGCACCCTGCCTTCCAGGGAGGTGAGGTATGGCCAAGAAGTACACATGCATGGCGAAGATCGGACAGTGCTCCCCACCGATGGGCCCCTTCTGGGAGTGCCCGAAGTGTACCGCGAAGATCTGCAACAACTGCAAGGCGCGCCGTGGCAGCAACAAGTGCCCCATCTGTGGCAAGCCGGTCTCGATGAAGAAGATCCAATAGGCCACCCTCGGACCGCAATCAGGCTT
The DNA here is from genome assembly GCA_964481655.1 of uncultured Enterobacterales bacterium. Taxonomy (GTDB): domain Bacteria; phylum Myxococcota_A; class UBA796; order UBA796; family JAFGLY01; genus CALDOK01. The sequence continues at coordinate 3,216 of CAYZVO010000334.1, read as the reverse complement.
TCGACTCCGGCGATGCCGTTGGCGGGCGGTCAGCGCCCCCTGGCGGCCTCCACACCTGCCAAGTGCGCCTTGAGCAGCTCGCGCACCGCATGCAGCTCGCTGGCGTCCAGCGGGGCCAGCAGCTCCACGATGGCACGCAGCTCTTGCTGGTCGTCGGGCAGCGCGGTGTCGGTCAGCAGGCCCGCCAGGAAGCCATCGAGGTCGGTCCCGAGAGCCTCGGCCAGCTTCTCCACCTGGGCGAAGCTGGGCGTCCTCACGCCGCGCTCGTAGCGGCTGATCGACTCGGGCTCTACGGCGGGCGTCATGCGCTCGGCCAGCTCGGCCTGGGACATGCTCGCCGCGCTGCGCAGCTCGCGCAGCCTTGAACCGATCCTGGTCTTGATGCTCGTCGCCATCGGGGCCTCTGGTCGAGGCTACGGCAGGGGTCCACGGGGCAACAGGGCCGTGGTGGTTGTCTGTTCGCGGGTGAATGATCCAAGATGGTCGTTCTGCGCTTCGCGCCGTCCACCCACCGTCAGTCCAGACCCAGGAGCCTTCCATGAAGCGCGCCCTCCTTCCCTGCCTTCTGACCGTCGCCTGCGGCGGCATCACCGAAGATGACTTTCTCGCCTTGCAGGAGCAGGTAGACGAGCAGGCCACCAAAATCGACGAACTGGAACAGGCGATGGAGAACGCGGGCACCATCGACCTGAACGACTTGCAGGACAGCTACGACACCTTGCAGGCCGACCACGACACCCTGACCACGACGGTCGACGGCCTGGTCGCGGAGGTTGACGGCCTTGGTCGCGGCCAGCAGCAGCTCACCGCCGACCTGGCGGCCCTCACCGACGCTGTGGCCAACATCGAGGACAGCTTCGGCAACGACTACTGGTTCACCTCCGCGGCTCCCAGCACCACGCTGTCCACTTCCACGAGCTGGAACGACATCACGGGGGCATCCGAGTACATCAGCCTCGACAAGCCTGGCGCTGTGGCCGTGTGGGGCCAGGTGTCGGGCAGCACGACCTGCGGCCACAACATCAGGGCGAAGGTGCAGAGCACCAGCAGTAGCTGGGAGGACACCACCGAGGAAGTGGACTTGGTGACGACGACCTACGCCTCGGCGGCAGAGGCGACCGTGTTCGGCATCTTCGATCCCGGCGCTGGGGACTACGAGGTGTCGCTCCAAGGCGAAGCCTACAGCAGCTCGAGCGGGAGCTGCACCATCCAGGCGTACTCCCTCGCCATCATACAGATGGGCGAGCTGATGTAGCCCCCGCCGCGGCGCATACACTATGGCCGCGGCCCATTGTTGCGGCCACCACCGCCACCCCGCGACAAAGCGGCCTTCGCTGGGCGTTTTCTCCGTTGTTACGGAGAGGACCTCGACTGATAGGTTCCGCCATACATTATGGCGCTGTCGGCAGGAGGCCATGCCGATAATGTATGGGCGCCGTGGGGCCGCTCGAGCCTGTCCTGATCGGGCGACCTGTGGGAGAATGGCCCCATGCTCTCCGACCCTGATCTCCCGATCCGGCTGGCGGCCTTCCAGGCTCTCGAGCACCTCACGGCGCAGCACGGGCCAGTGCTGCCCTGGTCCATGATCATCGAGGGCTTCACCCACCAGGGGCAGCGGGTGCTGTTCTGCAACCGGGCCGTGGGCATCTTCAAGCCCAAGCAGATGAAGGCCGGGGCGTTGTCCATCAAGACGACGGTGCCACGGGGCGGCCGAGAGGCGCGCTACGACGACGAGGTGGCGTCGGACAATCCCTACTTCGTCTACTGCTACCAGGGCGACGACCCGCGGAACCACTTCAACCGCTCGCTTCGCGACGCTCACGCACTCGGCGCACCGCTGATCTACTTCTACGGCATCGAGCCGGGCCTCTATTGGCCGCTCTGGCCGGTGTTCATCACGCGCATGGACGACGCGGGGCTTCGCTGTCACGTCGTCGTTGACGAGCGAACGGGTCGCCAAGCACGGGTCCCAGCAGCCGGCCTGGACTCGCCAGAGGCAGCCCTGCGGCGCGCCTATGCGACGCGTCAGACCAAGGTGAGGCTTCACCAGGGTGCGTTCCGAGAACGGGTGCTGCTGGCCTACAACGAGCGGTGCGCGGTCTGCAACCTGCCGCGTCGCGAGCTGATCGAGGCTGCGCACATCGTGCCCGACTGCGACGTGCGTGGCCGCCCCGAGGTGCCCAACGGCCTGGCCATGTGCGCGCTGCACCACTCGGCGTTCGACACCAACCTGCTCGGCATCCGGCCCGACCACACCGTCGAGATCAGCCACGAGCTTCTGCGAGAGCGAGACGGCCCGGTGCTCGAGCACGCGCTCAAGCGTTTCGACAGGCGCAAGATCCGGGTGCCCAGGAAGCAGCTGCTACGGCCCCGCGCTGACTACCTGGAAGAACGCTACGAGCGGTTCAGGCTGACCCTTTAGGCGGTGGGATACTTCATCCCTCGCGGAGTAGCTTCTTCTCACGTGACGATTGGCCTGGCGGCTCGGGTGGTGCCAATGGATCAGCGGGACACCTTGAGGTTGGTGTGCCCGAGTGGGCTTCACCTTGTCGGACAAGGGTCACCACGAGAGAACCTTTTAGGGAGCACACCTTGTAGTGGGCCGTGGAGGGTTCGTGTACCCGGGCGCTCGGACGCGGGCCATTGCGCGGTCAGGGTCCGCAGCGCGGTACTGCTACAGCTGACAGAGCACCAGGCAATCTCGTACCAAGACCACGATCTTTGCTAACTAAACAGGCAATGCCATCAACAGGCCAAAGACGATCAGGCCAGCGATTCCCGCTGGGGCCAGGATGAGGAACACCGCGCGACCCGCTCCCGGACGAGGTGGGTCCAGGGCAGACTCATCCCTGTATACCGCTTTGCACCTCCCACATTTCCAGGCGGTGCTTGAGCGCATTCCATCGACAATGGCACCAGCGATCAATGGTACCGCTGCGCCAATCACCTTCCCCGCGATTCCAAACGCGCCCCCCACGGCAGCCCCAACATCCGAGGCACCCTTGGCAGCATTCTTCGTTTTCCGTGACGCAGCATCGTCGGGCGCCACCGACGTCAGGCTAACAATCGAGGAGCATTTTGGGCAGCGTTGGTGCTGGCCCACCCGCCGCCCTTCCTTCCCAGCCAACAACGCCACAAGGAGTGCCGTCGCGGAGATAAGCGATGCACTGAACCTGGCGGCATGATCCATTTCCACGACGACGGAAATGAGTACTA
>CAYZVO010000333.1:0-5713 GCA_964481655.1 uncultured Enterobacterales bacterium | reverse complement strand
ATGTCGACGCCCGGTGTCGACGGACGCGGCGGGCGGTGGCCCGACGATCAGGGCTTTGACGGTGACGGCCTGAGGTGCCATCTTGGGCCCGCCCTCACCGGAGTCACCATGCGTCGACGCACCTTCTCGCTCTCGGCCCTCGTTCCGCTGTTCGTGGCGGCGATCGCGCTCCCCAGCTGCGAGTGTGGCGTCGAGGACTCGGCGGACAGCGAGCCCGTCCTCGATCTCGATCCCGCGCACACCGTGGTCGTCATCACCATCGACTCCTTGAGCCCCCGCATCCTGATGGGCGAGAGCTTCGACTGGGACGTCGCGCCGGCCATGCACGAGGTCTTCGGTGAGTCTGTGGTGCTGCCCAAGGTGCTGACCCCCATCGGGATCACCCGCCCGGCCCTCGGCGCCCTGCTCACCGGCCTGTACCCCCAGGAGCACGGCGCCCGCACCAACACCGCGGATCTCCGGGACGGCACCACCCTGCTGCGGCGCTTCCGGGACGCCGGCTACACCACCTTCGGCTTCAGCTCCAACCAGTGCCCCATCATCCAGGATGGCGACACCGACGAGTACTACTGCACCTGGAACACCGAGCTGAAGGGCAACGTCTCCATGTTCGAGCGGGATCGGCTGCTGGTCGAGGAGCTCAACACCCGGCTGGCCCTCGTCAACGACGACGACCCGATCTTCGTCTGGCTGCACCTGAACAACGTGCACCACCCCTTCATCGCCGACGACGCCGTGGTGGACGAGTTCTACGGCGGCACCTACACCGGCTTTCTCAACCCCTCCGACGACGACATGGTCGCCGATGTGACCCTGGGCGAGCTGTCCTACAGCACCGACGAGCGCCACTACCTCGAGGCCACCTACGCTGCGCAGCTGCGCGAGACCGACGACATGATCGCCTCGGTCTACGACACCCTGCGGGACCTGGACCGCTACGACGACGCCATCCTGGTGCTCGGGGCGGACCACGGCGAGGAGCTCGCCGAGCGCCCGGGCCTGAACTACTTCTGGCACGGCTGCTCCCCCTACAACTCGGTGCTGCAGGTGGTCTACGCCATCCGCGCTCCGGGCCGCATCGACGGGGGCCAGGTGCTCGAGGACTGGGTCGGCCTCACCGACATCGGCCCCACCATCGTGGAGCTGGCGGCGGCCTTCGAGTGGAGCGGGGACGTCTCCGGCAGCTCGCTGCTGGACTACTTCACCGGCGGCGCGGCGCCCACCGCGGCCCTCTTCGCCGGTCGCGGCGCGACCTCGGCCGTGATGCTGCAGGGCGACCACAAGTACCTGCTCAACGAAGAGGCCGAGTACGACGCCTGCGAGCCCTACGCGGGCACCCCCCAGACCTACCCCGGCCAGCTCGAGGAGCTCTACGACCTCTCCATCGATCCCGACGAGTCCGTGAACATCGTCGAGGACGACTCGGACCGCGCCGACGCCATGCACACCGCCCTGTGCGAGTGGATGATCGATGTGGGCTGGGTCCCCGAAGAACAGGCCGACCTGAGCATCCTCATGCAGGAGTGCAACGACTGGCTCTGCGGGGTCGGCTCCGACTACTGCGAGGAGTGAGCCTCCACCGGCCGCCCCCCCCAATGGGGTGGCAGGCGCCCGGGTAGATCTCCCCCGGGGCCGACGGCGTGGGACCGGTCCACCAGTGCCAGGAAGGCGAGGGTCTCCTGCCAGGCGGGATCGAAGGCGGCCTGGCCGCTGGCCGCCTCGGCCAGGCGGCCGCGGAGGGCCCCCAGGATGCCCCGGCGGTTGGGGCAGGCCCAGTCCTGGTGGTGCAGGGGCTGGTTGCTGTCGAGCACGGTCAGGGCCAGCTCGGGGTGGCCGGCCAGGGCGAGCTGACGCACGGCGTCGTTCCGGATCTGCTTGATGTTGTAGTAGCGGCTGCCGTGGCCGTGGGCGTCGAGCTCGGCGGCGGCCTCGGCCACCACCGCGGGGATCGCCGAGGGGCGGTCCTCGAGGGCTTGCCCGAGCTCCGCCGCGAGGGCCTCGAGCCAGGCGCGATGGGCCGGGTCGTCGAGCCCGAGCTTCGCCAGGCTGCCGATGGGGGCCGGCCCTGGCCAGCCGGCCACGTCCACCAGGCTGTCCCCGGTGGGCAGGCGGCCCAGGCCTTCGACGGTGAAGTGCGGGCGCTGATCCGGAGCCCGCAGCGCGGCGGCGAAGCGGGACGGCCAGTGGATGGCGGGAGCATCGAGGGCGGGCGATCCGTCGGACAGCCAGTCTTCGGCCCGTCCGCTCCAGTCGTCGCCGCCAAGCGCTCCGGCGCTCAGCCCCAGCGCCAGTGCCTGCCGCTGCAGCTCGCTGGCGCTCCAGAAGCCCCAGCGCTCGTCGATGTCCAGGGGGTCCAGGCTGTCGAGGTAGGCCTCGAGCAGGCGCACCCGCAGGGCGTGGCGGGCCTCGAAGTCGGCGAAGGCGGTGAGATCCAGGTCGTCCCGGGGTGTGAGATAGGGCTCCAGCTCCCGCTGGAGACGGCGGGCTGCCTCGGCGCGCCCGTCGCCCTCGGGCTGCAGGGCGAGGCCGAGCACGCGGGCGCGGAGGGCGGCCAGGCCGCCGTCCCCGGGCGGGGGCTGCGCGCCGTCAGCCAGGGCCGCACAGAGGGCTGCGTCGCGCTGCACGGCGCCCTGGAGCAGGCTCACGGTGCGCGCCGCGTGGGTGCTCTCGGGGGCGATGGGGATGGCGGCCAGGGCCCGATCCAGCTCCCGGTAGCTCGCGGCGGCGGCGGCCAGGTCGCCGGACGCGGCGACGGCGCGGGCCCGATCCCGCCCGATGGCCGCCAGGTGCCCGGCGGCGCGCATGCGCACGTCGTCCCAGCTGCCCTCGCCGTACCACTGGTACGAGGGCACGAACCCGCCGGCGTCGAAGGACCACAGGGGGTTGTCGGCGGGCAGGGCGAGGGGGTCGCCGGGCTCCGGCGGGGTCCCGCGATCCACCGGGGCCTCGGCGGGCACCACGGCGGGCTCCGTGGCGGGACCGATGGTCGGCTCGGCGCCACAGGCGGCGACGACCAGGAGCAGGCTGGCGGGATAGGCGAGGCGTAGCATGGAAGCATCGTAGCAACCCTGTCCCCCGACCACACGCCATGGCCCTGCGCTCCGCCTTGTCTGTCGCCGTGCTGCTGTCCGCCTGCAGCGCCCCGCCGTCCGACCCCGCAGGGGGCGAGCAGCTCACCGCGCCGCCCCCGCCTCAGCAGCCTGGCGCCCCCCCCCACGCGCACCCTCAGCCCGGGGACCACGGCCAGGGCTTCGAGGGCTCCGGCGGCGCCTTCCAGGACCCCATGGGCTTCCCCGACTTCCACGCCTGGGACGCCCCGGCCGGCCCCCCAATCCAGGCCCTCGGCGACTGGACCGAGCCCGTGCTCCTGAGCGAGACCGACGGGGGCGGCTACCGTCCCCAGGTCACCGTGGCAGCCGACGGGCGGATCCACGCGGTCTACTACGAGCGCACGGATGACGGCGACCTGCTCCGCCACCGCCACTCCGACGACGGCGCCAGCTGGTCGCGGCCCGCTCACTTCGGCTTCGACGAGCACCGCAACTGGGGGCCGGATCTGGTGGGCCTCACCGACGGCTCCCTGGCGGTCGTGTTCGACCACATCCTCCCGGACTTCACCAGCCGCGGCTACCTCACCCGCTACCGCTCCGGGGCCTGGACCGCGCCTGTGCCCCTCACCCCCGACGGTGGGGGCGAGGTGGGCAGCGGGCATGTGGCCGAGGCGGCGCCCGGGGAGCTGGTCTACGTCTGGATCGGCCGGCCCGTGGCGGGCCAGCAGCGCTTCCAGGCCATGAGCGCCTGGACCCGCGACGGCGCCTGGCAGCCCCCGCGGCCCCTGAGCGACGGGAGCCAGGACGCCTGGCACACCAACGTGGAGCGCCGTCCCGACGGCAGCGTGATGCTGGGCTTCGACATCGGTCCGGGGGGAGGGGAGACCGTGCTGTACGCCGCCGAAGGGCGGGACGGCAGCTTCGCCGCCCTCGAGGATCTCACCGCCAGTAGCCGGCCCGGCGAGCGCCCCCACTTCGCCTTCGAGGCCGACGGCACCGACCACATCACCTGGTTCCACAAAGAGGCCAGCAAGCCGATCCACGTCTACGTGCGGTCCGGCGGTCCCGGCCGCTGGGGGCCGGCCCAGGAGCCCTCCCGGGGCTTCGGCGGCTTCCACTTCGATCCCGAGATCGCCGTGAACGAGGCGGGCACCGTCTGTCTGGTCTGGGGCTGGGACGCCGGTGACGACGCCGAGCTGGTCTACAGCCTGCGGGACGGCGACAGCTGGTCCCCGCCGCGTCGGGTCGCGGCGCTGGGCGACGGCAAGCCCGGGCTCGCCAGCCTCGTCGCGGGCGCCGATGGCGTCTTCCACGTGGTCTGGAACCAGGGCGTCCGGGGCTCCAACCGCGTCTACTACGCGGCCCTTCGATAGCGTCAGGGGGCCTGTGGCGGGGGTGTGTGGCCCTTGGCGCCGGCCTGGGGGCCGCCCATCAGCACGGGGGCCAGGGTGATCTGGAGCCCGTCCACGGCACCGTCGGCCTGGATCACGCCCCGGGGCTCCTGGCCACCGCCGCCGGTGGAGTTCGGGGGGAACCAGCCGCCGTCCGGGGGCAGGGGCTCGCTGTCCAGGGAGCCGAAGAGCAGGTAGCGTCCCCCGTGGGGGACGGGGAGCTCGAAGCTCAACTCCTGCTCGCAGTCGGGCTGCAGGCGGAGCTCCGCGACCGGCGAGCGGCCTGGGGCGAGGGTGCCCGTGGCCGGGTCCGCGTCGGCGGCGTCGAAGGCCGTCACGTAGGCCGCCCGGCCGCAGAGGGGGCCCTCGCTGTGGCGCAGCACGCCGCGCAGGGGGACGAGGACCAGGGGCGCGACCGCGTCCACCGTGGGCTCGGTGGGGCTCCGGGCGCAGCGCACGCCGGAGGACGAGCCCATGGCCATGTCGGTGAAGCGGTTCGCGGCGCGCATGTTGGTGGAGAAGGTGTTCCAGCTGCCACCGCGCAGGCCGTGGACCTCGCCCTCGGCGGGGCCCCCGGGCTCGGTGCGGGGCGCGCCGTCGCCGTAGACCAGCGGGTGGTAGCGATCGCGCACGTACTCCCAGACATTCCCCGCCAGGTGCCGGTGGCCATAGGGGCCCTCGCCGGCCTCGCCCCCTGCGACCGGGACGGTGTCCCCGTGGCAGAGGGTGGGGGGGAAGCGGTGGGAGATCTGGTGGTTGGCCAGCTCGCAGCTCGGCGCGGCCTCTCCCCAGGGGTAGGGCCGGAGGTCGCCGGGATCGCAGCGCTCGGGGTCGCTGCCCAGCTCGCAGCCGCCCCGGGCGGCCTTCTCCCACTGAGCCTCGGTGGGGAGCACCTTGCCCAGGCTGGCGCAGACGGCGCTGGCCTCGTCGAAGCTCATGCCCTCCGCGGGGTGCCCGCTGCGGCCCGGGAGGGGCGCCGCGTCGGCGTCCAGGCCCCGGGCGTCCGGGCGCGCCGGGCTGCGTCCCTCGGCCTGCAACCAGCGGGACCAGGCGCCGGTGGACAGCTCGTGCCGGTCCAGGCAGAACCCGGCCAGGGACACGCCGTGGACCGGCTGCTCATCGGCGCCGGCGTGGTCCGAGCCCGAGCCCATCAGCACGGGGCCGGGGGGCACGTAGCGCTCCGTGGCGGGGGTGACGGTCGGGTCGCCGTCGTCGCAGTCCGCCAGGACCCCCCCGGTGCGCCGGCCCGGCCCCCCCCGGGGGGAGCCCGCC
>CAYZVO010000332.1:0-5713 GCA_964481655.1 uncultured Enterobacterales bacterium | reverse complement strand
CGCGATGATCCCGTGCCTGTGCGGATCGTCTCCCCTGGATGTCAGGAGGTCTGGCGTCGGGGTGGATGTCCGGATCGGTGTCGTCGCAGTCCTCGGAGATCCCGAAGCCGTCACCGTCTCCGTCGGGCTCGCCGGTGTCGTTGGCCTTGTCACCGCAGCCGATGGCGAGGGCGAGGGTGATGAGCATGAGTGCGCGCATAGTGCCTCCAAGAGCGCTGGCTTGGTCTCGAGCCGGCTCCTAACATACATTCCTTTCGATGAGCCTGGTGAAGCACTCCCTTCCTTCCTGCATCCTGGCGGTGGTCGCCCTGACCACGGCCTGTGGAGCCGAGCCCGAGCCCGCCTCGGATCCGCCGCGGGTCGCCACCCGCGCTGCGGCCCCCGCACCCGCCGGGCAGGTCCAGGACCTGGCCAGCACCGACGGCAGCCTGCTGGTGCGGGTCCCCATCGAGGCGCAGCAGGGGCGCGACTTTGCGACCTATTGGGTGCCGGAGATCCGGGACGCTGCGGGCTTGGTGTTGCTGCGGGACGAGCTCGGCTTCCCCGCCCGCTTCAATGTGTACTGGGCCTGGGACGGGCAGCAGCGGCTGTGGCTCTACAACACCGACGACGGCACGGTGTGGGTCTACGCCGCCGCCGCGTCGGGCTGGGCCCGTCAGCCCTGGGAGCGCGGCTCGGGGCAAGAGCCCCCGCCCGAGATACGGGCCAGGCTCGCACGGGCGCCCTAGGCCCGCTGGAGGATTCATGCGCCCTCACAAGATGGTGGGTATCGCGATCGGTGGCGTGCTCCTGATCGGCGTGCTGTTGGGGGCCCTGGGCCTGGCGGTGATGCTGCTGTGGAACTGGCTGATGCCCGAGATCTTCGGGCTGCCCGCTCTCTCTTTCCTACAGGCCGTGGGCCTCACCGTGCTCTGTCACCTGCTGTTCAAGCTGGGAGCCGGTGGTGGCAAGAACCTGGGGGAGCTCATTCGTCAGGGCCAGCGTCCACCGGCGCCCGCGCCTGCACCAGCGGAGGCCCCTCCGGAGCCGGAATGAGCTCCACCTCCACCCCGTAGGTCTCCCGCAGCAGTTCGGCCTCGAGCACCTCGTCGGGTGCGCCCGTGGCCGCCACCCGGCCGCTGTGGAACAGCACCAGCCGATCGCTGTGGCGGGCGGCCAGGTTGAGGTCGTGGCCCACCACCAGCGCCGCCATGTCGTCCTCGCGGGCCAGCTGCCGGATGAGCTGGACCACCCGAAGCTGGTTGCGGAGGTCCAGGTGGCTGGTGGGCTCGTCCAGCAGCATCACCCGAGGCTGCTGGGCCAGGGCCCTGGCGATCATCACGCACTGGGCCTCGCCGCCGGACAGCTCCCCGATGGTGCGGCCGGCGAAGCGCAGGGTGTCGGTGCGCTCCATGGCCTGCTCCACCAGCGCCCGGTCCTGCCGGCTCTGCAGGCCCAGGCTGCCCTGGTGGGCGTAGCGCCCCATGCCCACCAGCTCCCGCACGGTGAAGGCGAAGGCCGAGCTGGGGAGCTGAGGCACGTAGGCCAGCTGCCGGGCCCGGGTGCGCTCGGACATGCTCTCGAGGGGCTCGCCCATGATCGCCACGCTGCCGCGGGAGGGGGTGTGCTCTCCCAGCAGGCAGCGGAGCAGGGTGGTCTTTCCCGAGCCGTTGGGGCCCAGGATGGTGCACACCGTGCCCGTGGCGAGCTCGAGCTGGACACCCCGCAGCACCTCACGCTCCGGCGTGTAGCCGAAGTGCAGGTCCTCGACGCGCAGCGCGATCACGGCTCCCCCCGGAAGCGCCGACGCAGCAGCACGATGAAGAACGGGCCGCCGGCCAGGGCCGTGAGCACACCGACGGGGATCTCGGCCAGGCCGACCCACTCGCCCACGGTGCGACAGGCTGTGTCCGCCAGCATCACGAAGACCGCCCCCAGCAATCCGGAGACCACCAGCAGCACCCGGTGATCCGGGCCGAAGATCAAGCGACAGGCGTGGGGCACGATCAGCCCCACGAAGCCCACGGGCCCGGCCAGGGCGACGGCAGCGGCGGTCATGAGGGAGACCACCACGAAGGTCTCGACCCGCAGGCGTTGCACCGGCACGCCCAGGGAGCCGGCCACGGCGTCGCCCAGCCCCAGGGCGTTGAACGAGGCCCCGCGGGTCATCAGGAAGAGCCAGCCCGCGGCCACGCAGCCGGTGGCGGTCCAGGCCAGGCCCGGCTGGGTGATGAGCCAGTCGGGCACCTGCCCCATGCCCCAGCCGATGAAGCTGGCGATGTCGTCGGGGGAGGCGAACAGAAACAACACCAGGATCAGGGCGCCGTTGAAGACGTTGACGATCACCCCGGCCAACAGCAGCACAAAGGGGTCGAGGCGGCCCTTGCGCTGGGCGATGCCCCAGACCACGAAGCAGGTGGCCAGGCCGCCGACCACCGCCAGGCTCGGCTCGGTGAGCCAGCGGGGTAGGATGGCGTCCACCGCCAGCGCGCGCCCCAGGAGCACGCCGACGCCGGCGCCGCTCGAGATGCCCAGGATGTAGGGCTCGGCCAGGGGGTTGCGCACCAGGCCCTGCAGGGCCAGGCCGCTGGAGGCCAGGGCCAGGCCGATGAGCCCCGCGGCGAAGACGCGCACCGCCCGGAAGCGCCAGACCTGGGGGGTCAGCTCGTAGCGGCCCAGCATGGTGCAGCCCAGCCACACCAGCGCGGCCAGAGCCGCGAGGCCCAGGAAGGTCAGGGCGAGGCGGCGCGCCGTCAGGGCCGGTCGATCAGCCATCGGGATGGAGCCAGGTCTGCAGCTGACGGGCGTGGTCGAGCAGCAGGGGGGTGGGGAGGGTCCAGCTCTTGGCGGTGACCACGTGGACCCGCCCGCTCTGTGCCGCCGGCAGATCCTCGAGGGCCATCCAGCGGTCGCGATCGCGCTGGGCGTCCTGCTCGGAGCTCCAGCAGATCAGCACCTCGGGTTGGGCGGCCAGGACGTACTCGAGGCTCAGGGTGGGCCAGCCCTCGAGCTCCCCCGCGGCGTTGCGTCCGCCGGCCAGCTCGATGAGCTCGTGGACGAAGCTGCCGCGGCCGGCGCTGCCGGGCTTCTCCGAGCCCATCACGAACAGCACGCTGGGGCGCTCCACCCCTTCGGCCTGGGCGCGCAGCTCGGCCAGGCCGGCCTCGAGGGCGTCCGCGCGTTGCGCGCCCCGCTCGGGGTGACCGGCCAGCTCACCGAGCCGGCGCAGGGCCGCCACGATGTCGGCGGTGGTCTCCACGGTGAAGTGCTCCACCCGCAGCGAGGGGTCGAGCTGGCGCAGGGTGTCGTACTTGGAGGGGTCGCTCTGGATCAGCAGGGCGTCCGGATCGGCGGCCAGGACGGCCTCGGTGCTGACGGTGAGGGCGTCGCCCAGCACGGGGCGCTCCACCCCTTCGGGCAGCGTGCAATAGCGCGACACACCCACCACCTGGTCACCCAGATCCATCGCGTAGAGCATCTGGGTGAGCGCCGGCGCGAGGCTGGCGAGGGTCGGGGGTCCGGGCGCGTCGTCGACGGGCGCGTTGGCGGGCTCTGCGCCGCAGGCCACCAGGGTGGCGGTGAGCAGAGCCAGCAGGGCGTGTCGCAGGGGGGCGGGCATGGCGCCCCTCTATCCCACCCTCGGCCTAGCCGTCTTTGCTGGCGAAGGTCTCGAGCCGGGCGAAGCCGTTGTCGATGGCCCAGTCCAGGGAGCGCACCATCTGGCGAAGCTCGGCGGGCTGGGGGACCTTGCCGGTCGAGACCGCGCGCACGGCTCGGTTCCGGCCGCTCTCCTTGGCGTAGTACAGGGCCTGATCGGCCAGCAGCAGCGCCTGCTCGAACTCCAGCAGGTTGGGCTCCTCGTCGAAGAATGGCAGCGACACGTAGCCGAGGGAGGCGGTCTTCTTGAGGGCGCCCCCGGAGGCCTCGCTCACCAGGAAGGTGGTCCGCTCCACCTGTTCCCGGACCCGGCGGGCGTACTGATCCAGGTGGTCGTGGTCGCTGAAGCGCAGCACCACCAGGAACTCCTCGCCGCCCCAGCGGACCACGAAGTCGTCCTGCCGGACCGAGCGGCGCAGCAGGTAGGAAAACTGCTGCAGCATCCGGTCTCCGGCCTCGTGGCCCAGGGTGTCGTTGATCTTCTTGAAGAAGTCCACGTCGAACAGGAACACCCCGTACACGCCCGTCTCCGCGGTGCTCCGGCGCTGGGTCCCGCTCTGCCTGATCTGGACCTTCTGAGCCAGGAACGCGACCACCTCGGGGAGGATCACCTCCATCACGAAGCGCCGGTTGCGCAGGCCGGTGAGGGGATCGACCAGCGCGGCGTCCCGCAGCTCGCGGGCCTTGGCGTCCAGGGCGGCCTCGAGCTCCTGCTGGCTGATCGCGGCGTTGCGGACCCGTCGACGGTGGAGGGTGGCGGTGGCCACTGCGCCCAGCAGGGCCAGGCTCAGCCACAGCCAGGTCCACTGCCACGGCTGGCGGGCCACGGTGAAGCTCTGCTGTGCGGCGGGGCCAGCCCAGTCGCCGTCCACACTGGCCTGGACCTCGAAGGTGTAGCGCCCCGGGGGCAGCGCGGGGTAGCGCGCGGGTGTGGTGGTCGGGGTCTCGGTCCAGGCGGCGTCCAGCCCCACCAGGCGGTAGCGGTACCGGGTGGCGCGGGGTTGGAGGTTCGAGGTGGTCAGGTAGCTGAAGGTGATGTCCGCTCGTCCCCTGCCCACCTTGGGATGAGCGTCCAGGGCGGCCAGCGTGGTCGGGCTCCCGCCCACCGAGACGCCGGTGATGGTGGTCCGAGGAGGCGGTGGTTCTTCGAACTGTCGCATGGGCTCGACCACCACGAGGCCGTGGCTCGTGGCCACGAACACGGCGTTCCCCGAGCTCTTGAGCACGGCGTTCTGGTGCGCGCCGCTGCACTCTGCGGTCAGCATCCCCCGGGTGTCGTCGTACAACTGGGCACTCAGCTCGCCGACCTTGGCGGTGGCCAGGGCGTCGATCTCGGTGCGGTGAATCTCGACGATGCCCTTGTCCGTGGTGAGCCAGAGCTTGCCGCCCCGGTCCATGGTGATGTCGTAGACGGCGCCGGCGGGCAGGCCCTGCTCGCGGCCGATGGTGAGCAGCTCCTCGCCGTGGTAGCGCGCCAGGCCCTCGGAGGTGCAGAACCACAGCGTGCCCGCGCCGGTCTCGTGGATGGCGTTGACGTTGTCGCTGGGGAGCTGATCATCGAGCTCGAAGGGCACGAAGACACCGTTGACGATCCGGCCCGCGCCGCCACCGCGGGTGCCGATCCACACGGTGCCGTCGCTGTGCTGGGTGATGGCCAGGACCGCCTGGCCGGGCATGCCCTGATCGGGGCCGAAGCGCTGGACGCCGTCGTCGTGGATGCGCTCGAGCATGCCGCTGTAGTGGCCGATCCACAGGCCACCGGCGCGGTCCTGGAAGACCGCCGAGGTGCGCAGGTCCGCCAGGCCCTGCTCGGTGCCGAGCATGGTGATCTCACCGTCGCCGAGGCGGGCGACGCCCTGCTCGTAGAGGCTGGCGTAGATCACGCCGCCCGCGCCGGTGGCCATCGACACCACCTTGGCGTTGTCCAGCGGGCTGCCGGGCGGGAACAGGGGGGTGGCCTCGACGCCGTCCAGCCGGAAGATGCCTCCGCCGGCCGTGCCGATCAGCAGGTCGCCGTTCCACGCCTCGGTCAGCGACAGCAGCCCGGTGTGGGTGAGCCCGTGGCGCTCGGAGATGG
>CAYZVO010000331.1:0-5719 GCA_964481655.1 uncultured Enterobacterales bacterium | reverse complement strand
GTCGGCGGTGTTGGGGTCGCAGTCGTTGTCGATCTCGTCGCCGTCGTTCAGGCCGTCGTTGTCCGAGTCGGCGAGGATGGGATCGGTGCCGTAGGTATCGACCTCTTCGCCGTCGCTCAGGCCGTCTTCGTCCGTGTCGGCGAGGTTGGGGTCCGTGCCGTGGGTCTCGACCTCTTCCCCGTCGTCGAGCCCGTCGTCGTCACTGTCCGCGTCGCAGGGGCTGGTGCCGTGGGTGTGGTATTCGTCGCCGTCAGTCAGCCCGTCGTCGTCGGTGTCGGCGTTGTTCGGGTCGCCGCAGGCGTCGATGTCCTGGCCGTCCATGAGGCCGTCGTCGTCAGAGTCATCGTCCAGGGGATCGGTCTCGTGCGTGTACACCTCCTCGCCGTCGTCGAGGCCGTCGAGGTCGGTGTCGGGATCGTCGGGCAGGGTTCCGGCCGTGAGCTCCGCGAAGTAGTACAGGTCGTCCCCGTCTTCGTCGATGTAGATGGCGTCGGACAGGTGGGTGGCCAGGGCGCCGGCGGGGCCGCTGGAGTCGGCGCCGGCGCCGTCGTGGTTGAGCAGGACGGTGAACCACCCGCTCTGGCTCGTGGCTGCAGTGAGTTGGAACGGTCCGGTGGGTGTGAGGACCCCTCGGTCGAGTAGGTCCTGCAGCGACCACGCGAAGACCAGGTCGGCTTCCGGCTCACTCCCGAAGGTGGTGGTCGAGGTCGACACGACCGTCATGTCGCCGATCTTGCTGGAGGTGGCCAACTCCAGCATGTCCTCCGCTTCTTCCCGAATCCCCGTTCCCCCGTCGGTGTTGGCGAACAGCGCGACTTCCGTGCTGCCGGCGTTGGCCGCCAGGGCGTGCTCGTAGGTCGTCGTCGTGCCATCGGTCTCGATGAGGAAGCCCCACTGTCCATCGTCGTAGAGGATGCAGGCGAGTGGATCGTCATTGAGCTGCATCTTCAGATAGAGCATCGTGTCGTCGAGGAACCAGGACATCACGGGGTTGCTGGTGTCTCCCACGAGGTCGTGGCAGTCTTCGACAGCGTCGTCTCCAACGATGTAGCCGTCCTCTTCAGGGTCGGTCATCATCGAGCCGCTCTGGGTCAGCGCCTCCCAGTCCGAAGAGCTCGGCCACGCCAGGGCGGTCGAGGGGACAGCTGCCAGCAGCAACGCGATCGTGAGCTTCATGAGTGCTTCCTCCCTTGGGTTCCGGAGGAATGCTATCGAAGTCCGTGGAGGGTGGAAAGGCCTCCGGACCGAATCAGCCGTTCAGCTTGCCCACCGGGGCCAGGTAGACCGTGAACTCGTCCTCGCCGTCCAGGCCCAGCAGCGCGTCCATGGCGCCCTGCTTGTAGGCGGCGATGGCGCAGGTGCCTGCGCCCACCGCCTCGCAGGCGAGGTACAGGTTCTGGCACAGGTGGCCGGCGTCCATCGCGATCACCCGGTGTGCGGCCAGGTCGTAGCGCCACTCCATGCGTGCGGGGATGGTGCTCCAGGCGAACATCACCGCGGCGCCGGCCACCCAGCGCTGTCCCAGGGTCGCGGGCCCCAGCAGGCTGGGCAGAGCGGGGAGCGCGCGCTCGAGCACCAAGGCGTGCTCGAGGGGCAGGTAGCGGTAGATCCCGACCGCCAGATCCTCGATCCGAAGGGCGCACAGGTAGGTCACGAAGGCATGCCGCGCGCCCGCCGACGGCACCGGCCGGAACGTGGCCACGTCGCCGCTGCGGCGCTGGACGCCCTGGGTGGCCCACAGCAGGAATGAGAGCTCATCGAGGCCGAGCGGCGCGTCGGCGTAGCGCCGATGGCTGCGGCGGCCCGCGATGGCCTCGACGACGGAGACGTCGCTGTCCAGATCCGGCGGCGGCAGGGGGATGCGCGGGACATCGGCCGCGCAGGGCTTCTGCACCGGCGGTGGGGGCAGGCCCCGGGACTGGGGCGTCTGGCGGAAGTCGACCTCCAGGCGGGTCGTGTCCTTGAGGAAGGCGCGGGCGCGGAGGAGATCGGGGCGGGTGGGCATGGGGAAAGGGTAGCGCCCCTCGCGCGACCCGTCCTCGGAGGGCCGGTGAGGGGGCTCACCTCGGCTGGCGGTGACGCGCGATGGCGGCGCTGGTGTCCAGTCTCCCGTCTCCCCCGTCGGGCGAGACGACGTCCGTGTTCCCGGGCAGCAGGGAGACCCAAGATGGAGCGCATCGGAGCCACCTGGCCAGAGGCCCTCGCCGGGGCGATCCAGATCGCTGTGGCGATGCTGTCTCCCTTCCTCCGCGCCCGCCGTCAGCGATGGGGGACGACCGACCAGGAGCGAGCGTCGCGTCACCCAGGCTGTCTGATCCCGCACTCCGCTCCTAGCTCCATCCCACGTAGGTTTCCTGGCAGTCGACCTGGGATCTGGCTCGACACAGGTTCCCAACCCTGCGGCCAGGCGTAGCCGGGACAGCGACCTGGGACTCCGTGCCGCCCGGCGTCCCATGACACCTCGACGATCCCGTCCAAGACGGTGGGACGCGCATGTGTCATGCGTCCCATGGCTCTTCGGCTACCGCGCTCGGCTCTGCGCCCCACGAAGCTGGGACACCATCGTCCACCGCGTCCCATGGCACGTGCCCGATCCCGTCGACGACGATGGGACGCGCAGGTCGTGCGCGTCCCATGAAGCCCTCGCGGTCTACTTGGCGGTGCTGTACAGCGGGTGGTGGTGGATGACCCGCTTCATCAGCTTGCCGTCGACCTTGTCCCTGCCCTCGACCACGGTCTGGATCAGGGCCTGCAGCGCCAGCTGGTTGATGGACCTGGGCACGCCCTCGGTGGCGTGGAACAGGGCGGTGGCCGCTTGGTCGCTGAACAGCTGCGGGTCGGTGTCGGCGTGCTCGAGGTGGAAGCGGACGTAGTTGCGGGTGTCCTCGATGCTGAAGGCGCGCAGGGCCTGGACGTAGCCGAAGCGGGTGCACAGCGGCGCCAGGATGGGCTCGCGCAAGGTGGTCAGCAGGCGCTCGGTGGCGGCCAGCAGGACGCTGAAGCGATCGTCGGCGTCCAGCTCGCCGGCGGTCAGCCGTCGGACAAGGTCCAGGGTCTCGGTGCGCATGCCCTCGGCGTCGTCCATGATGACGATGGGGTGGGTGCCGTGGCGGTCCTCCCAGCTGCCCAGGCAGTCCTTGGCGGCGTCGAACATGTCGCTGACGTAGCTGCGGGTGCGCAGGCCCAGGCGGCGGGACAGGGCGCGCAGGAAGCCACCAGGGGTGGTGGGGATCTGGTTGAAGCGGAAGACCACGTAGCGCTCGGACGGCAGCTCCCGGACGAACCTGCGCAGGGTGATCGACTTGCCAGCACCGCTGGGCCCGGTGACCAGGGCCAACCCGCGGACCTCCAGCCACAAGTTCAGGCCGTGCAGCAGCTCGCGCTGGGCGCTGCTGTCGAACATCTGGTGGGCACCGACGTTCTTGCGGAAGGGCATGCCGGTGAAGCCGAAGTGGGCCTGCAGGCGACGCTTTTGGGTCTTTGGGACGGTGGGTGTGTTCACAGCAGCAGCCCTCCTGCGTGCGCGGTCTCGAGGGCCTCCAGGTAGACCCTCACGTGCTGGTCGCTGCCGGCCTGTTCGACGGTCATGGCGATCAGCTCGTCGGCGGGGTCGGGCTCGTAGGGGCCGTGGCGCTCGAGGAAGTCCATGACGATGGCCTCGTCGTAGACCTCGGGCGCGATGCGGTCGCGCAGGATGCGGGCCACGGCTTGGTTTGCCTCGGCTCGACGGGCCAGCTCCTCGCGCAGCTCGTCGGCGGGGTCGCAGGGCCCCTCCTGGGCGTGCCGGCCCACCATGTGGCCCAGCCAGTCGGCGATGGGCTCACGGTCCTCCTGGGCCGGCTGGGCGGCCTTGGGGCGACGGTGGCGCTGGACCTCGAAGGGGGCGAGGCGCTCGCGGAAGCGGCCGTCGAACCAGACCTCGACCAGGTCCAGGTGCTCGGGGTCGTAGCGGACCTCGACCTTCTTGCGGGCCAGCTCCGCGGACACCTGGAAGCGCCGGCCGTGCAGGCCGAAGATGCCGGTCTTGTCGGCCTTGCGCTGCTCGCCCCACAGGAAGGCCTCGCGCAGGGCGCGCTCCTCGACGTGCTGGACACGGTCCAGCCCGGCTCGCCAGCGGTCCCGGGGTGTCTCGTGGGTCTCACCATGGACCCGCTGGTTGTAGAAGCGCTCGGCCCAGACGGCGAAGGCCTGGTTCAACCGCTCGATGGTGGTGATGCTGGACGCCTTGACCTCGGCGATGAAGGCGGCGCGGCACAGCCTGTTGAAGGCTTCGATCTTGCCGTGACCCTGCGGTCTGTAGGGCGTGGTGAAGTGAACTCGGTGCACGCCCAACGCGGCGCAGACTTGCTGCATGTGCTTGGCCCGGTAGACCGCCCCGTTGTCGTAGTAGACGCGGCGCGGGACCCCGCACTTGCGGATGGCCTGGCGGAAGCACAGCTCGAGGCCCGGCAGGTCGCCCTTGAAGCTGAACCGGCCGTACAGCAGCCGGCGGCTGTGGTCGTCCAGGAAGGCGTACAGCCAGGCGCGGCGCTTCTTGCCGGGCTTGGCGGGGTCGGGCAGCCAGGGGCCGGCCAGCATGTCGGACTGCCACAGCTCGTTGGGGAAGTCGGCCTCCCAGCGGTCCAGGTCGGTGACCGTGGCCTCGGACCTCGGCCGGCCCGACAGGCCGCGCTGTCGCAGGGCGCGGTGCAGGGTGCTGCGGAGGACGATGCCCTTGGGCACCAGCTCGACCTCTTCGGCGATCCGGATGAGGCGGTCCAAGGACCGCTCCGGGACCTCTCGCTTCAGCTTGCAGAACAGCTCGATCTGCTCTTCGGTCAGGGCGGTGACGCCGCGCTGGCTGCGCGTCTTGTCCTCGAGGGCGGCCAGGCCGCCGTCGCGGTAGCGCTGCACCCAGCTGCGGATGGTCTCGGCGGTGAACTGCCGCTGGCTGCCATCGGGCAGCAGCCAGGTCTTGTCGGCCAACTGGGCGCGCTTGGCGCCGCGTTGGCCGCGGGGTGGGTCGTCGGCCAGGTACGCGCTGATCACCTGGAAGCGCAGGATGGCCATGGGGCTGACGTGCATGGGACCTCCTCGGTCACGGGGAATGCACGTCATGGCGCGGGGGCTGGACAGCGCCGACGCCACCGTCTGTGGGAATTCGATTGCCGCCCACGATGACGGTCCCAGCGCAGATCCCGGATGGCGCTCCCAGGAACGATTCCTGCAGCGCAGCGTGGTCGTCAGCGGTGGGTGTCTGCCATCCGTCTCCGTTGCGCCTCGACCAGGAGGGCAGACCAGGGCACACTTAGGGGCGGCGCAGCTTTCATCAGGATCTCGAGCCCGTTTTCCAGTTTGCAGACTTGGGGGCCGTGAATCCCGAACCGCGCCACCGTTCCCGGCGGGTCCAAGCCCGCCGGGAACAATTCCTCCAGGGTCGAGGGCGCAAGCCGGTCCACCACCACCTCGCGCATGGCCGCGTGCCAGTGCAGTGCATCGGGGGCCAGGCGGTCCAACCAGCGCTGCAGCGTGCGGCGGCGCGGCCGGCGGCCTCGCCAGGGCGGGCGCTGCTCGAGCAGGCCCCGCGGCGAGCTCCACCAGCTCCGCAGCGCCAGCAGCACCGCCACCAGCCCGAAGCAGGACCACGGCACCTCGAAGGGTGGGCGGTCGTGAACCGTGGTGCCACTGGGCACGTGGAGCCAGCGCTGCTTGTGGATGGTCGCCCAGGACAGGCCGAGGT
>CAYZVO010000330.1:0-5725 GCA_964481655.1 uncultured Enterobacterales bacterium | reverse complement strand
CCTGTCGTAGATCTGGTCGCTGGGCTGCTTCTCGGTCATGACGGGCTGCTCCGGGTCTGCTCCTGGGCGCCGATTGCGCGGTGGCCGGATGGCGGGGGGGTGGCTTCGCGCACGGGGCGCCTATCATAAGGGCCGGGGTCGGCTGTCCGCTCCATGGCCCCCGGTTTCGCGAGCCGCCCGAACCCCGCGCCCCCGCGCGCGTTGTGTCCGCCGTGTCACCCCCTCCCGAGCCCCTACGCGTCCTCAAGTTCGGCGGCGCCGCCCTGGCGACCGGCGAGGGCGTGCAGCGCGCCTGCCGGATCGTCCTGGAGCGGGGGGGGCCGCGGCCGGTCGTGGTCGTCAGCGCGCACGCCGGGGTGACCGAGCTCCTGGCGGCCGGCGGCGGGGCGCCCCCCGGGGGGGGGGGGCCCCCGCGGGGGGGGGGGCTTTTGGGGGGGGCCGGTTATTCCCCCCCCCCCCCCCCCCCTCCCCACCAGCGCTAGGATCCCCTGAACGCCTGGACCACCCGCCGCACGCGATCGGCCTCGAGGGGCTGCTCCAGGTCGGCGTCCCGATGCAGCCAGGTGCCGACGATGGCGGCGTCGCAGTGGGGACGGAACGTCGCTGCGTTGTCGGGGGTCAAGCCGCTGCCCAGCCACAGGGGAGCATCGGGCACCGCAGCACGGGCCGCCTGGAGCCGGGCCGGATCGGCCGCCAGGCCCGTGCCGGCACCGGTGACGATCAGGGCGTCGGCGCCACCCCGCAGGTAGGTGTCCCGGGCGGCCTGCTCGATGGAGAGCTCACCCACCGGGCTGGCGTGCTTGACCAGGATGTCCGCCGCCACCGAGCAGCCGAGCCCCAGCCGCCGCCGGTAGAGCATCAGCTCGCGCGCCTGGCCCTGGATGATGCCCTGGTCGGTGACCATGGTGCCGGACAGGATGTTGATCCGGATGAAGTCGGCGTCCACCGCCGAGGCGACCCCGAGGGCGTGCAGGCCAGCGTTGCGCAGGACGTTGATGCCGACCTTCAGCTGGTCGCCGACGCGCTGCTTGACCTGGGCCGCGATGACCGCCATCCAGGCCACCACGTGGGGCTCGACATCACTGGCCGCGAAGGGGGCGTCACCGAGGTTCTCGATGATGCACGCGGCGGCGCCACCACGGGCCAGGGCGTCCGCGTCGTGCAGCGCGCGGTCCAGCAGCGCCTGGCGTCGCGGCCCCGGCCGGGGGCTGCCTGGCAGAGGGGGGAGATGGATCACGCCGATGACGGCGCCTGCGGGTACGAGGTGAGCGCTCATGGGCGCAGGATAGCGCACGGGCGGGGGCCGGGCCCACCCGGGAGGCTCACGCTGCTTCGGCGCGTTCGAAGAGGCCCAGCTGGACCGCGCCGGCAGCGGCCGGCCGCCGGGCCCGGCGCCGCGGCGCGGGTTCGCGAGCGGGCCAGGAGGGCGCGGGCGCGGGCCCCCGCGCGGGGGCGGGGGGGGGGGGGGGGGGCGCCCCGGGGGGGGGGGGGGCCGGGGGGCGGCGGCGGCCGGGGGCGGCGGGGCGGCCGTCGAGGCGGGCTCGGGGACGGGGAGCACGAAGAGCAGCTGATCGGCGCCGAGGGACCGGGCCGCGCTGACGGCCTCGGCTTCGTCCGCGGCCACGGCGACGGCGATGGGAATCCGGAGCTGACGAGCCAGGGAGCGCTGGAGCCGCTCCGCACCAGCCAGGTCGAGGGCGCGGGACGCGCAGACCACCAGCTCGGCTGCCGACGCGGTGTGGACCCGGGCGTCCGGGCCGAGGGCCTGGGCGATGCGCTCTGCGAGCTCGCGCAGCTGCTGAGTGCTGGCCTGGGCCACAGGGCGAGCGTCGGAGGCGCTGCCCGGGAAGACCAGCACGGTGCCGCCAGGCTGGGCCGCCGCCTGCAGCTGGGCCCCGAGCAGCTCCGGCTGCTCGGCGCGCACGAGGGCCACGGCGGCCTGGGGCACACGGACACAGACAGCGCGCTGGGTCGCGGAGGCGGCGCCGGACGATGCAGCCAGCGGCGCGACGCTGGCAGAGAGCCCCCGGCGCCAGACCGCGGTGATGGAGCCGACAGGGGCCCAGAGGGAGTCCGAGCAGGGCAGGTCGGCGGGGAGGGAGCGGAGCTGACCGCGGCGGCGGTGGCCGAGCATGGGGTGCCCGGGGGAGCGCGGCCGCAGCACCTCGACGGAGCCTTCCGGCAGGTCGTCGGACACGCAGAGCACATCGCCAGAGCGCAGAGAGAGCGCGGGCAGGGGGGCGGCGCGGTGGGCCTGGAAGGCCCACTCGCCCACCGGCGGGGCCTCGGTCAGGCCGCGGAGGCGGAAGACGGGGCTGCGGCGGGCGGGGCTGGAAGGAAGGGACTGCATGGCGACTCCGTTTCGTCTCACACATGCAGTGTATTCGCCCGCCTCTTCGATGTCTGGACACTTTCTGTCCGCCCATCAACTCCCGAGAACATTCTTGTCCTGTTTCCCCGGGGCCTCCTGCGGGGGCTCGAGAGGGGATATGGCACTCGGGACCGTGCACGACACGCGGGGAGCCCCATGTCCAAGCGCCACTTCCACCTTCCAGGCCCCACCCTGCTGGCCATGCTCGGGGTGATCATCCTGCCCACGATGCTCACCCTGGCCACCATCCGCGAGCCGCGGCCGCTGATGCCCCTCGAGGGCAACCCCACCCCCCTCGGCTACACCATGTCCCTGGGCTTCTGGATCATCCCGGCCATCGCCATGGGCATCTGGTTCCTGCGGCACAAGGACATCGCCATCCCGGACCGCAAGGCCTTCTACACGGTGCTGGTGATCCTGCCCGGCATCGGCTGCGTGCTCGACATCCTCTTCGCCACCAGCTTCTTCACCTTCGTCAACCTCGACGCCACGCTGGGCATCATGATCCCGGTGGTGGGCGGCGAGGTCCCCATCGAGGAGTTCGTCTTCTACATCATGGGCTTCGTGGTGATCCTGCTGGCCTATGTCTGGGTCAAGGTGGCCTGGCTGCACAGCCGCGGACGGCACCCCACCCCCGAGAAGGGCATCCTGGTGCTGCACTGGCCCTCGCTGCTGTTCTGCCTGGCCCTGGTGGCCGCCGCCTTCGTCTACAAGTGGTACGGCCCCCACGACCACCACGAGGGCTTCCCCGGCTACTTCACCTTCCTGGTGCTGGCGGCCTTCGGGCCGGTGGTGCTGATGTACCCCTCGGTCAAGGCCCTCATCAGCTGGCGCGCCTTCGCCCTGGTGATGTTCGTGACCGTGGCGGTCTCCCAGCTGTGGGAGGCCAGCCTGGCGGTGCCCTACCAGTGGTGGGGCTACCAGGAAGAGCAGATGATGGGGATCTTCATCCCCGGCTGGACCAACCTGCCCCTCGAGGCCTCGCTGCTGTGGTTGGTGGTCACCTGGGCCACGGTGGTCTGGTACGAAGCCTTCCGGGTGATCTACGCCCACCCGGGCCACTGGTGGGAGGCGCTGCGGGGACCCCGGAGCTAGCTGGCGCTGGAGGTCGTATCGACCCAGTCGTCCTCGGCGGTGCCGTTCATCCCGTGGCACCCGGTACAACTGTAAGAATCCTCGAAATCCACCAGCTCGTCGATGTACTCGAGGGTCCCATCCGCCACGCAGTCGGGGGGGTGGATGGTCCAGGCCTGGTGGCACTGGAAGCAGGCGGTCTGGCCCCAGGCCACGCCGTGCTCGGCCTCGGTCAGCTGCAGGCCCCCGTCACCCTCGAGGCTGTCGTTCCAGCCCGCGCAGGGGTCGGCCGGCCCGCAGCCCACGGCGAGCGCCACCACCAACAGCAGAGCCCTCACGGCGCCCTCCCGCGGTCGGTGGCGTGACAGGACACGCAGTCGGCCTGCAGGTGGCAGCCGTCGCAGGAGGCGGGGTCGGTGCGCGCGGCGATGCCGTGCAGGTACTCCCAGCCGCGGTCGTGCACGCGGAACTGCGCGCCGTCCTTGCGCTCGTGGCAGTCCACGCACTCGCGCTGCTTGTGGCAGTCGCGGCAACCGCCGGCGTCCATGCGCGCGTCGGGCCCGTGGCCGGCCTTCCAGCCCGCGCCGTGGCTCGCCGGCACCGGGGTGGAGGCGTGGCAGGCCTCGCAGCTGCGAGGTCCCTTCACCAGCTTCGCGCCATCGACGGGGAGCGTCGCTCCCTTCACATGGCAGCCGTGGCACAGGGCTTCGCGCTCGACGATCATGGTCGCCGCCATCCCCGTCGGGCCGCTCCCGCCGGGACCGAGGGTGTGGCAGGCCACACACGATAGCCCCGCCTTCTCGTTGGCCGCCTTGTGCAGGTCGTGATCGAAGGCGGGGATCGACCCGGCCTCGGCCCCGACCGCCAGCACCACCAGGAGGCAGGACGCCAGCACGACCACCAGCGAGCGCCAGCGGGCGCTGACAGCTGACAGCTGACAGCTGATAGCTCTCATGATCCCCACCCGAAGTTCAAGGTGGCACCACCCCGCACATCCATCAGCCCCGCATCATCCGCCGCCAGATCCACCATCGCGCCGATCCGGGCCCAGTCCAGGACCTGCTGCTGCAGCTGCAGCCCCCCGGTGACCAGCGTGGTCCAGGGCTCATCGACCTTCTGGTAGGGCACCAGCGCCACCGTGGCGGACACCGCCGTGGCGTCGCTCGCCCGCCAGCGCAGCAGGGAGGAGACGGCGTGGAACTGTCCTCCGGGCCCCGCGCGGGAGCTCAGGCCCGGGCTCACCCGCCAGGTGGCGTCGCTGCGTCCGGGCTGCCAGGCGACGTCGGCCCGGTAGCCCCAGCTGTGGCCCTCGCCGTAGCCGACGAGCGCGTAGCGCATGGACAGGGAGGACCAGCGGGCGCCGATGAGCCGGGCGCCGCCGCCGAGCTCCTGGACCACGCCGCCGGCCAGGGCGTCGAGGATGGCGTCGCCGAAGAGGGAGCCGGGGTCCGCGGCCTCGCGGTGCTGAGCGTGGGCCGACAGCTCGAGGGGGCTCCAGGGGCGCACGGCCACATCGGCCCGGGCCCACTCGAGCACCGCTCCCTCGCCCGTGTCGATGGGCTCGGCGACCACGGCGCGCGCCCCGAAGCGGCCCGCGCGAGGGCCGGAACCCAGGCGCAGCATCCCCTGCAGGTCCTGGCGCGCGATGAGGGGGGTCTCTGGCCCCATGGCGAACTCGGCCCCGCCGCGCAGCCACAGGCCATCCCCCAACCAGTCCAGCTCGGCGCGGCCCATGCCGGCGTAGTCGAGGATGTCGTCGATGTCCTGGTGGCGGGCCACCCCGCCCCAGGCCGTGGCCCGGAGCCTGTCGCCGATGGCGTGGCTGTAGTGGCCGCCGTCGAAGGTCTGGGCGCGCAGGGCGCCCATGCCCCGCTGCCGGCCCAGGGACCAGTCACCGCGGCCGAGGCTGCCCGCGGCGCTCAGCTCATACAGATCGGTGTCGCCAGGCACCGGGAAGCCCGCCATCCACTCGAGGCCGGCGTAGCCCTGCAGCCCCACGGGGCCGGCGTCCTGCTGGAAGCGCAGCAGCTGCCATGCGGGGACGTAGAGATCGCCGAAGTGATCGTGGCGCAGCTGGGCGACGGTCTCGAGCTCGAACTCACCGGCGACCGCCGCGCTGGAGCCCGCGGACAGGGCGAGGGCGCAGAGCGCGAGAGGGCATCGGAGGCGACGGCTCATGGGCCGGAGTTCTACCACAACTCGTCCCGAGCCCGCCGCCCCTCGCCTTGACCATAATCGTCGGCCCGGATCTGGCACGGCGCTTGCTGTCGGCATCGTAGG
>CAYZVO010000329.1:0-5785 GCA_964481655.1 uncultured Enterobacterales bacterium | reverse complement strand
CGGCGGCGCGCGGGCGGCAGCCTGCTCGAGCCCCTTGACCACGCGCATCGTCGCCCCCGCTGCCATGGCCTCGGGGCTGAGGGCGCGCCGCTTCAACAGCCGGCGCACCAGTCCCAGGCGCAGGCTCAGGGGCAGGTCGAACAGATCAGGTCTGCGCATCGCGGGCCTTCTCCACCGCAGGCAGCACCCAGTGCCGGTTGGCCCGGGTGCAGCGGCTCACGCAGCGGCCGCAGCGAATGCAGCCGGTCCGAGCCAGGAATCCGGGATCCCTGTAGCTCGCGCCCACAGGGCAGACATCCCGGCAGCCGTCGCAGGCCGCGCACGTCGCGGTGTCGCCCTCGATGCGCACCAACGCGGTGTCGTTCATCAAGCCCAGGGCAGCGCCGAGGGGGCAGCCGAAGCGGCAGAAGAAGCGACCGGCCAGCGCGAGGGTGAGCCCGGCCCAGAGCAGCAACAGCGCGCCGTGGAAGAGCACCGTGGGCCAGGCCTCCGGCACCACGGAGATGCCCGTGGTCAGGTAGTAGGGTCCCAGCCCCAGCACCTTGCCCGAGGCGCAGAAGGTGGCGCAGAAGGGCAACACCCGCTCGAAGCCCAGGGGCACCGCCAACAACGCCCCCAGCAGCACGAAACCCAGCATGGCGAAGCGCCCCCACTCGAGAGCGCGAGGGAGCTCGAGCCGCCAGGACCACAGCCGCCCGACGCGACCCATCAGGTCCTCGATGAGCCCGAAGGGGCACATCCAGCCGCAGAACCAACGCCCGGCAACAGCGCCAGCGCCCAGGATCACCCCCAGGGCCAGTGCGGGCAGTTGTCCAGCGCGCAGCCCCCCCTGCAGGGCGGCGATGGGACAGGCGCCGACTGCCATCTCGCACATCTGGCAGTTGAGCAGCGGGGTGACCCCCAGGGCACAGCGGGGGATGGGCAACACCAGCCCCACCCGCAGCACGCCCAGCCGCGTGCCCACGAACGTGAGCCACTGCACCAGCCAGCGGCGGCTCCCCAGGTCCCGAGCCCGCGCGGTGCGCCAGGCGAGGATGATCACGAAGAGCAGTCCCAGCGCGATCAGCGGGTGCCACTCGGGGCCGTGGGCGAAGTCGTAGACCTTCTCCACGGCGAGATCCGGAGTGCCTGGTCCCAGGTACATGATGCCGGCCTGGCCCTCCGACGGCGGAGCGTCGAAGTCGCCATAGGTCATCAGGTCGGCGGCGCGGCCCCAGTCACCCCGAAACAGCCCCAGGCCGATCAGCAGCACCGCGGCGAGCAGCAGCCACCAGCCCCGGCGAGGCGGCCTGGCCATGGGTTCATCCGCCCTTGCGGGCCAGTACCAGCTCGGATCGCTCGAAGCGGGTGGGGTGCAGGCCGCCGCCCTCGAGCAGGTGGTCCACCAGCACCAGGCAGGCCATGGCCTCCGCCACCACTGCGACCCGTGGGGTGAAGTTCGCGTCGAAGTGACCATCGACCGAGACCTCGACCGCAGCGCCGCTGACGAGGTCCACGGTGCGCTGGGGCTGGGTCACGGAGGGGGTGGGCTTGACCGCAAAGCGGAACCGGAGGGGATCCCCGGTGGAGATGCCGGCGGCCACACCGCCCGCGCGGTTGCTGGGGCTGGCCGGCACACCGTCCACCATCACGATGGGATCGTTGAAGGCGGGGCCGGTGGCGCGATGGGCCTCGTAGCCCTGGCCGATGGCGAAGGAGCGCACGCCTCCGATCCCCATGATCGCGGCGGAGAGTTCGGCCTCGAGCTTGTGGAACACCGGTGCGCCGAAGCCCGCGGGCAGCCCGGAGATCTCCACCTGAGCCATGCCGCCGGAGGACCCGCCGGCCGCCTTGATCTCCCGCGCCCGTTCCACGGCCGCCGTCAGGCCGTCGTCCGAGTCCGCCGGGAGCCCCGCGAGCTCGATGAGGCTGGACACCACGGTGACGCCGCAACCCGCCAGCAGGGCCCGCGCGACAGCACCGGCCGCCACCCGGGCGATGCACTCGCGGCCGCTGGCCCGGGATCCACCACGCCAGTCCACATGACCCCAGCGCTGGCGGTAGGTCAGATCACCGTGGCCCGGGCGCGGGGTATGCTGCCGCGAATGGTAGCTGTCGGACCGCACCTGCTCGTTTCGCACCAGCAACGAGATGGGGGTGCCGATGGTGCGACCCTCGAACAAGCCGCTCAGGATCTCCACCCGATTGGGCTCACGCCGAGTGGTGCCGATGGCCTCGACGGGCACGTCCCGATCCAGGTCGGCACGGATGACCCCCGGATCGAGAGCGAGACCCGCCGGGCAACCGTCGATGACCGCTCCGAGCGCCGGGCCGTGGGACTCACCCCAGGTGGCGATGCGGAAGCGGCGGCCGAAGATGTTTCCCATGGAGTCGGAGCCTGCGAGCTGGGTGGGGCCGAGTGAAATACTCCGTCCGCTCCTGGACTGTCAACGAGATAGACATCGGCGTCATGACCCTCACAGGCCGGATCATCGAAGCCCTTGCTCGCAGGGGTTGGCTGCCCAAGCGGGGGCGCCTCGGGATGGTCAGCCAGGCCCTGGGGATCCTGTTCCGCGACATCTGGAACGACGCGGACAGCCCCGAGCAACGCCGAAGGCTGGGCCAGCTCATGTACGAGCGAGGCCGCGCCGACGCTCTCGAGGTGGCCCGACAGCTGAGGGTCGACCACAACCTGCGGGGTGCGGCCACCGCTATGCTCGCCACCGACGCCACCTTCGGCACCCGCAGCCGGGTGACCCGCGAGAGCCCCGATGAGATCGTGATCGAGGCCACCCACTGCCCCTGGGGTGATCTGGAGGGCTGGACCCCGGCCCACTGCGCGGCCTTCGACCGCTACGAAGCGGGGCTGGTGGAAGGTATCGATCCCGACCTTCGCTACCGCTGCACACGGCGCCGCAGCCAGGGCCACGCCTGCTGCGAAGCCACCCTGAGCCTCAGGCCCCTTCCAGGAACGCCGGAGTCCAGCGAGCGGGACCGTGCGGTGCGCCGCTACTACGACGAGAACCAAGCGGCCTACGACCTGCTGTGGTCGTCAGACGCCCTGCACTTCGGGCTGTGGGAGCCTGACGTCCGCACCACCGACCAAGCCCTGGAGCGCGGCAATCAGCGCCTCTGCGAGCTGGCGGAGCTGCGCCCGGGAGACCGCCTGCTGGATGCGGGCTGCGGCGTGGGTTCCACAGCCCTGTACGCGGCGGAGAGGCTCGGCGTGGAGGTCCTGGGCATCAACACCAGCGATGTACAGCTGGGCGTGGCTCGTCGTCGCGCAGCGGCATCGTCGGCGCGCGAGCAACTGCGCTTCGAGCGCAGGGACTACACCCAGACGGAGCTGGCCGACGGCGGCTTCGAGGCCGTGGTGGCCTACGAGAGCGCCAACCACGCGCCTGACAAGGGGGTCCTGCTGCAGGAGCTGCACCGGCTGCTGGTGCCAGGCGGGCGGCTGGTGCTGGCGGATCTCTTCCTGGTCCGCGAGCCGAGCGCCCCGGCCGACCGACGCGCCGTTGAGCGTTTCCTCACCGGCTGGGTCAGGCCGGAGATCCCCGGCCGACAGAGCTTCGCGGCCCAGCTGGCCCAGGCGGGCTTCGAGGACATCCGCTGGCTGGACCGCACCGCGCAGGTCCGGCCCACCCGCTGGCGCATCGCGGTGGTGGGCTGGCTGTCCCTCCCAGCCACCTGGCTGTTGGGCAAACTGGGGATCCTGCCAGGCTCGGCCCTGCTCAACGCCATCGGTTGCATCCACCAGCACCGGCTCGATCGCCTGGGGCTCTGCGAGTACGGCATCTTCGTGGCCCGCAGGCCCGCGGGGGCCGAGGAGTAGGGGCCTACAGGGCGAGCGCGAGCGTCAGCCCCGCCAGCATAGCGCCAACGAGGAGTAGCGCTCGCCGAAAGGCACCCGCCCGGGACCCGCGGGCACGGCCCAGCAACACGCTCCCCAGGTAGCCCAAGGGGATCGTGGGCCCGAGCAGAATACCCAGCGCGATGCTGACGGTGCAGACCGCAAGCGCCACCGCATCACCCCGAGCGCCGCTGAGGATCACCACGTACAAACGGGCCGAGGACGAGGCCAGCAGGAAGATCCCGAATCCCTGCAGCAGGGGCACGGCCACCAGCCACAAGCCCGCGGGACGACCACCACGGCGCAGCGCAGCCAGCGCGGCCCACGCCAGCAGCAGCCCCGGTACCATCACCAGCAGGCTCGCTCCCCAGGTCACGACGGGATGCCCCAGCAGACGGGCAGGAAGGTCGAGCCCGACTTGCAGGCTCAGGGCCAAGGCGAGCTGTGCCGCCAGGCCGCCCAGGCAGAGAGCCAGGGATGCCCCCAGGGCCCGACGGCCACCACCGCTGGACGCGACGATCAGGGCGAGCGCAGAACCCAACGGGATCCAGAGCGAGCCCCCGAGGTGCCAACCCGCAGCCCAGCCGGCCACCACCACCGCCCACAGCTCGTTCACGGCGCCGCTCCTTCCCGCAGCGCTGCCACACGCCGCGCGACGGCCTGGGGATCGGGCGCACAGGTCTGGGCAAGGAACCCCATGGCGTTGACGATCTCCCACATGTGCAGCTGACAGAAAGCGCTGCAGTGGTACAGACCCACCGCGTCCATGACCTCCTCGGAGCGGGGATCGTCCAGCCCGGTGCGGAAGCTGCCGTCGGGGTTCTGCAAGGCGGCCAAGCCTGCCATCCAGCCCTCGCAGCGCTCCTGCTCGATGGGCCAGCCCAAGGCGTGGTGCAGGATCGCGCTGTTGATCAGGTACTTGGTGGCGCAGTGATCGCTGCCGCAACCCTCGGAGGGGTAGCCCCGACCGTCCCAGGCCTCGACTGAGAACGAGCGGAGCGACTCGAGATCACAGTCCAGGTCGGCCACCTGGCAGAGCAGCGCGTCGACGTAGGCATCCCAGCTTCCCGGCTCCCGCTCCCGCGGCTCCTCGGACCAGCGCTGAAGCGGCGCCTGCACCGCGGGATCCGGCCAGGCCTCCGCCAGCCGCAGCGCGCGCAGCGACCGCACAACGTCGTGCCGATCGCGCCAGTCCTCGGGCACGCCCCACTGGAGGTCCCGCAGGAGCTGGGCTCGATTGTGCTGCCCGAACATCGCCAGCTCAGGGGCCGAGGGTTCCCGTGACGACAGCAGGTAATAGGCGGCGAACGGGTAGAGGTCGTAGCGCCAGAACTGGCGCCAGGGAGCCGAGTCGTCCCAGGCTGGCAGTTCCTCGGTGTGCATCCCGAGCTGGTAAGCGGTGCAGACGAGGTTGACCTGGCTCGCGGTCCGGTCGTCCATGTGCCGCTGAACGAACCCACGGGCAGCCTCGACGTCCATGTAGTCCGCGAGCCGTTCCGGCGTGCTCAACCAGGCCATGAACCAACCCTCGCGGTAGCCCTTCTCCATGACCCGCTCGAAGGTGGGCTCGGCCCCCAAGGGTGCGGTCGCCAGCGGCCGAGGCCACAGGCCCGAGGTGACGACCACCGACCAGCCCAGCGACAGCGCCAACAGGGGCGCGGCCAGCCAGGGAGGCGGGCCCCCGTCCAGGGCCGCACCGACGAGCCTGGGTGCCTCGGATCGGGTCATTCCGACTTCGCTCCATCGCAGGGCGGGGTTCGCCAAGGATAGGCCGATCCCGCCCACGACACCACACCCCTCCTACGGAAGGCATGGGGCCGGACGCGGTGTGGGTTAGTGCCAGGCAACCATGCGCATCCTGCTGGTCTTCCCCCGCACCCACCACCTCACCGCCTCGCGATGCAGGCCGCTTCATCCCTCGCCATGTAGAACGCACGGTCGAGCGCTTCCTCG
>CAYZVO010000328.1:0-5922 GCA_964481655.1 uncultured Enterobacterales bacterium | reverse complement strand
CCCTACGATGCCGACAGCAAGCGCCGTGCCAGATCCGGGCCGACGATTATGGCAGGGCTCCGTACCATCCTCGCGATGGCCTGTAGGCTGTCGGCTGCGGGCTGTCGGCCTTGTCCGCCACCAGCGCTCATTCCCGGCGCCTTCCTGCAGCAGATCGCCGCCGCCTCAGTCCACGAGCATCCCCTGGACCACTGCGCGCAGCCTGCGTGCCGAGATGGGCTTGTCCAGGCGGGGGCCCTGGTACTCTTCGAGGAACTCGCGGCCGCGGGGGGTGAAGGCGCCGCCGGTCATGAAGATCATGCGGCCGGCCAGGTGGGGTACGTGCTGCTCCATCCAGGCGTGCAGCTCCATGCCGGTCATCACGGGCATCATCAGGTCGCAGATCACGGCGTCGAAGATGGTGTCGCGCTCGAGGATGCGGCAGGCCGCCAGGCCGGAGTCCGCGTAGACGACCTCGTGCTCCCGGTCCAGGACCCGGGTGATGCTGCGCCCGATGAGGGGCTCGTCGTCGACCACCAGGAAGCGCCCCGCGGCAGGGGCTCCGAGCTCCCGCTCGAGCTCAACGGTGGCCTGCTCCGGGTCCAGGTCGGCGCCCAGGACCGGGAGCCGGACGGTGAAGCGCGATCCCCTGCCCGGGGTGCTCTCCACCTGGATCTCGCCGCCGTGTTCGCTGACGATGCGCTGGCAGATGGCCAGGCCCAGCCCGGAGCCGGTGCCCTTGGCCTTGGTGGTGTGGAAGGGGTCGAACAGCCGCTCCATGTGCTCGGGGTCGATGCCCGAGCCGCTGTCGCTGACCGTGGCCAGGATCCAGTCTCCCCGTTGGCGCACGGCGAGACCGATGCGGTGCTGCGAGGCGGCGCCCTCGGGGATGGCCTGGGCCGCGTTGATCAGCAGGTTGAGGAACACCTGCGCCAGCCCGCCTTCGTTGCCGAGCACCGGAGGGACCTGGGCGTAGTCGCGCTCGAGACGGGCCCGGTGCTTGATCTCGTTGTGGGCCATGTTGGCGGCGGCGTCCATGGGCTGGGTGACGCAGAGCGCCTCCCGCTGCGTGGACTCGACCCGCGAGAAGGTCTTGAGATCCCTGGCGATGACCCGGATACGATCGGCACCTTCCCGGGCGTCGTGCAGGCGCTCGCGCATGTCCGCCAGCAGCTCGGGATCGATGCTGGGGGCCAGGTCTTCGTCCAGGCTCTCGAGGTTGTAGAGGATGTAGGCCAGCGGGTTGTTGATCTCGTGGGCCACGCCGGCTGCCAGCATGCCGACGCTGGCCAGGCGGTCGGCCTGGGCCAGCTGAGCCTGCAGGCGCTTGCGGTCGGTGATGTCGCGGGCGATGGCCACCGCGTGCCAGCGGCCCTCGCGCTGAAAGGCCGACAGCGACAGCTCGATGGGGATCTCGTGGCCGCGCTTGTGCACCGCGGCCAGCTCGAGGGTGCGCCCCACGGCGCCGCCGCGGCCGGTGCGCTGGAAGGCCGGGAAGGCTGCGAGGTGGGCGGCGTGGTAGCGCTCGGGGGCCAGGAAGGCGTGGATGGTCTTCCCCATGGCCTCGTCGGCGCTGTAGCCGAAGATGGTCTCGGCGGCGGGGTTCCAGAGGGAGACCGTGCCATCCTCGGCCATCATGATCACGGCGTCCTTGGCGGTGTCGGTGACGGTGCGGAAGCGCCGCCCCTCTTCGCGCCTGGCGGTCTCGATGCGGTGGGTGTGCAGCGCCAGCGCCAGCTCGGTGCAGAGGTCTTCGATGAGCTCCTGCAGCTCACCGCTCGGGCGCTGCATGGTGGGGGTCTGCAGCACCAATGCACCGAGCACCTCGCCGGCGTGCTCGAGCTGGACCAGCACCACGCCGTTGCGGCGCGGGGGCGTGAGCACGCGGCAGCCGGAGCAGGTGGTGTCCGAGGGCCCGAGGAAGTGGATGCCCGGGCGGTCCAGCGCGGCACGCACGCAGGGGAGGGGGGTGGCGTCCAGGCTGTGGGCCCGGATGTGGTCGGGGTTCAGGCCCTGCCCCGCCCAGCTGCGATGTCGGAGCTCGCCGCTCTCGTCGCAGCAGACGCCCCAGGCTCCAGGCCAACCCATGACCTGGCAGAGGGTGCTGCAGGTCCGCTCCATCAGGCGGGCGGGATCGCGCTCGCTCATGAGCAGCCGCGACAGGCTCCTGCGCGCCTTCAGCAGCCGCTCCAGGCGTCGCAGGCGCACCTGCGTCCTGGTGGTCGGCGACCCTCCGGTCCCTCGCTCTTCCATGGCTCCCCCGTTCCTCCGCTCGAACCAGCATATCCGATGGCGCAGATACTGTCTGTTTTGTCTACTACGACAATTCCCGACAGTCAACCGCCCGGAGCGCTCGCGCCCCCTTCCTTTGATATACCCGATGGCACGGAGGTCTGCTCGATGCGTATTCTCTACGGTGTCGTCGGTGAGGGCATGGGCCACGCCACCCGCTCCGCCCTGGTCATCCAGCACCTGCTCGACGCGGGGCACGGGGTGCGGGTGGTGGTCTCCGGGCGGGCCCACGGCTTCCTGCAGCAGCGCTTCGGCGCCCACCCGCGCTTCGATCTGCAGCAGATTCAGGGGCTCACCCTGGCCATCGACGGCATGGAGGTGGATCTCGAGGAGACCGTCTGGGAGAACCTCGAGCAGGCGCCGGCGGGGCTGCTGCACAACATCGAGGCCTACGCCCGCGTCGTCCAGAGCGGGCCCGATCCCGACCTGGTCATCTCCGACTTCGAGTCGTGGGCCTACTTCTACGCCCGCAACCACTTCATCCCGGTGGTCAGCATCGACAACATGCAGGTGCTCAACCGCTGCGAGCACCCGGGGGAGCTCCGGAAGGATCTGGACTTCCAGCTGGCCAAGCTGGCGGTGAAGGTCAAGCTGCCCGGGGCGTACCACTACCTGGTGACCAGCTTCTTCTTCCCCCCGGTGCGCAAGGCGCGGACCACCCTGGTGCCGCCCATCCTGCGCCCGGAGATCGTTCACGCCCGCCGCGAGCCCGGCGAGCATGTGCTGGTGTACCAGGCGCCCGCGGCCCTCGAGGCCTGGCTCCCGGTGCTGCGCCAGCTGCCCGGGCGCTTCGTGGTCTACGGCCTGGGACGCGAGGGCACCGAAGGCAACGTCGAGCTGCGTCCCTTCTCGAGCACCGGCTTCATCGACGATCTGCGCACCGCCCGCGCGGTGGTGGCCGGGGGTGGGTTCTCCCTGATGTCCGAGGCCGTGCACATCGGCGTGCCCTACTTCGCCGTCCCCCTGAAGCAGCAGTTCGAGCAGGAGCTCAACGCCCGGTACCTGCACTGGCTGGGCTACGGCGACTGGGCCGAGGAGCCCGAGCCGGATCGCCTGATCTCGTTCCTGGCCAGCACCGACGACCACGCCCAGGCCCTCGAGCGCTACCCGCGCCAGGACAACAGCATGACCCTGCGCTGCGTGGACGAGCTCATCGACCGCGCCGCGAACGGCGAGTCGAGGCCCGCGAGCCTGGCCTCGCCCGGGATGGGGCGCTGGGAGGGGGAGTAGGGACGGCAGCTGCGCTCGTACGCCCGGCGCGTCGTCCGTTATGAGGGGCGCAACCCCGGAGGAACGCACCGTGCGCACGATCCACACCCTCGCCCTGCTGGCGCTCGCCACCGCCTGTGACCCCAAGGACGACACCGCCGACGACACCGCGGTGCAGTCCCTGGTGCCCGATCTCCCCACCGGCGGCTGCGAGATGGTCGCCTACGATTGGCTCCCCCTCGACCAGGTCGGCGGGGTCGTGGACGCCGACGACGCCGACGACCTGTCCATCGGCGCGGCGGTCATCGACTTCCTGCTCGAGTCCTACGGCATCACCCAGTTCTCGCCGCTGCCCTACGACACCAAGGGCTGGCGCATCCGCTACGTCACCCAGGACAAGGGCCAGCCGGTCGAGGCCACCATGGTGCTCACCCTGCCCGACGTCGAAGACGGCACCGCCTTCCCCCTGGTGGTCTGGCCCCACGGCACCTCCGGCTTCACCGACGAGTGCGCCCCCTCCGCCGGTGGGCTGGAAGAGTCCGGCTTCTCCGTCATCTTCTCCAGCATGGGCTACGCCGTAGTCGCGCCGGACTACCTGGGCATGAACGGCTTCGGCGACCCCTCCGGGATGCTGCACCCCTACATGGTGCCGGAGCCCACCGCCGTCGCCACCCTCGACGCTGTGCGCGCTGCCATCAACTTCGTCGCGGACGAAGAGCCCGGCGCCACCATCGACACCGACCAGACCATCTTCTGGGGCGGCTCCGAGGGCGGCTTCGCGGCCCTGTGGG
Source organism: uncultured Enterobacterales bacterium (assembly GCA_964481655.1). Classification (GTDB taxonomy): domain Bacteria; phylum Myxococcota_A; class UBA796; order UBA796; family JAFGLY01; genus CALDOK01. Next base: position 1,651 of record CAYZVO010000328.1, on the reverse strand, counting down.
CCGAGCGCTACCAGCCCCAGTACCTGCCGGAGGTCACCACCATCGCCACCCTGGCGCTGGTGCCCCCCACCGACCTCACGGGCATCGGCATGGCGGGGCTGACCGCCCCCATCGACGCCAGCGGCGGCCTGGTCGCGGCCTTCACCGGGCAGCACTCCTGGTACCAGGCCCCGGGCCACGAGCTCAACGAGGTGCTCGTGGACTCCGTGGCTGAGGCCCTGCCCCAGGAGATGATGGAGTCCTGCAGCGACTTCCCCTCGGTCGACGACGCCGACTCCCTGGACGATCTCTTCCAGCAGGACCTCATCGACCAGGCCGCCACCGGCACCCTCGACGGCTTCGACACCTGGGCCTGCTACCTGGGCATGGCGGATCTCGAGGACACCGTGATCCCCCGCACCATCGATCCCCCGGTGCTGGTCCAGGTCAGCGGCGCCGACGAGCTGGTGGTCGCCTCCACCGTCCGCGACTCCATCCCCGGCCTGTGCGACGACGGCTACCGCATCGACTACATCGAGTGCGAGGGCGCAGACCACACCGACGGCGCGGTCAACTCGCTGCCCTACCAGCTCGAGTGGGTGGCGGACCGGGTGAACGGCGTGCCGCTGGACGAGGCTGAGATCTGCGTGATCGACGAGCCCATCGAGTGCGAGGACTTTGTGGACTAGCCGCGAACGTCAGCGCGGCTACGGGCACGGTAGGTCTACCCCCCTCTCCCCCCCCGGGGGGGGGGGGTGGGGGGGGGGGGCAGCGCCCGGCCTCGCGGACATCGATGATCGTCGATCGGGTTGGCGGGGATCGGGGATCGGGGATCGGGTTGGCGGGGATCGGGGATCGGACTCGTGGAGATCGGGTTCCAATTCGCGTACATGGGTGACGAATTGGTTCGGAGACATGGGTGACAGCTACGCGGGTCTGGCTGGAGGTGACAGCCATGCCCTGGAAGGAGAGCACCCCTGTGAATGAGCGCATGAAGTTCGTGGTGAGACTCGAAGCTGGTGAACGTATGACCGACCTCTGTCGGGAATTCGGGATCAGCAGGAAGACTGGCTACAAGTTCTGGAACCGGTACAAAGAACAAGGGCCGGAGGCGCTCTTCGACGCCTCACGGCGGCCGAAGAGCAGCCCCCGGCGCACCTCGCGCGAGATGCGCGAGGTGGTGGTGCAGGCTCGCAAGGACCATCCGACCTGGGGGCCGCGAAAGCTGCGGGCGTGGCTCGAGCAGCGGCATCCAGGGGTGAAGCTGCCGGGTCAGACGGCCATCTACGGCATCCTGAAGTCCGAGGGGCTGGTGCAGGTGAAGAAGCGGAAGAGGCGGGTGATGCCTCACACCGAGCCCCTGCGTCACGCCAAGGCTCCGAACGACCTGTGGTGTGCCGACTACAAGGGCCAATTCAGGCTCGGCAATGGCAGGTACTGCTACCCCCTGACCATCTCGGACGCGCACAGCAGGTTCCTCGTGGCTTGCGAGGGGATGGAGAACACCCGTGAGGCAGGAGCCATCTTGGTGTTCCGGCAGGCTTTCAGGAAGCATGGCCTGCCCAGGGCGATCCGCACCGACAATGGCACCCCGTTCGCCACCAAGACGGTCTGCGCCCTCAGCCGGCTGTCGATCTGGTGGAGGCGGCTCGGCATCTCGCACGAACGCATC
>CAYZVO010000327.1:1667-6046 GCA_964481655.1 uncultured Enterobacterales bacterium | reverse complement strand
GCTTCCGGCGGTTTCTGTTCCGAGTTTGTCTGGACCACTACGGCGGGCCGTATGGATCATGGATGTGATATCCACCGAGCCCGTAGCGGATCGTCACCCCTCCGGGTGAGAGCCGCACCTCGCTGAGCAGCTTGCCCAGCGCCTTGGTTTTGCCCAGGGCACCATCTCCAAGGCGGAGCGCAAGGGCACGAAACTGCTGGGACCGGCGCTGCAGCGAGCGCTGCCGGGCGAAGGTCGATCAGACAGGAATATTCGCTCTATTCCATGGAATAACGCGGAGTATTCCATCGGACGCCTACTGAGGAAGCCAGTGATGGCGCGCGTCCACCATGATGCGCCAGGCTGACCAACAGATCGTCGAAAGTTCGACGTTCCATCCGACACGACGACGGCCAGGCGTACGAACGCAGGCACTTCGAGCGCGCTGATCGCTGCCATGCAGGCGCTGCTCGAGATCGAACGGCCCAACGGGCAGACCGTATTGGACGGTTCGAGCTCCAGTGCTTCTCGGCTCTCCGGGAACGCGGAGACGGCGAGCGGGCACTCTGCTGGCTAGAGGCTCTCCTCCTGCAGGCACGAGGTGCCCGACCGATGCACACCACCACTGCAGACCAACGCATGAGAACAGTGGCCGGCGCCGCCACGCTGGCCCTCGCGCTGGCGCCGCCGGCCTTGGCCAGCGAGCCAGTCGCGTGCCTGGACAGCACAGTGGAAGCGGAGACGCCGGGCGATGAGATCCTCGCAGCCCTGCGCATCGAGACGCGCAAGTCCGGTCTGGCCTGGCAGTGGACGCTCCCAGCGGAGGGTGGAACCTGTCCGGCTGATCGGCCAGTCGTGAGCTTTCACGACCCTACGCAGGCGATCCTGCGTATCCCGGATGCAGAGCCCATCGCGATCACCCTCGAGTCCGTCCCCGCCGCCGAGCGGCCTCGAAGCCTGGCGCGCACCGTCGCGTTCGCGCTGTCGTCCGCCGCGTCCGGCAGCAGCGGGCGACCCCTCGTCCTACTGGACGATGACCTCGGGGGAGCCACCACCGAGCCCACACGGAGACTCGAGCCCTGGCTCCGCCTGGGTGGGCGTCACCTGCGCCAGACCGCGACCGACAGGGGCACGACAGGGCCTGCCGCTGAGGTCGGTGTCGATCTATGGGGTGGCCGCGCCGCGCTCTCGGCGGGTGGGTCGCTCGCCTGGGGCCCCGGGACCACCGTGTTGGACCTCGAGACCGGCCCGCTTCGGGAGACAGAGCTGCTCCTGATGGCTCGCGGAGGCTTCGTGCCAGGGCCCCTCCTCGTCCGAGTCGGTGCAGGAGCAGGCTGGTACCGGGGGACGCTGGAGGCCGATGCGTTCGTGGAGAGCCTGGAAACCCTGCTACGCGAGGACCACTACGGCTACCGTGCGTTCCAGGAGCAGACGGAAGAACTGGACACGGATGAGCGGCTGGTGCAAGCCAGCGCCACCGTCAGCGCCGAGCTCGAGGTCCTGCGCCGCCTGTGGGGCCACTGGGATCTCGGCCTGCAGCTGGGGGGGCGCTACCTCCCAGCGGCGGCGGCGTACGGCGTCCACGAACGCCGCATCATGGACGCCGCGCCGTGGGCCTGGGGAGCCGGCATGACCCTGGGGTACCGGCTGTGAGCGGGTGGGAGTCCCCATGGCACTGAGCCCCGAGGAACGCATCCTGGTAGATGGCTGCCGTCGCGGCGACGAGCAGGCATGGCTCGCCCTGCACCGCGCCTACGCCGCGGACATCGGTCGTTACCTGAACGGGATGCTTCGCGGGCGGGACGACACCGACGATCTCGTGCAGACGGTGTTCCTCGAGTTCCTCGGCTCCCTCGACCGCTTCCGGGGCGACGCCAGCCTGCGCACCTGGCTGCACTGCATCGCGCGCCGGGTGGCCTCCCACGCCATCCGCCGCCGCCAGCGACGCCAGCGTCACGTGCAGGCCTATGCCGAGACGGTGACGAGGGGAGGCGCGGACGACGAGGCCCGCATCCTGGCCAGAGACCGCCTGCAGCTGATCCAGGCGCTGCTCGCCGAGGTGGAGGAGGACTTCCGCGAGGCCTGGCTGCTGCGGGAGGTGCAGGGCTTGAGCGCCGCGGAGGCCGCGAGGGTGCTGGAGATCCCCGAGGCCACGGTGCGCACTCGCCACTACCGGGCCCGGCGCCGTCTCATGGCGCTCGTGGACGCCCTGGACGAGCGGGACGCCGCGACGCTCCGCGCAGACGGCGCGCGGGGAGGCCCGAAGCTGGTCTGGTCCCGCGGAGGTGAGCCATGAGCGAACACTGCACCGTCGCACTGGACTGGCTCGCCCGCCAGGGCGTAGGGCTGCCCGAGGGCGAAGGCGAGGCCGCCGCCCACGCCGCCCACGTGGCCGCCTGTCCACGCTGCAGCGCCACGCTGCGTCGCTACCGCAGCTTCGACAAAGCCTGCAACGAGAGTCTGCAGCAACAACCGTCCCCCGAGTCCGAGTCGCAGTTCCTGCGCGCCGCCGCGATCTCCACACAGCGCATCACCGAGCTCGAGCTACACGGCGCCGCCGAAGCCTCGTTGGAGCACCATCCCGCGCCGAAGGCCGAGGAACGTCTGCTTCGAGCGGCTCGCGCTCTGCGCCCGTCCCGCCCTCCACGCCGACGCACCCTCGCCATCGGGGCGGCCCTGGCCACAGCCGCGGCCCTGCTGCTGGCGTGGTTCTCGTGGCCCGGGGCGCCACCGGAGGTTCCACCGGTCCAGCCGGTGGCGACCGCTTCCGAGGCCCCTGGGGGCTTCGTCGTCCTGGGTGGAGGTCCGGTCACGGTGGACGGGCGGCCTTGGGAAGGCACGGGCACCTTGCCGGCGCTGGAGGGCCACACGCTGGCCACCGGCTCCGAGGCTCGGATCGAGTTGTCCGACAGCGGCGACCGCATCACCATCGAGGCAGACAGCCGGCTCGACATCGCCGCCTGGGGACCGAAGCACACCCGGCTGGTGCTCGAGGCAGGCACCCTCGAGGCGACAGTGAGCCCACGCCCGGCCGAGCATCCCTTCGAGGTGCTGACGCCCCAGGCTCGAGTGGTGGTGGTGGGCACACGCTTCTCGGTCGCGCTCACCCACCAGGCCGAGACCATCGTGCGCACCGTGGAGGGCCTGGTGCGGGTGGAGCGCAGCGACGGTGAAGTGCTGGGGCTGCTGTCCGCGGGCCAGGAGCTGCGGGTGTCCTCCCCGGATCCCACGCTCGAAGAACGGGTGGCGCAAACCCCGGTGAAGTCGCTCCGGAACGCACCCTCCACTCCGAATGCAAACCCTGGGAAGGAGACCTTCCTGCAGCACGCCGAGCCGCTGGACCCGGCCTTGGAGCCCCTCGCGCTGGAGCCCCTCGAACAGGCCCGGGCCTGGCTGGGCGAGGGCCAGGACGACAAAGCCATCGCGCTGCTGCAGGCCCTACCCTCCGACGACTGGGAGCGGGACGCCCTGCTGGGAGACGCCCATCGCATCGCTGGACGGCTCGAGCTGGCGGAGCAGGCCTACGCCCGCGCCCTGTCGCTGAGCCCCCATCCTCCGGCGTCCCTGTTGGCCGAGCTGGCGACCCTCCAGAGCGAACGGGGCCGGCTCGGCGAGGCGGCTGCCACCTGGCGCCGCTACCTCGAGGACCACCCCGAAGGCCGCGAGGCGCCCACCGCCCACCTCGCCCTGGGCGAACTGGCGCTGGATGAGCTCCAGCAATCCGACGCAGAGCGCCACCTCCGAGCCGTGCTGGACAAGGCCCCGAGTGCTCCCATCAGCGCCACCGCCCTGGTGCTGCTGGGCCGCGCGCTGATCGAACAAGAACGCTGGGACGACGCCGAGGCCCTCTTTTCCCCCCTCGCCGAGCGCAGCGACGGCCCCTGCGCCGAGCCGGCCTTGGTGGGCCTCATCCGGGTCCGCATCGCCCAGGACCGCCCCCGCGAGGCCGCTGCGCTGGTCGACCGCTACCACCAGCGCTTCTCCAGCGGCGCCCGCGCCCACGAGCTGGAGCTGCTCGAGCAGGCCATCGAAGAGCGGCGGCGCTGAATGGTGCGGAAGGGACAAAGAGCCAAGAGCCGGGAACGCGGGCAGCCGCCCGAGACACTATGCTGCCGAACGAGGGAGAGCGGCCCGCCCCGCTCCCACCACCAACCACGAGGTTCGACTCCATGCGCACCGCCGCCGTCCTGAGCATCCTGACCGCCCTGACCCTCGCCGCCTGCTTCCGGGTCGCCGACATCGACAAGTCCGCCGAAGCGGAGGACACCGGCGACACTACCATCGCGGAGGACTGCGAGGAGGTCTACGAAGAGGCCTACGACGACTGCATCGACGCTGGCGGCGGCGAGGACGAGTGCGCCGAGCGCGCCCGCGGCGCCTACGACGACTGCATCGAGGAC
>CAYZVO010000327.1:0-1567 GCA_964481655.1 uncultured Enterobacterales bacterium | reverse complement strand
GGACGAGTGCGCCGAGCGCGCCCGCGGCGCCTACGACGACTGCATCGAGGACGACTCCGAGGTCGAGGACGACTGCGAGGAGGTCTACGAAGAGGCCTACGACGACTGCATCGACGCCGGCGGTGACGAGGACGAGTGCGCCGAGCGCGCCCGCGGCGCCTACGACGACTGCATCGAGGACGACGACGAGACCGACATGAGCGAAGCGTGCGAGGAGCGCGCCGAGGCCGCATACGATGAGTGCATCGACGACGGTGGCGAGGAAGAGCGCTGCCGCGAGGCCTACGCCACCGCCTACGACGAGTGCATGGAGGACGACGACGAGACCGACATGAGCGAAGCGTGCGAGGAGCGCGCCGAGGCCGCATACGATGAGTGCATCGACGACGGTGGCGAAGAAGAGCGCTGCCGCGAGGCCTACGCCACCGCCTACGACGAGTGCATGGAGAGCGAGGAAGACCCCCGCTGAAAGCGTGAGTCTGCGCGTGATCTGCCCCGTACTCCCACCAGCGGTGTATGGGGCGCTCGTGCGTCTGTATGTTCACACGATGGAGAACCGATGGGGCGCGAGCGTTCCCTGCGACGTGCTGCGGTGATGACCTGTTCTCGGCCCGGCTGCGCCCGCTGGCAATGGCGCTGCTCATCGTCAGCGTGCCCGAGCAGGACGGCCAGGACCGCTCTATCCGCAAGCTCCCCCGCCCCTCTCCTGCAGAGCAGTCCGACCGAGCGCGGTCAACCGGTGGCGCTGGTTCCTGCTGCGGGGCTTGTCGGGGACGGTCGTCTGGACCAGGCCCGCGTTCGGGGCTGGCCGAAGGTAGGCCTCGGTGAGGTGGTCTCTGCGACGGAGGCCGAGGCGCTGGCCCAGCTCTCCACGTGAGCGCTCTCCATCACAGACCCGCAGCAGGCTTACGACCTGCCCGGGGACTTGCCCGGTCACCGCGCCGGGCTCTCCCCAGGGAAAGTTGATCCGGAAGCGCCTGGACCCAGCGTCGTTGAACATCTCCAGCTTGGCAGGCCTGGTATCGCGCTGTTCTCCGAGCGGTTGAGGCCGGACAGCCGATGACCGACTCCGGAGCGCGCGACGAGATACCCATTCCCCATGAGCACAAAGCCACCTGCACCCAGCCCGCCCCTTCGAGATCTGCCCGCCGGCTACGCCTCCCTCCTGGAAGATCTCAAGAAGCGCGTCCACGCTGCTCGCATGCGCGCCGCGCTGGCGGTGACGCGGGAGCTGGTGACGCTGTACTGGGAGATCGGGCAGACCATCGTGTCCAGGCAGGAGCAGGAGGGCTGGGGCCGGAGCGTCATCGAGCGCCTCTCCGCTGATCTTCGTGCAGCCTTTCCAGACGTGAGAGGCTTCTCTCCTCGCAACCTCTGGCGAATGCGGGCGTTCTACCTGGCCTGGTCCGCCGAATACGAGGTTCTGCCACAGGCCGTGGCAGAACTTCCCTGGGGTCACAACGCCATCCTGCTCGAGAAGCTCGACCAGCCTGCCACCCGCCTGTGGTACGCTCGCACCCAACCACGCCTGGCGCAGCGAGATCGTACCCGCACCGCCAGTGGACGC
>CAYZVO010000326.1:0-6267 GCA_964481655.1 uncultured Enterobacterales bacterium | reverse complement strand
CGCCGCCCCCCCGGGGGGGCGCCCCCCCCACCCGGGGGCCGTTTTCCCGCCGGGGGGGCCGGGAGGCCGCCCTGAGTCTGCATGAGCGGCCTCGATGAGGCCACACGACACCTCTACTTCACCGACTTCTCGTAGGTCTCCTCGAACTCGTCCACGGTCTGCTCGAACAGGTCCAGCATGTCCAGGATGGGCTCGGGGTTGGTCAGGTCCACGCCGGCGTTCTTCAGGATCTCCAGCGGGGGCGCCGAGCCACCAGCGGACAGCAGCTCCTTCTTGTAGCGCTCGGCCGCGGCACGGCCGGTCTTCTTGTCCAGGATCTGGGTGCCCAGGCTGATGCCCGAGGTGAGGCCGGTGGCGTAGGAGAACACGTAGAAGTCGTAGTAGAAGTGGGGGATGTAGGCCCACTCCGACGCGTCGTTCTCACCGATCTCGTAGTTCGGGCCGTAGTACTTCTGGATGAGGCCAGCGTAGGTCTCGTTCAGGAAGTCGGCGGTCAGGGGGTTGCCCTGCTCGGCGTGCTCGTGGATGGCCAGCTCGAACTCGGCGAACAGGGTCTGACGGAAGATGGTCAGCCGGATGTTCTCGAGCCGCTGGTTGAGCAGCATCAGCCGGGTGTCCACGTCCTTCTTCTTGGTGTTGGCCAGCAGGTGGTCGAGCAGCAGCACCTCGTTGGTGGTGCTGGCGATCTCGGCGATGAAGGTCGCGTAGTCGGCGTACATGAACGGCTGGTGCTGGTTGCTGTAGAAGCTGTGCATCGCGTGGCCGTACTCGTGCGCGATGGTGAACACCGACTCGAGGTCGTTGTTGTGGTTCAGCAGGATGTAGGGGTGCACCGCGTAGGCGCCGCCCGACATGTAGGCGCCGCTGTCCTTCTTGGCGTTGGGGTAGACATCGACCCAGCCGTTGGCCGGGTCCATGCCGTCCTCGACGAACGACAGGTAGTCCGGGCCCATGGGCTTGAGGGAGGCCATGATCATCTCGACGCCGTCGTCGTAGGTGTAGGCCTGCTCTTCCACGTCCGCGAGCATCGGGTTGTAGAGGTTGTCGAAGGTCAGCTTGCCTTCGATGCCCAGCACCTTCCGCCGCAGCTCGACGTACTTGTGCATGGTGCGCTCGAGGTTGGCGTTGATGGTCTCGACGAGGTTGGTGTAGACCTGGGTGTCGATGTCGTCGGGGGTCAGGGCGCCCTCGAGGCAGGTCTCGTAGCCGCGGGCTTCCTTCTCGAAGATGTGGGCCTTGACGATGCCGTCGAGCATGGAGGCGAAGGTGTTCTCGTAGACCGCCAGGCCGCCGAAGAAGGTGTCCTTGACCTCGGCGCGCAGCTCGGCGTCGGGGCCGCCGCGGTAGCGGGTGAAGCCGGTGACGGTCAGGGGCTCCTGCTCGCCCTCGGGGTTGGTGATCTCGGGGAAGGTGAGATCCACGTTCAGCATGGCCGAGTGCATGTAGTAGGGCGCGTCCTTGATGTTGCTGGACAGCGCCATGATGCGCTCCTCACCGGGGGTGAGGGTGTAGGGCTTCATGCGGAAGATGTCGTCGAAGTAGTAGCTGTAGACGGCCAGGCCTTCGTGCTCTTCCATCCACTGGTCGATGACAGCGCGGTCCATGGCCAGGATCTCGGGGTCCATGAAGCTGACCTGGTCGGCGAAGGTCGGCACCAGCATCTGGATGCGGCCGGAGCGGACCTTGGGCTCGTCCAGGACCTGGTCCTCGTCGTGGTTGCGGCCGGCGTAGACGTAGAGCTTGTCCAGCTGCTCGAGGATGGTGTAGGTGCCGTCGAGGCACTCCTGCAGGAGCTCGGGGGAGGAGGCCAGCTTGCCCTCGCAGGTGGGCTTGATCTTGGGGATCTCGGCCTCGACCGCGGCGAAGTCCTTCTCCCAGTCGTCAGCGGTGGCGTAGAGGTGGGTCAGGTCCCACTTGCACTCGTCCGGCACCTCGGCGCGGGGCAGGTTGGGGTCGGGCTCGAAGGTGCACTCGGCGTAGGCGTCGGCGGTGTAGCCGGCCAGGCCGAGGACGAGGGCGGCTCCAGAGAGCTTGGCGAGGGTCATGGGGTCTCCTTGGTGACGGACGAAGACGGGCATAGGCGCTGCCTGATGGTGTGCGCGCGTGGTTGGGCGTTAACCCGCGGCCGATCCGTGAGCGAGGGTGTGGGATCCGGCCCGAACGAACGGGAATCGGGATAGGCCAAGTGCCATGCATCCCGTTGGAGGTCCCATGTCCGTCCCCGCCCGCCTCGCCACGCTCCGCGCCCTGATGGCCCAGCAGAACCTCGCCGCCTGGATCGTTCCCAGCGCCGACGCGCATCAGTCCGAGTATGTCTCGACCAACTGGCTGCGCCGCGGCTTCATCTCGGGCTTCGACGGCTCGGCCGGCACCGTGGCCGTGCTGGCCGACGCGGCCAAGCTGTGGACCGACGGTCGCTACTTCCTGCAGGCCGCCGATCAGCTCGAGGGCACCGGCATCGACCTGATGAAGATGGGCGCCCCCGGCGTGCCCACCATGGAGGCCTGGCTCGGCAGCGAGCTGAACGAGGGCGACCGGGTGGGCGTGAACGCCGCGGTGTTCTCGGTCAAGGGCTATGCCGATCTCGACAAGGCCCTGGGCGCCAAGGGTGTGACCCTGGTGCCCCTGCAAGACGACCTGGTGGACGCGGTCTGGGGCGACGAACAGCCCCCCATGCCCGACGCCGCCGTGCGGGTGCACCCCGACTCCGTCGCCGGTGAGACCGTCGCCGAGAAGCTCGGCCGCATGCAGCAGCGCATGGAGCGCGAGGGCGTGGACGCCATGCTGGTCTGCGCGCTGGACGAGATCGCATGGAGCTTCAACCTGCGCGGCGCCGACATCGCCTACAACCCGGTCTTCATCGCCTGGGCCCTGATCGAGCCGGGCAAGGCCACCCTCTTCACCGGCCTGGATCGCCTGAACCCCGACGTGCGGGACGTGCTGCCCGAGACCGTCGCGCTGCAGCCCTACGCCGCCATCGACGAGGCCTGCCAGCGGCTTGGCGCCGCCGGCGCCAAGGTCTGGCTCGACCCGGCGGTGGCCAGCAAGCGCCTGGCCGTGATCCTCGAGGAATCGGGCGCCAGCCTGCACCTGGCCACCGGCCCGGTGCCCGCCTGGAAGGCCATCAAGAACAGCACCGAGATCGCTGGGATGCGCGCGGCCCACGTGCGCGACGGCGTGGCCATGGTGCGCTTCCTGCGCTGGCTCGAGACCGCCGTGCCCGCCGGCGGCGTGACCGAGCTGTCCGCCGACGCCCAGCTCACCGCGTTCCGCGCCATGGGCGAAGGCTACGTGGGCAACAGCTTCAACACCATCGCCGGCTACGCCGGCCATGGCGCCATCGTGCACTACGCCGCCAGCCCCGAGACCAACGCGGCCGTGCTGCCTCGTGGCATCTTCCTGGTGGACTCCGGCGGCCAGTACCTCGACGGCACCACCGACATCACCCGCACCATCGCCATGGGCGAGCCCACCGCCGAGCAGCGCCGGGCCTACACCGCGGTGCTCCGCGGCCACCTGCAGCTGCGGGGCGCCCGCTTCACCGCCGGCACCAACGGCTACCAGCTCGACGTGCTCGCGCGAGCCCCGCTGTGGGACTACTTCCTGGACTACGGTCACGGCACTGGCCACGGCGTGGGCGCCGCCCTCTGCGTGCACGAGGGCCCCTTCTCGGTGAGCCTGCGCAAGAACATGACCGCGCTGCAGGTGGGCCACATCCTGTCCAACGAGCCCGGCTACTACAAGGCCGGCGAGTTCGGCATCCGCATCGAGAACCTGGTGCTGGTCACCAAGGCCGCCGAGAACGAGCACGGCACCTTCCTGGGCTTCGAGGATCTGACCCTGTGCCCCTACGACCGCAAGCTCATCGACGAGGCCCTGCTGTCCGACGGCGAGAAGACCCAGATCAACGCCTACCACGCCCGCGTGCTCGAACAACTGGGCGCGCTGGTGACCGGCGATGAGCTCGAGTGGCTCGAGGCGGCCTGCGCGCCCATCGAGCTGGCGTGCTGTAGCTGGTAGACCGTCGGGGCCTCACCGCCCCCGGCGCTTCTCCAGCCAGCGGCGGATCAGCCAGCTGCCGTGCACGACGACCTCCTGGCCGCCGATGAGCACGGCCACCGCCAGCAGGATCCAGCTGCCGGCGTAGATCGCCAGGCCGCCCACCAGGCCCAGCCACTTGGCGCCCACCAGGGCGGCGAATCCGGCGATCAGTAGCGCGGCGGGCAAGCCAAGCACGACGTTCAGTCCGAACAGCAGCAGCGCGATCCGAAAGCGCGGTGAGGCCAGCAGTCGCCGGCGTTCACGGCGGTCGCGGATGGATGAGGCTGCGGTCACGCGGCTCCGTGGGGCGCCGCGGGGGCGAGCGGCCCGCTGCGGATAACCGGAACCCGGGAGCGGTGAGCGTCCCCGGACTGATCCGTCAGCTCGACGCTCGCTCGCGGCGCTCGGGGGTCAGCTCCCGTGTCGCCCCGCTGGCCCACAGCGCGGCACACACCACGGCCGCGACGGCCATGCCGGCGGCGCCGGTCATGCCGACGGTCAGATCTCCGCCCCCCGCGATGACCAGTAGGGGCAGGCCCGCGGAGGCGTTGATGGCACCGTGGGCGATGGCGGCGGCCATCACCGAGCCTGAGCGCAGCCGCAGCCAGCCCAGGATCGGGGCCCACAGTGTGCAGAACAGGACCATCATCCCCACGCCGATCCAGGGATGCTCGGGGTAGTTGTGCCCCTGGGCGATCAGCGGCGCGTGCCACAGGCCCCAGACCACGCCGATGAGCAGCGACGCCTTCCAGAACCCCATGGGCGCCAGCTCCCGCTGCAGGAACCCCCGCCAGCCCAGCTCCTCACCGAAGGCGGCGATGGCGTTGATGGTCGGACCGGCCCACAGGGCCATGAGCACCCCGATCCAGAAGGGGTGCAGGGGCAGCGCCGCGGTCTGGGCCTCCATCTCGGCCAGCTGCTCCGGGGTGAACTGATCGGCGAAGCGGGCGATGAGCCCCTCCATGCCGGGGGAGAAGCTCACGCCGGGCACCAGCAGGCTGGCGCCCAGGGCCAGCACGGCCATCAGCACGGGCAGCAGCCAGGCCACGGCGAACCAGCGGTCGGGCTTCAGCCAGATGGCGTCCCGCACCCGCAGTGCGCGCCAGGTGCCGTCCCGTCCACGGTGGACCCAGCGGGTGACGACGGTGGCCACCGCGGGGCCGAACATGAAGCCCACGCCGACCGCGGTGGAGGCCGGGCTGCCCCAGACGCCCCCCGCCAGCCAGTAGGCCCCGGCCAGGCCCCAGGAGATGCCGAAGGCCAGGATGAACCAGAGCAGCAAAGCGGACCGGCGTGGGGACATGGGAGCTCCGTTGCGCGACGGGGGGTGCCCCCCCGTACGGCGGCCCCGGGAGAACATTCCCCCAGCTGGTCAGCGCTCCTTCTGCGCCTTCTCCCAGCGCTTGGGATCGTGCTCTTGCATCAGGCGGTCCCGCTCCACCCGCCAGTTGTAGTGCTCGAAGGCGATGCCCAGCTCGTCCAGTTGGGGAGCGATCTCCTCGGCGGGGCCCACCATGGTGATGACCTCGTGCTCCCGGCAGCCCTCGAGGGCGCCCACGAGATCCTGGGGCTGCAGGGCGGCCAGGCGCTGCTCGTAGTCGGTGACGTAGTCCAGCTCCATGCCCCGCTCGAGGGGGTAGAGGATGCGGTCGAGCACCTGGCGGGTGCTCTGCTGCCCCTGGGCGTAGGACTGGGCCCACGCGACCTGCTGCCGGGCGAGCACCTGGCGAGCCACGCCGTCGAAGCCCACCTCGTCCATGAGCCCCAGCATGGTGGCCAGCGTCTGGCCCGCGGCGCTGTTCTGCACGCTCGTGTTCACAGTGAGCAGCCGGCCGATCCCGGGGAGGTCCACGAAGCTGCGGTGCACGCCGTAGGTCCAGCCCGACTTGACCCGCAGCTCGTACTTCGTGCGGGAGGTGAACATGTAGGCGGCCATGTCCTGGGCCAGGGCCTGCTCGGCGTCCAGGCCCGGCAGCTGGCAGCGCAAGGTGACCTGGGTCTGGGTGGTGGTGGGGCGGTCCAGCACCAGCACGGTGCGCTCGGGCGCGTCGGGCAGGGGGTTGGGTGAAGGCAGGGGCTGGGCATCACCCCGGGGGCTCCAGTCGGCCCACCAGCGCTCGACCCAGTCCTGGGCGCGCTCCTGGTCGTAGCGGCCCACCACGACCAGCGTGGCTCGCTCCGGGTCGACGATGCTGCGGTTCCAGGCTTTGAGCACACCGAGCTTGG
>CAYZVO010000325.1:0-6449 GCA_964481655.1 uncultured Enterobacterales bacterium | reverse complement strand
ATGTCGACGCCCGGTGTCGACGGACGCGGCGGGCGGTGGCCCGACGATCAGGGGACCCGTTGTCGGGCTGACCGGAGCCCCAGTTGCTGTAGGAGAAGCTCTCCCCCGAGTCCCAGCGCCAGCTGCCTTCGGAGCTCTGATCGTTCGCCCCGATCCACCAGGTGGCCGAGCCGCCGTAGCCCGCGGCGGTGCTCACCAGCCAGGACTGCTCCGAGGCGTCGTTCACCGACACCAGGAGGTAGCCGTAGCCTTGATACAGGCGGTCCGCGTAGTCCCAGGTGCGGGAGCTGGTGCAGAACATGTAGCCGTGGTCGCCGTAGGTGGCGGTGCTGCAGGGGCAGCCGGCGCTGTCGTCCACCGAGCCGTCACAGTCGTCGTCTTCACCGTCACAGCTCTCAGATGCGTCCGGGTTCACGTTGGCGTCACTGTCATCACAGTCGCTGTCGTCGTCGACGTAGCCGGAGGGTTCGTCGCAGGCGGTCATGGTGTCGCCTGCGTCGCCGTAGCCATCGAGATCACCGTCGAGGTACCAGGTGGTCGAGCCTGAGGCGTCAGGATCGTCGTCGTCCACCAGGCCGTCACAGTCGTTGTCGATCTCGTCACAGACCTCAGCGGCGTAGGGGCTCAGCGATGCGTCTCCGTCATCACAGTCGTCGCCGTTGTCGACGGTGCCCGAGGGCGCCTCGCAGGCGTCGTAGCTGCTGCCCGGGTCCCCGGCCCCGTCGCCGTCGCTGTCGTCGTACCAGCTCAGCAGGCTGGCGGGGTCCAGGCTGCCGTCGTCGTCGTCGATGAGGCCGTCGCAGTCGTTGTCCACCCCGTCGCAGACCTCGCTGGCCGCCGGGTGGATCGCGCCGTCGCTGTCGTCGCAGTCCGCAGCGAGTGACACATCGACCCAGCCGGTCGGTGCGTCACAGCGCACGGCGCTCGACGAGACGTCTCCGTAGCCGTCGCCGTCCGCGTCTTCGTACCAGCTGGTGCCGGTGGTTGTGTCGAGGCTGTCGTCGTCGTCGTCGATGAGGCCGTCGCAGTCGTTGTCCACCCCGTCGCAGACCTCGCTGGCGGCGGGGCTGATGGTGGCGTCGGTGTCGTCGCAGTCCTGGGCGTCGGCCACCGCCCCGCTCGGCTGCGTGCAGGCCAGGGCGTGGACGCTCGAGCCGTCTCCGTAGCCGTCGGCGTCCGCGTCGGCGTACCAGCTGGACGCGGTGGATGTGTCGAGGCTGTCGTCGTCGTCGTCGATGAGGCCGTCGCAGTCGTTGTCCACCCCGTCGCAGACCTCGCTGGCGGCGGGGCTGACGGAGGCGTCGGTGTCGTCGCAGTCCGTGGCGTCCTCCGGGGTGACCCAACCGGAGGGCGCCTCGCAGGCCGGCCGGCTCACGCTCGGCTCGCCGTAGCCGTCCCCGTCGTCGTCCGGGTGCCACGAGGGCGCGTCCACGGCCTCGTCCTCGTCCACGCTGCCGTCACAGTCGTTGTCGACCCCGTCACAGCGCTCGGACGCTCCTGGGTTGACGTCGTCCCGTGTGTCGTCACAGTCGCTGGCGTCGCCCACGGAGCCGGAGGGCGCGCTGCAGGCCCGCGATGACGCCCAGCTGTCGCCGTAGCCGTCGGCGTCACCGTCCTCGTACCAGGTGGGCGCGTCGATGGCGTCGTCCTCGTCCACGGTGCCGTCGCAGTCGTTGGCGACCTCGTCACAGAGCTCGTCGGCGCCGGGGTGGACGTCGCGCCGCGTGTCATCGCAGTCGCTCGTGTCGCTGGTGGCGCCGTCCGGTTGGGTGCAGGCCTGCACCGAGGCCTCCGGGTCGCCGTATCCATCCCCGGCGGCGTCCAGCTGCCATGTGGCGGCGTCCAGGGCGCTGTCTTCGTCCACGACGCCGTCGCAGTCGTCGTCGCTGCCGTTGCAGAGCTCCGGAGCGTCGGGGTTGATGCGCTCGGCGCCGTCGTCGCAGTCGCCACCGGTGGCGATGAAGCCCGAGGGCTGGGAGCAGGCGAGCACCGCCTGCTCGTCGTCGCCGAACCCGTCCCCGTCGACGTCCGGGTACCAGGCGTCGGCGTCGGAGGGATCGAGATCGGGGTCGTCGTCGTCCACGAAGCCGTCGCAGTCGTTGTCCAGGCCGTCGCAGCCCTCGTCGGCGCCGGGGTGGACCGTCGCCTCGCCGTCATCGCAGTCACTGGCGGTGTCGACCCAGCCCTGTGGGGGGGCGTCACAGGGGGCCGCGGTGGTGGTCGCCTGGCTGCCCCAGCCGTCCCCGTCGGCGTCCTCGTACCAGGTGCACAGCGCGGTGTCGGACCCGGTGTCCGACTTGGGCGTGCAGCCGGACGCGATGAGCGCCAGGAGCAGCGGGGCAGCGCGCATGGTGACCTCCGAGACGAGTGTAGCTCGAAGGGGGGCTCCGTCGGCTACTCGGCGGGCAGTGTCGCCCAGACGGCCATGCCGCTCGCGTCCAGCTGGACCCCCAGCTGGAAGGGCTCCGGCTCGGGCTCGGTCGGGTCGGCCACGTGCAGCTCGATCACCTGCCAGGTGTCGATCACCTCGACGCGCTGCACCACGGGGACCGCCAGCAGGTCGATGGCCGCCCGGGCCTCGGCGCGCACGGCCCCCGACGCCGTCGCGCGCTCGAGGGACTCGAGGCAGGGCACGGCGGCGGGGTCCCCGATGCGCACCAGGGTGTGCACGATGCGGATCACGCCCTCTTCGATGAGGTTCTCCTGCCTGCCCAGGAGCTGGCAGAGGGTGGAGACGGAGCTGGCGTCAGCCAGGGGCTCGAGCAGCTCCATGGCGTGGCCCCAGGCGATGGGGTGCTTCTCGTTGAGGACCTCGTCGTGCAGCAGGGGTAGCAGGCTCGGATCCGCGTGGAAGCGCAGGGACTTCAGGGCGGCGGCCCGCACCTTGCCGGCGTCGTCGGTCTTCACGACGTCCACCAGGGTCGGTCGGACGAGGCTCGAGGGCAGGCCCGAGCGGCCCAGGTTGGTGGCGCAGCGGGCGCGGATGCCCTTGTCCTCGTCGTCCAGCAGGCCCATCCAGGCGCTGTACAGGGCGGGGTGCTCGAAGGCCTCGGCGGCCTCGAGGGCGGCGACGCGCACCCGCCGCTTGGCCCCGGCGTCGGTGGCGATGAGGATGGTGATGTCCTGCCAGTCGGTGAGCTTGCGCTCGGGCAGCACCTCGATGAGGTCCACGGCGAAGCCGGCGCCGAGGGTGCGGTACTCGCCGATCACCTGGGGCACCCGCACGTCGAGCCGGTAGGGCTCGAGCTTGCGGAGGATCTTCAGCGCCTTGTGGCGCATGCTGTCGTCGAGATCCGCGATGAGCAGGATGCGCTCGACCTCGACCATGGCCTCTTCGGCCTCGAGGTCCTCGAGGGCGGCCAGCACGTGCTCGCAGACGTTGACGATGTCGGTGGGGCTGCAGGCCTGGGCCATGGTGCCGGCCTGGGCCACGGCCCGATGGTCAGCCAGCAGCTCGGCGGCCTCGACCCGGTCGTCCTCGTCGGCGCCGGTGTCGGCCACGAGCGCGGCCAGCTCGGGGTCGGACATCTTCTTCAGCTTGGCGGCGGAGGCGGCGCTGGGGAGGCACAGGGACAGCGCGATGGCGGCGAGCAGGGTTGGGCGCATGGGGGCTCCGGATCCGGGATGAGTGTCGGGGTGGGCCTAACATCCCCGTCCTCCAATCTGTGACCCACCTCGCACTCCGGCCCGGTTCCGCGGGCGACATGCGCGGACGCGCATAGAGTCTCTCCGCGGCATGTCGCCGCCCCCCTACCCGGAGGCACCATGATCGAGCTCGGCACCAAGGCTCCCGGCTTCTCGCTCCAGGATCACCTGGGACGCACCGTCGCCAGCGAGGAGTTCCTCGGCAAGCGCCACCTTCTCCTGCTGTTCTACCCCCTGGACTTCACCCCCACGTGAAGCAGCGAGGTTCCTGCGCTGGATGCGCAGCGGGATCGCCTCGAGGCCGCCCACACCGTCCCGGTCGGGATCTCTGTGGACTCCACCTTCAGCCACGGCGCCTGGGCCGAGCAGCTCGGCGGCATCGGCATGCCCCTGCTGGCGGACTTCGCCCCCAAGGGCGCGGTGGCCGAGTCCCTCGGGCTGTACCTGGCCGAGCCCGGCATCACCGATCGGGCCACCGTCATCATCGACGCCTCCGGTGTGGTCAAGTACGCCGCGAGCGTGGGCCCCGGCGGCAAGCGCGACATCGAGGAGCTGGTGAAGTTCTGCGAGCAGCTCGACGCCGGCTACGACGGCGCGCTCCCCGGCCCCGTGGGCGCCGCCCCCGGCCTGCCCGCCGACGCGACGCTGTATGTGCGCGACGGCTGTATGTTCTCCCGCTGGGCCCTGTACGCCCGCAAGAACCTCGGGCTGGACATCCCCGTGCGGAACGTCAGCCAGGACGAGGCCGCCAAGGCCGATCTGATCGCGGTCGGCGGCAAGGCCCAGGCCCCGTGCCTGGTGGCCGACGGCGAGGCGCTGTACGAGTCGGGGGACATCATCGCCCTGCTCACCGCCAAGACCGCCAAGGCGCTGGTGCCCTGAGCCTGAGAGGCTCGGCCACCACGAAACGGGGGGCCCCGAGCGCCTTCCCAGTGCTCGGAGCCCCCACGACGTGGTCCTGTCCCCCCGTGGGTCGTCGATGAAAGCGCCTGCGCGCGTCCGATAGCAGTGCAAGAGCCGTGCCCGCCCTGTGAGGGGCGGGCATTGTCTTGGAGGGACGGACGTTTCTTCGGATCGGGCGCCATGAGGCATGCCGGCGGAGTCCGCCGGATCGCGATCCTGCTGTCGCCCTATTCTTCGGCCGCCACGAACTCGAAGGCGCCCTCGAGGACCGCCTGCAGGCCGCTGTCGTAGCTCACCTTCACGTCGCAGATGGAGGGGTCGGCGGGGCGATCCCGGCGGGTCTCGGCGCTGACCTCCCGCTGCCCCGCGTGGCGGAGCCCGTACAGCTCGTAGTCGCACAGGGAGAGCATGAAGTCGTCGGTCTGGCGGAAGCCCTCGCCGGTGACGGTGACCCGGATGGGCTCGCCGATGACGGCCTGGGTGGGCTCGATGCTCTCGACGGCCAGGGTGGGGATGGAGGCGCAGACCGCCTCGCTGGTGGCGTCGTCGTGGACCTGACCGCTCAGGTCGTAGGGGCGGAGCTGCAGGCAGACCTCGCTGCCCGGCTCGAGCTCGTCCAGGAGCAACACGTGCTCCGACACCAGCCCGATGTCTCGCAGCTCGGGCTCGGTGGCGCCCTCGGGGGTGACGAGCAGCTCGAAGCCCGCCAGCCAGGGATCGTCGTCGTCCGCCCAGCTCAGCCGCAGGTCCTGGTCCAGGGCCAGATCCTGGGGCGCCGTCTGGGTCACGCTGCCCAGGCTGCCGGGCAGCTGCCCGTGGATCACGACCTCGCCCAGCCCCAGTGGGGGCTCGCCGGTGAGCCAGATCTCGACGCTGTCGGTCCAGGTGCCCATCAGGTTGATGTCCACGTACGGCTGCTCGTCGTCGTCGAAGGGATCGGTGCTCGTCAGGGCGGTGGTCCCCATCAGGGCCCGCACCTGGGAGATCTCCCCGCCGGCCTGCAAGGGGTAGATCCGCAGGGTGTCCAGGCCCACGGTAGCGTCCCAGCTGATGCGGAAGCCCACCTGCTCCAGGGCGTCGCTGTCCACCCAGCCGTACAGGTCGGTGGCGTCGGGCAGGCGCTGGTCCACCAGGCGCGCGGGGCCGCGCTCGAAGTCGTCCTGGCCGGTGGCGTCACCGATGGTCTCCACCCTGGCGAGGCGGGCGAGGTTGGTGCGGGCTTCGGACAGGGTGAGCTCGGGATCGAGCATGTGGCCCGGGTGGCAGCCGCGGCAGGTGCCGAAGGTGCCCGGCCGCATGAAGTCGTGCACGGTGACGAAGTAGTCCCGGCTCAGCTGGGGCTCGCCCTGCACGGTGGGGCTGTGGCGCATCCGGGCCACGACCCCGCTGGGGCCCACGAGCATGTAGAAGAACGGCCGGTCCGCGGGCACCTCGGCGTTCCAGGAGCCGTCGGCCGCCACCTCGACCGAGCCGATGAACTCGGGCATCTGCTTGTTCAGCCGGGGGTTGTCGTCGGTGTCGAACTGCTGGGTGTCGTCCCAGAACCACACCTCGTGGACCGAGCCGGGGATCGGTGAGAGGGGGTCCATGGTCCCCAGGGGCAGGTCGGCCCAGACGTTCTCGCAGGTCAGGTAGGCCGAGCGACCCTCGTCCACCCGCGGGTCCTCGCTGGGGACGTGGTCCACCCCCACCTCGAGGACCTCGGCCTCCCAGGCCACGATGGGCACGGCGTCCAGCTCGTCCACTCCGGGCTCGTTGACGATCTGGACCATGCCGTCCGGATCCAGATCGCCGCCCACCACCCACCGCCCGAAGTCGGGGCGGATCGCGTTGCCGTCGTCGTTGATGCGCTGCCGGCCCCAGGAGAACACGATGCGCTCGGCGGGCAGGGGGGCCGGGCA
>CAYZVO010000324.1:2464-6456 GCA_964481655.1 uncultured Enterobacterales bacterium | reverse complement strand
CTTTCTGCTGTTCTTTTGCGACGGCCTCGCTCGCCCGGTCACCGTGGATCTGCGTTGTGAAGAGGTCCCGCGCCGTTCGACGAACCTCTCTGCGCTTCATCCGACCTGGCTGCTGAATCCGGGCGTTGGCGTACAAGCCCTCGAACTCGGCATGCATCGCCTGCAACGAAGCGTCGATGCAGCCCGCCAGACCATCGACGATCATCTCCTGGACTTCGTCAGCGAAGATCTCATTGCCGACGTACACGGCCGCACTGTGCGCGGCCTGCTCCAGCTCCGCCTTCTGCTCTACGTTGGCCAGCTCCGATTTGTAGAACCCCATCGCCCGCTTTCGGGCTCTCTTAATCCTCACGTGGGCGTCGTTCAGGAATGGAGTCGCAGCGTCTCTGAAGGCCGCTTGGGCTGTCTGGGTCACCCGCTGCACCATGGTCGCCCGGTCCGTGATGCGCATGGACTGCAGCTGCGCCAGGCGTTGGCGCTGCGCTTGGTGTTGCGTCTCGGCCGCGCGCTGGACATCATCCGCGGCTTTCGTCACGAGCCGTGCCGTCTGCTCGAGCAGGATGCGTTCTCGGGATAGCTGCATGAACCCGACGACGTCGCTGCGGAGCCTGGTCAGCGCTTCTGCGTATGGCTCGGCCGCTTCATCCACGTCACGCTTCGACGTGACGAAGGTGACATGCACACCCTCTGGAGAGACCCCGAACTTGGCGGGGAGCTCGTCCTGGACGTACTCCATCGTGTCGATAGCTTCGTCATCGTCGTCGTCGTCGTCGATCAGGGCGTCCATTTTGTTGACGACGAAGAAGACGCGCGAGAGGTAGGGCGCGAAGAGTTCCAGGTAGTCCTGCTCCGTGCTCTTCATCGGGTTGCGACCGTCGATGATGAACAGCGCCAGATGCGAGCGCTCGACGCAGGAGAGGGTGATCTCATGGTGCCGTTTGTGGGCGGCTTCGTCCAGCCCCGGGTTGAAGCCGGGGGTGTCGATGATGTCGATCGCTCCGCGGAGGTACGGGGTGGGAAGAACGATCACGACCTCGTCGATCGTACCCCTGCGGCCACGCTCGGTGGTGTGCTGTTTCACGAAGCGTGCGGCTGCGTCGCGTGCTTGGGGGGTCAGGCTGCCGTTGGGCTCGAGGAAGCGGGGGATCTCGCCTTTTCGTAGCCGCATCAGCACGTTCCGCGATCGTCTCCTGGGGTCGTCGTCGATGTCGCACTTGTACAGCCGCTGCACCTGGCCACCGGCGTGGATCTCGACCTGGAACGCGGGGCCCCACGTGAGCCGGGTCGGGACCGCGGTGGTTGGCTCGATGTCCGAGGCCAGGATCTCTGTGCCGAGGAGAGCGTTGATCAGCGTGCTCTTGCCGGAGCTGAACTCTCCGACGACCGCGAGTCGCAAGCGCTTCGCGCGCTTCGCGCGACCGATCGTGCTCGCGTTCGCGGCTGCGGTCGTCCTCAGGGCATCTGCGACCTCCGTGTTCGAGGCCAGCCCTTCCAGAAAGCGCAACCCTTCATCGACGACCGCTTGACCGCCGCCGCCCGCGCCCCCCGCCTGGGCTGCCGTCATGCTCTGCCTGGACGCCACCGGTCATCCCCCAAATGGTGCGAAGGTGAAGCCCTGCGTGGACATGGCCAGCGGGTCACCGTGGAACTCGAAGCCACCACCCAGCCCCGCGTGCGTGGAGCCATACAGGGCCCCGTTTGCGTCGGCGAAGTCCTCGCCCCCCGCCATATTGGCCTTGGCGCTCGCCAGCTTCGAGCCGGCCATGTCGTGCAGGTCCTCCGTACCAGCCAAGCCTGCCTTGGACTGGGCGACCATCCCGTGGTTCGAGTCGTAGAAGTCCTGGCCGCCAAGCAGATTGGCCTTGCTGCTGCCGACCAGCTGGCCGTTCTCGTAGTAGTCGTGTCCGCCTGACAGGTTTGGTGTGGAGGTCCCCACGAGCTGGTGGTTCGCATCGTAGAGGTCCTCGCCACCCGAGAGGTTGTCCACCCCGTGGTGGACGTCGTCGAACATCACCTGAAAGTCGAATCCCATCTCAGTGCTCCTCTGAAAGCTTCTGAACGAGTGCGAGGTCCTCGGCGAGCTGCCTGGCCGTGTCGGGTGGCAGCTCTGTGAGCCCGAGTGTGCGGTTGTCGAAGTCTCGCCGGTACTGATCCGTCAGCACGTGCGCGAAGCGCGCGAACCACTCGTCCACGCTCTCGTGCAGACGTTGCAGCGTGGGCCTGGTCGCCGCTTCGACAAGGTCCGGGAGCTGGGCGGAGATGGACTCCTGCATTCCGGTGCTGGCGCGGCTCTTGACGTACTTGCCTGCCATCAACCCGGCCGCGAGTCCGACCACGGCGAAGGGGCCGAGCCCAAGAAAGGTCGCTCCCAGTGCACCCGCGGCGGGCAATCCCAGGATGAGGTATTCGTTGACAGGCTGACTCTCGACGTCCAGCTCCACTTGGGTCGTGGTGGCGGGTCCGCTCTCCAAGCGCTCGATTGGCGAGGCCAGGACCTTGCCGAAGTGGGCTTGATACTCGCGCGCGACGTGCTGGGTCAGGTCCCCCAGGAAGCGCTGGACAGCGGGCATGTGTCCTTCATACCAGCGTTTGGTGAACACCTGGAGTTCGTGGGGCAGCACCTTCTCGGCGTACGCGGTGATCCCGCCTCCCGCCGTCGAGATCCTGACCCGTTGTGCCTGGACGAACTCTCCGCTGCTGTGGCGGAACGACTGGCGAATCATCATGTGGAGTCGCTGTTTCCCCTGCGAGTCGACATGGCCGAGGAGTCGCTCGAAGCGCTGGTTCAGATCCAGACGCTGTTCTTCGAGGGTGCGTTGGTGCTCCAGTCGCTCCTGTTCATCCAGCAATGCTGCTTGCCGGCGGGCCCCCAGTGATTCCTCGAGCTTCTTGCGCAGGATGCGTGTCTTGCGGCCCGCGGCGAGCTGCTGGGCCTGGCGGTCGATGGCCTGCGCCAGCATCTCGATGATGGTTCCCTGAAGGCGACCGTAGCCCCATCGCTCCGCCGCATCCATTCGCCGGGTGCTGACCGCATCGAGGCTCGCCTTCGCGTCGAACGGGATGATCCGGGGCGGCCTCCCGAGGATCTCTTCGAGGCGCTCGTGGGCCACCTCGAGGGATTCCTCGAGCTCTTCCTCGTCGAGGCGCGACGACTTGTTGAGCACGAACAGGATGCGATCGAGATCCGTACTCAGGACCTGGCCTTTCAAGAACTCCGCCTCGCTCCGCGTGACGGGGCTGGCGGCGTCCAGAAGGAACAGCGCTGCATCGGCTGCGCCCAAGAAGCCGTAGGTGATCTCCGCGCGCTGCTGGTTGATATCGTTGACACCAGGCGTGTCGACGAGCACGACCTTGCTGCCGATGGCCAGCTGGGGCACCTTCATCCGAAGGAACCGCACGTCGCCAGACGCGAGCTCGCCGTCAGCGCTGAAGCGGGCCAGGGCAGGTGGGTCGGAGGGGATTGGCTGGGGTTCCGATGCGCCCGTCACCACGTGCGCTGTACGGCCTTCGCCCTGTTCGATGGTCCAGATCGCGGCGGTCGTGGGGACGATATCCATCGGGAGCAATGCCTCGCCGATGAGGCAGTTGACCAGGCTGGTCTTACCCCTGTTGAACTCTCCGAGCACGAGCAGGTGGAGCTTGTCGTATTGAATTCGCTCGGCGAGTTCCGTCGCTCGCTGGGCGAGCTCGGACATGCCATGTCTGACCGCGATGGAGTGTAGCTCTCGCAGTTCTTCCATGGCGCTCATGCCACACCTCCCAGCGTCATCACGTGGCGTCGTAGTTGAGCCGCTTGCGCCAGGTCCGTGTTCAACATGGCGATCCTCTTCTCCCTGTCGGCCACGTCACCAGCCAGCACGCCCTCCAGCGACCGCTGCTTGTGCTGTTCTCGCTGGATCTCCGCCTTCCGTGGCTCCAGCAGCTCCTGCCTGAGACGTCGGCGCAGCTGCCCCGAGGCGTTCTCGAGCGCGTCCTGGGCTTGGCCGTCAAGC
>CAYZVO010000324.1:0-2364 GCA_964481655.1 uncultured Enterobacterales bacterium | reverse complement strand
TCGGCTTGGGTTCCAGGGATCGTCGCGACGGCCTTGACTGCGTCCTCCAGGACCGTTCGCAGCTCGGTGACGTCCGCTTCGCTGGGAAAGGAAGGTCGAGAAGTGCAGGCCTTGACCTGGGCCCGGGCGGCGCCGAGGCGTTGACGGATGAGCCCGTGGGTGGTGTCCACGTACCGCGCGATCGCGAGGTCCATGTCGGTCCTCACGGCGTGTTCTTCCCGACCAAGGTCACGCTGGCGGCGCTTGCTCTGCTCAATGGAGTCCAGCAGCGTTTCGCGCTCGCTCTGTAGACCGTCTACGAGGCTCTCGAGGGTATCCACGGTGCCGTCGAGGCCTTGCGCGATGCGGAGACACGCAGTCCGCACGCGGCTCTGCCCGCTGGCCTCTACCAGGAAGGCGGAGAGCCGCCGCTCGAACGGTGGAAAGAGGGACTCATCGAGAGCGGCGCTGTCGCCCTTGCTCTTTGCCTTGAGCGCCGGCTTGGAAGCGACGGGGAGGACCAGGGCGTCGCCGAGCCCGATCGCGGCGAGGCGAGAGCGGACGTACGTGAGTGCGCGTTCACGTGCGTCAGGGGACTCCTGATCGATCTTGTTGACCACGAACAGGAGCTTCTTCACATGGGCGGCCAGCACCTTCTCGGTCAGGAATCGCTGCTCGGAGGCCGAGATCGGCTGATGGAGATCAAGCAGCATAATCGCAGCGTCGGCCCTGGCCAGGTAGCCGTAGGTGATCTCCTCGCGCTGGGTGTCGATATCGTTGACTCCAGGGGTGTCAACAATCTCGAGCGGAAGCTGAATGCTGTGGATGGGGAGCTCGATCTCGACACGGGCGATCGACGGTGCTCCCTCGTTTTTGGCCGTGAGGAGCATCAGGGCTTTGTCGGCTCGCTCGGATGGGAGGCTGATATGGTCCGCTGCGCGGCTCTTGTCCCGCCAGTGGACCGATGCTCTCCGTTCGGGTCCATTGCGGATCACCGAGATGACGGCCGTGGTGGGTCGGACTGACGAAGGCAGGAGCCGCTCTCCGACCAGTGCATTGATGAATGTGGACTTTCCGCGGCTGAACTCTCCGATCACCAAGACCCGGAATGGTTCGGTCGCCAGTCGGTGCGCGACTGTTCCTGCGCCACCTGAATCGCCACCGTGCTCGGATGCGAAGGTATCGATGCGGCGAGCGATCTCTTTGAGTTCTCTGCAGGTGTTCGCAAAGTCGGAGGTCATGGTGTCCCGTGTTCAGTGCTCGTGAAGCGTCGGCGAAGGCGGACATATTATCGAATCGACTGACCGAGAATATACCAGAACTCCATGCGCGATCTGCCCCCCCCTACCAGGACAACGACACCCCACCACCCGGCCGCAGCCCGACCCCGCTGATCATCTCGTAGCGGTAGCCGAAGTCGAACGGCTCCCAGGGTGTTGACACCTCCATGTCCAGCGACGCATGGAGCCCGAACCCTCTGGTCGGCTTGATGATGAACGTCGCTCCGGGAGCCACGAAGGGCCGCACCACCGTCGAGTCGTTGGGGTCGTCCGCCAGCACCAGCGTGCTGAGCGTCAGCCCGGCCGTCAGCCTGGGCTCGAGTTGTACGAACTCGCCCGAACCCAGCCCGTACGCGACGCCGCCGCCCAGGACCGTCTGGAACAGGGTGTTGTCGTCGTAGGCTGACGCGAACGGTGCGCTCGTGGGTGGGGCGATGTGCACCAGCCAGGTCGAACGCAGCTTGGTCCCGACGGTCAGGCGGGCACCCACCCTGATCAAGGTGGCCTTTGTGTCCGCGAAGATGATGTCGGGGTCCTCGTGGTCGTTGATCGCGCCGCTCGCGCTCGCGAGCCCCAGGTCCAGCCGGAAGCGGGTCGGCTCATACTCATCGATCGGCTCGACCGGCTCGGGCTCTGCCACGCGCTGTGGGCGACGCACCGCGATCACGACCTCGTCCTCGCAGATCTCGACGCCGTCGTGGGTGGCGCTCATGGTCAAGGTGTGGGTGCCCGCCTCGAGCGCCGTGACACCATTGGTGGCGCCCTGGGTTTTGATCTTCGTGCGGGCCACCAGACCTTCGAGGTCGCTGATCCACCGCACCTCCAAGCCTGTACCGCTCGCCGATGGCGAGTTGAGCACCTGTCCCACCAGCTTGATCTCGTCGTCGAACGAGAACCCCTGGCGGTCCATGGGGAGCGCGATCTGGCACGACGGCTCCGCAGACTCGAACCGGATCGGGACCGCGACGTAGCTCCGCACCGTGTAGGGGACCGGGTCGGGGCTGGTCGTCGTGCCTTCCGGTGTGGCCGGCCAGACCAGGCCCTCGTAAGCCTCGCCGAAGCCCTGCTTGTCGAACAGCACCTCGTAGCCGTCGGTGGCTTCGGT
>CAYZVO010000323.1:0-6701 GCA_964481655.1 uncultured Enterobacterales bacterium | reverse complement strand
CGCTGTCGGCGCAGGCCACCCGCAGAGACTGGCTCCCGGTTCTGTCGCCTGCTCTGAGACCGCAGGAGAGACCGTGCTCATCCGCTTCGACGACAGCCTCGAGACCGGCCACGCGGACATCGACGGGCATCACCGCGGCCTGATCGACTGGTGCAACGACCTGAACGATCCGGACTCGGCCCTGGTCCGTGCGGGCAAGGCCGACGAGGGGATGCGCTTCCTGGCTCGCTTCGTGGACTTCCACTTCGCCGCCGAGGAGCGGGCCATGGCCGGCTCGGGCTACCCCAGGCAGGCCGCTCACGAGAAGGCCCACGCCTGGTTCCGGGCCGAGGTCCGCGCCCTCGAGCGGCAGCTGGGTCCCCGCGCCGACACCCGCGCCCTCGCCGTCCGGCTGCGCTTCCTGATGCAGGACTGGTTTCTGCAGCACGTCCGCCTGGACGACCGCCAGCTGGCGGCCTGGTTGCGGGAGCACCCGGTGCAGGCGACCGCCGCGGAGCCCGAGGACTCCCTGGCCGCCTTCGTCGCCCGCTCGGGCATCGATCTCGGGGCGTTGCAGGACGTTCGCATCGCCCGCATGAAGCCCAAGGCCAAGAAGCGGCCGGGGGACGGCTAGCGCCCCTCGTCCAGGAAGCGCTGCAGGGCCAGGGCGGTCTTGGTGAGGTTGGGCTGCACCAGCGCCAGCACGAAGCGCTCCACCACGGGGCCGGCCTTGCGGGCGATCAGCCGGGGCATGCCGGGCATGCCGTAGGCGTCGATGGTCAGGTCGCCGCGCAGCTGTAGCTTGGTGCGGGTGGGGGACAGCTCGATGTAGTGGCTCTTGCCCGCGACCTTCACCCGGTCGGTCATGAAGGCCATCTCGAAGCGCCAGTCCACCGACCAGTCGTTCGCGTGCCAGCTGGCGTAGTCCTTCCAGCGCAGCATCTCGGGCTTGATCCACTTGCGGGCGATCTTGGGGATCTCCCCTTGGGCCTTCCACTCGTTGAGCAGGTGGGTGGTGTCGCCCTCTTCGCGCCGCTCGTGCTCGGTCATGGACTCGATGTTGTCGAGCATCTCCACCAGCTCCGGCAGGCGGTCGCGGTAGGTGTGGTAGACCAGCTCACGGGGGTGGGTGATGATGGTGTCGTTACGGATCTCCACGGTTCGCTCCTGGCAGCTGCTCCCGGGTGTTGTACCCTGATCCCGGGGTACCGAGCGACCCCAGGACCGTGACCGAGGTGACCGTGCGTCGACTGCTGCCCGCCCTGCTCTGCATGATGTTGGCGCTCCCCGTGCCCGCATTGGCGGCCCCCCAGGACAGCTGGGCCGAGCACCGCGCCGCGCAGCTGGTCTTCGAGCGCGACGGTGAGCGCATCGCCTATCAGGACCGTGGCTCCGGCCCGGTCATCCTGATGGTCCACGGCGTGCCCACCAGCTCCTGGCTGTACCGCAAGCTCACCACCGAGCTGGTGGATCGCGGCTACCGGGTGATCATCCCCGACATGGTGGGCTTCGGTGCGAGCAGCAAGCCCGAAGACAGCGCCGCCCTGGACCTGGGCCTGCAGGCCGAGCGCCTGCTGGCATTGATGGATCAGCTGGAGATCGAGCGCTGGGCCCACGTCTGCCACGACATGGGCGGGCTGGTGAGCTGGGAGCTGCTCGAGCGCGCCCCGGAGCGGGTGGATCGGCTGGTGGTGCTCAACACCATCGCCTTCGACGAGGGCTGGGACCCGCCCGCGGACCTGGCTCGCCAGAAGGTCCTGCGGAAGGTGTTCAAAGCCATGACCCGCAAAGAGAAGCGGGCCATGGCCCTGACCCGGGTGCTGGTGACCGAGGGCCTCGAGGACCGCAGCATCTGCCGCGACGAGCGCGTGGTCGAGGGCTACTACCGGCCCATGGCCGGGGGCGCGGATGCGGCCGTGCTGGCCTTCATGTCCTCCTTCGAGACGGTCCGGGCCGATCTGCCCCGCTACCAGGCCACGCTTCGGGATCTCGACATCCCCGCCGCCATCATCTGGGGCGAGCACGACGACATCCTGCTGGCCGACGAGCAGGTCCCGCGCCTCACCACGCTGCTCGAGGTGCCCCCGGAGCACGTGCACGTGCTCGAGGACGGCAAGCACTACATCCAGGAGGAGTGCGCCCCGCAGATCGCGGAGCACATGCAGAGCTTCCTGGAGGCGACGGTGGTGGACGGGGCCGACGAGTAGCGCTCTTTGGGCCGCGATCGCTCGCCAACCGGGACCCTGACCCTCAGGGTGGGGCATCGTGAGCGCTTCGCCGCGCGCGACCTTCCGTTGCGGGGCATCCACCTCCGATTGCAGGTCCCCGCGATGCTCTGCGCTCCCCGCGCCCGCGCCGACCGCTCGGGCCCCGCCCGCGACCGCTGGGCCGTCCAGCCCGGCGCCCGGCACGGCCCTTGCTCATGCTCCTGGGTGTCGCACCCGGAGATCCCATGTCCTTCGACGCCTCGGCCCTGCTGCTGCTGAACCAGACCCTCGCCCACCCCATCTGGGACAGCCTGATGATCCTGCTGACCACGGCTGGCCTGGTGGCCATGCCCGCCCTCATCCCCCTGCTCTGGCGGGGGCCGCGCCGTCCCGTGGCCCTCGCCCTGCTCCTGAGCCAGGGCGCGGGGCTGGCCATCTGCCTGATCATGCAGCAGACCGTGGCCCGGGTGCGGCCCGAGCACGCTCGGGTGCTCCTGGGTCAGCCCGACTGCTTCTCCTTCCCCTCGGGGCACGCCACCCTGGTCTTCGCGGCCGCGGCGGTGCTCGTGATGTCCCGGCTGCCTCGCTGGCTGCGCTGGGGCTCCGTCGCGCTGGCGGCGGCGGTGGCCATCAGCCGGGTCGCCGTGGGGCACCACTGGCCCACCGATGTCATCGGCGGGGCGGTGCTGGGCCTGGGCCTGGGGCTGGCCAGCCACGGCCTGCTCGCCAGCGGAGCCCGCGGGGTGGCCCGCTGGCGCTGGCTGCTCTGGCCCCAGGTCGCCCTGGTGCTGGTGATCAGCTTCGCCGCCTGGCTGGGGCTGCTGTCCGGCCTCGACCTCTACCTGAGCGACAAGCAGCTGCACTTCGCCATGTTCGGCCTGGTGGCCTTCTGGCTCGCCCTGTGGTGGGACGACCCGGCCCGGGCTGGCGGCCGCCTGCGCATCGGCGGCTGGCTGCCCCTGGCCCTGATCCTGCCCTTCGGCCTGGCCCTGCTCGAGGAGATCGCCCAGCACTGGAGCCCGGCGCGCACCGCGGACCCGGTGGACCTGGCCTGCGACCTGGCGGGGATGCTGGTGTTCTGGGGGGTGGCCCAGGTGCTGCTGCGGGGGCGGGGGGCGCTTGTCTCCCAGCAGGCGGCGTTGTAGCCTCGGTCATCCACCGCCGGAGCCGCCGATGTACCCGCCGACCGCCCCCCCGTCCGACTACAAGAACGCCGGCACCATGATGATCATCTCCGGGGCGTTCAACGTGATGACCTCGCTGGGGATCCTCATCGGGCTGGCCCTGTCCCTCATCGGGCTGTGCGTCGCCCCCATCTGGGTGGTGACCCTGGCCGGCGGCGTGATGGAGATCGTGGTGGGCGCCACCATCCAGTCGGGCAAGCCCAGCCGCATGGGGTTGAGCACCGCGGTGGTGGGGCTGTGCTGCGCGGTGGGCTGCGGAAACGTGCTGGGCATGATCCTCGAGATCATCGCGATGGTGAACCTGGGCAAGCCCGAGGTGGCCGGCTGGTTGGCGGATCCAAGCCGCCCTGCGCTGCCTCCTCCCGGCGGCCGCCCCGGCCCGGTGCCCCCTCGTCGCGATCAGCCTCCAACGCCGCCCCCCGCCGAGCGCCCCCGCCCCGCGGACTTCCCTGCGGAGAGGCGCCGTCGCGCGGGGCCGTCGGTCTCGTGGACGGGGGATCTGGAGCTGGAGCAGAAGGAGCGCTGATGGGCCCAGCACGCTGGTGCGGCCTCGCGGCCCTGCTGGCGGGGGCCTGCACGGAGCAGCCCCCTCCGCCGACGGTCGATGCTCCCCCCCCGCCCACTCCCGTGGACCCTGTGGGCGTGCACCACGGCGTCTGGTCCGGTGAGGCTCCGCCGGGGGGCCTCGTCCTCCGGGTGGAGATCATGGGCTTGCCGGAGGACGGCGGCGGCGTCTTCGGGGTGGTGAACCTCGAGCGCCCTGGGCCTTTCGAGCTGCCCGTCGAGCGGGACCTTCCGCGCTTCAACCTCTGGATCCACGTCGATCAGGACGGCGACACCGAGCCCGAGTACCACATCCTGCACCCGGCCAGCCCCCTGACGGGCCCCGCCGGCCCGGACGCCCCTCTGGACCTCGGGCTCTCCCGCGGGGATCTGACCCAGGAGTACCCGGCCCGCCTGCCCATCGAGCCCGTCCCCTACTACCTGCCCGACGGCTACCCGGTCCGGGGCGAGCTGTCCCTCGAGGGGGGACTCGAGGGCTGCGTCCAGCTGAACCTGGTGGTGGCCGACGACGGCCCGCAGCGCATCGCCTCGGTGCTGCGCCGCTGCCGGGAGGGGCCCTTCCGCATCGACGCCCCCGTGGACGCGGCGGCGCTGGCCCTCACCTTCCAGCAGGACGTGGACAGCGACGGGAGCTTCGATCGCCTGTTCGACCCCGCCCTGCGGGTGCGGCCCACCCCCGGTGGGGTTCAGCTGCCTCCGCTGCGCATCGCGCTGGAGGACTGGCAGCCCTTCGGCCCCGGGATGCTCGCCCCGCCCGTGGCGTTCTACCCGGCCCCGGAGCCCTGATCGGAGGGGTCGGCGCTACTCGATCACGCCGTCGCAGTCGTTGTCGATGCCGTCGCCGGTGGTCTCGAGGACCGAGGGGTTGACCGTGGCGTCGCCGTCGTCGCAGTCGCCGCCGACCTCGGTGTAGCCGTCGTGGTCGTCGTCGCTGTTGGTGGTGCCTTCGTCCACCAGGCCGTCGCAGTCGTTGTCTGCCCAGTCGGCAGCCTCGCTCGCGCCCGGGTAGCTCGAGCTGTCGGCGTCGTCGCAGTCGCCCCCGGCCTCGGTGTAGCCGTCGCCGTCGTCGTCGTACTGCACGGTGCCTTCGTCGATGACGCCGTAGCAGTCGTTGTCCACGCCGTCGGGGGTCTCGCGCTCGCCGGGGTTGACGCTGGCGTCGCGATCGTCGCAGTCGCCGCCCTCGGGGGCGTAGCCGTCGCCGTCGAAGTCGGCGAAGCTGGAGTCCACCGCGCCGTCGCAGTCGTCGTCGATGCCGTTGGAGTAGTCCTCGACCGCGCCCGGGTAGACCGTGGCGGAGCCGTCGTTGCAGTCGCCGTCGAGCTCGGTGTAGCCGTCGCCGTCGTCGTCGTAGCCTTCGGTGCCCTCGTCGATGACGCCGTCGCAGTCCTGGTCCACGCCGTCGTACCACTCTTCGGCGCCGGGGTGGGTGGTGCCGACGTCGTCGTCGCAGTCGTCGCCGCAGGCGGCGTAGCCGTCGCCGTCGGCGTCGTAGAGGGATGCGTCGCCGGCCTCGCAGTCGTTGGCCGCCAGGGCCACGGGCTCGAAGCTCACGCCGGCCACGTCGACCTCGAGCCAGGCGGTGCCCACGATGCGCTCGGCGTCGGTGGCGCTGTAGGACAAGGCCACGGCCACCTGCTCGCCCACCGGGATCTCCAGCGGCAGGCTCGAGGCGATGCCGAAGCTGGTGGGGTCGAACTCGGCGCTGGAGAGGTTCAGGGGCACGTCGCCTTCGTTCGAGATGTAGACCTCGGCGGTGGCGGCCTCGTGGGGGTCCACAGGCCCGAAGTCCACCCGGGGCGGGAACAGCGAGGCGGCGGCCTCGGCGGCCTGGCCCCGGACCGTCACGGTGAGGGTGTCCTCGAGGGCGTCGGAGAGCACGGTGACCTCGGCCCAGTGGTAGCCCACGTCCGTCGGGGCGTAGCGCAGGTCGAGCTCGCCGATCTCGTCGGGCTCCACAGTGGGTAGCTCGCCGGTGAACTCGAAGAACTCGCCCTCGATGTTGAGGACATCGACCGACTTGATCTCGACCTCGGTGCCTTCGATGTGCACCGCGTGGATGGAGAAGTCGTGGGTGCTGCCCACGGCCACGGCGCCCAGGTCGGTGACGTCGGGGGTGATCTCGAGCTCCGCCTCGAAGGCGTGCACGTCGAACTCCTGGTCGCAGCCGACCAGCAGCAGCAGCAGGGGCAGGGTGCGGGTCATCGCACACCCCCGGCCCGCAGCTGTCGGCGCCGACGCACGGCCAGCCCCAGGCTCAGCAGCAGCCCGAGCCCGCCGGCGGAGCCCAGGCCCAGCCCGCCGCTGCAGCCGCAGTCGCCGGGATCGGTGAAGGCGACCTCGTCGTCCTCACAGCCCTCGTCGACCTCGCCGTCGCAGTTGTTGTCGATGCCGTCGCACATCTCCACCAGGCCGGGGTTGGCCCAGCCGTCGGAGTCGTCGCAGTCCTCGCTGGCGGCCCAGCCGTCGCCGTCGGCGTCGTCGCCGACGCCCTCGTCGGTCTCGCCGTCGCAGTCGTTGTCCACGCCGTCTTCCACGTCCTCGGCGCCGGGGTGCACGGAGGGATCGTCGTCGTCGCAGTCGCCGCCGACTTCGGCGTAGCCGTCGCCGTCGTCGTCGTGGCGGATGGTGCCCTCGTCGACCTCGCCGTCGCAGTCGTCGTCGAAGTAGTTGCCCGTCTCGACGGCGTCGGGGGAGACGTAGGGGTCCTCGTCGTTGCAGTCGCCGTCGAGCTCGGAGTAGCCGTCGCCGTCGTCGTCGTACCAGA
>CAYZVO010000322.1:0-6807 GCA_964481655.1 uncultured Enterobacterales bacterium | reverse complement strand
CCGCCGAGGTGCTGGCCAAGGCCGACGCCATCCAGAAGGCGGAGACCTCCCACATCCTGATGGAGCAGACCATCACCACCACCAGCGGCAAGACGCGCACCTTCAAGATCGAGAGCTGGTCGGCGGACGGCAACGACAGGTCGGTGATGCGCTTCATCTCCCCCGCCCCCTCCGCGGGCATCGGGATGCTCTCCCTCGAGGGCGGCGACGTGCTGTGGGCCTACTTCCCCGACAGCGACGACCTGCGCAAGATCGCCAGCTCCGCCCGCAAGGGCAGCATGGAGGGCAGCGACTTCTCCTACGAGGACATGAGCGGCGGCACCTGGGAGGAAGACTGGACCACCACCGAGATGGTCACCGAAGACCTGAACGGCCGCAGCTGCCACAAGCTCACCGCCACCCCCAAGGGCTCGAGCGCCTACACCAAGATGGTCGCCTGGGTGGACGCCGAGACCTTCGTCACCCACCAGGTGCACTACTTCGACAAGAAGGACGCCCACGTCAAGACCCTCGAGATGACCGGCTGGATGCAGGACAGCGGCACCTGGACCCCCACCGAGATGGTCATGCACAACCTCAAGCGCGGCTCCAAGACCAGCATCAAGATGCTCGAGGTCGCCTACGGCGTCGAGGTGGACGACAGCCTGTTCACCACGGACTTCCTCACGAGCATGTGAGCGGACCATGAGCCCCAGGAAGAAGCGCCAGGTCGCCCGCTCCCCCGAAGACCTCGCCGCCAAGCGCGACCAGATCCTCGACGCGGCCATGGCCTGCCTGCACGACAAGGGCTTCGCCCGCACCACCATGAGCGATGTGGCCAAGCAGGCCGCTATCGGCCGGGGCACCGTCTACTGGCACTTCCCCAGCAAGGACGAACTCTTCCTCGCGGTCGTACACCGGGAGACCGAGAAGGTGACCGCCCAGCTCGAGCCCATGCTGGCGATGCCCATGCCGGCCGCCGACAAGCTCGAGCTGATGATCACCGCCACCTTCGAGATGTACGCCGGTGTGCCCCACCTGTTCAGGGCCTTCATGTCCATCCTCACCGGGGCGGGAGATGAACTGGAGCAGCGCCTCGAGGGTGAGCTGGCGGAGATCTACCGCCAGTACAACGGGGTCGTGAGCCAGCTGCTCGAGGAGGGCAAAGCCCAGGGCTCGGTGCGCCCCGAGCTGGACTCCCCCATCACCGCCGCCTCCATCGTCGTCCTGCTCGACGCCCTGTTCCTGCAGATCCACTTCGGACTCATCGACAACGATCCCCCCCGGCTCGCCGCGGCCGTCGGGGACTTCATCAAGCGCGGCTGTCTCGTGTGCCCGCCGTCTGCGACGGACACCGCCCGAGGTACCCCATGAGAGAGCGCTTCTTCGACTGGCTCGCCACCCGCTCCGCCCAACACCCCTGGCGCTTCATGGCCGCGGCCCTGCTGGTGTTCCTCATCGGCGCGGCCCTGTCCGCCACCATCGTGCCCAAGCTCACCTGGATGGACCTGCTGCCCCAGGACGAACCCAAGGTGCAGGAGTTCCAGGAGGTGCTGGACGACTACGGCAACTCCGAGATCATCCTCGCCTCCCTCGAGGGGCCCGACCCCGATGAGCTGCTGGAGTTCGCCGCGAAGTACAAGGCGAGCCTGCTGGCCATGACCTCCGCCGAGGGCGAGCCCCTCATCAAGCGGGTCAGCTACGGAGAGGACCTGGCCTTCATGCGCGAGCACGCCCTGATGCTCGCCAAGGCCAAGGACCTGGACCAGATCCTCGACAACGGCCTGCTGGACGAGCCGGGCCTGGCCGCCGTGGTCGCCGGCTACAACCGGATGTTCAAAGCGGAGTACGTGGACGAGGGCGACGACGAGCTGAGCCCCGAGGCCCAGGAGGAAGGCGCGGTGCGCGCCATCGACTCCATGTGGGCCCTGCCCTCGTCCCTGCGCTGGTATCTCGACAACCCCGACGTCGATCCAGCCACCGCCGAGGCGGAGATCGGGGAGGCCGTGCAGCGCTTCACCCTGGGCGAGGCAAACTACTTCAACGACGACCGCAGCCTCCTGCTGATGTTGATCCTGCCGGTGAACTCCACCGACGAGTGGCAGCTCTCCCTGCCGGCCGCACAGCGCGCCCGGGACATCTTCGAGGCGATGCTGCTCGAGTACCCGGACATCGGCGACAACTACGCCGGCCCCTGGCCCGTCACCGCCATCTGGGAGTCCATGGCCGCCTCGGCGGGCGACGACCAGGCCAAGCTCGACGCCCTGCGCCTGCAGATCCCCTACAAGGTCCCCGCCATCGCGCCGCCGGACAAGCTCGACTCGGGCACCGGCCTGGCGGGCATCCACATGCTGATGGACGACGAGTACGCCACCATGTTCCACGACTTCGGCTGGAACACCCTGCTGGCCTTCGTCGCGGTGCTGGCCCTGTTCGTGGTGACCTTCCGCATGTGGACCTCGCCCATCGTGGCCATGGTGGTGCTCACCATGTCCATCACCCTGGGCCTGGGGGTGAACGCCCTGGTGCTGGGGGAGCTGACCATGATGGCGATGATGTTCCCCATCATCCTGCTGGGCATGGGGGTGGACTACTTCGTCCACATCCTGGGGGAGTTCACCCAGCGGCGGGGCGCGGGAGAGCCCATCGAGGACGCCCTGCGCGCCACCCTGCAGAAGACCGGCAAGGGCGTGGTCACCGGCGGCCTGACCACCGCCATGGCGTTCCTGGCCCTGTCGCTGACCAGCTTCAAGGGCTTCACGGACTTCGGCATCAGCGCCGGCATCGGCGTGCTGTGCACCCTGCTCACCAGCCTGATGGTGCTGCCCGCGGCGCTGGTCATCGTGCACCGCCGCCGGGAGCGGCGGGCGGCCAAGAAGGGCAAAGCCCTGGTGGCCAAGCGCTCGGTCATCCAGTTCCGCTTCCTGGCGGTGACCGGTGGCTGGGCCCATCGCTTCTGGCCGGTGACGCTGGCCGTGGTCGGCGTCGCCACCGTCTTCTTGGCCATGAAGGCCAAGGACGTGGGCTGGACCAAGGACATGTTCGATGTGGAGGCCGAGAACCTCGCCACCATCGAGCTGTCCGAGGTGCTCGAGGAGCGCTTCCACCTGCACCCCGACTCCCTGGTGGTCTCGGCGGACAGCCTCGAGGAGGCCTACACCCTCACCCAGGGCCTGGACGACCTGGGCACCATCCGCATGGTGGACTCCATCTCCCACATGCTGCCCCCCCAGGACGAGCAGGCCGAGCGCGCCGAGCGGGTCGAGGAGATCCGCGACCGCATCGCAGGCTGGGGCGCCCCCCCGACCTTCACCGTCACCGAGGACGAGCTGGCCGAGGACGGCGAGGAACCCGAGGACGCCGCAGTTCGCGTGGACGCCTTCCTGAAGGCCCTGTACCAGATGGACTGCAACGTCATCACCATCCGCAAGAGCGCCTACATGGCCGGCCAGGACCGGCTCTACGACAAGGCCGGCGCCATCGTGAAGGAAGGCGAGATCTGCGTGAAGCGCGAGGAAGGCAAGCCCCGTCCCCCGGGCGGCTGGCCCCGCGTGGCCGCCTCCGAAGACGTCAAGGCCATCGCCGCGTTCGCCCAAGCCAACCCCGAGCGCATGCCGGCGCTGCTGGACAGCTTCCAGGCCACATTCCAGCCCGCCATGAAGGCCACCTACCAGGCCATGGCCAACCCCGAGCCCATCACCCTCGAGACGCTGCCCGCCGACATCACGGAGCGCTACCGGTCGCTGGATGGGGAGAGCTTCCTGGTCACCGCCTACCCCAACGGCGATGTCTGGAACCAGGACTTCCAGGAGATCCTGTTCGCCGACGTGGCCTCGGTCAGCCCTCGGGTCACCGGCACCCCGCCCCTGTTCGTGGCCACCATCGAGCGCGGCGCCGAGGAAGGCAAGGCCGCCACGGCCTACTCCCTCATCGCCATCGCCATGCTGCTGATGATCGACTTCTGGGGCTTCCGCAAGGGCAAGCTGCGCGAGGGCCTGCTGTCGAGCGTGCTCGCCCTGATCCCCCTGGCCGTGGGCGCCGTCTGGACCGTGGGCGCCATGACCCTGCTCGACATCGATCTGAACATGGTCAACGTCATCGCCATCCCGCTGATCCTGGGGATCGGCATCGACAACGGCGTGCACGTCATCCACCGCTACCGCATCGAGGGTGTGGGCAACATCGGCGTGGTGCTGTCCACCGTGGGCCGGGCCATCCTGCTCACCTCCATCACCACCATCGCCGCCTTCGGCACCTTCGCCTTCGGGCTGTACCGGGGCATGGTGAGCATGGGCATCGTGCTGGGGCTGGGCATCGCCATCTGCTTCTTCATGTCGGCCTACCTGCTGCCCGCCCTGTTCGGCGCGCTCGAGAAGGCGGGGGTGGAGCTGTGATCGGGGCCCGTTCGTGGTGGCGGGAGGGGGTGAACCCCTCCTCTACGTTCCTCATCGGTGTGTTGCTGTGGGCTGGTCCCGCGATGGCGGACGACTTCTCGGTCAACCTGGCCGAGGAGCAGACCGTGCGCCTGTCCGGCTACGTCGAGAACCAGGCCTCGCTGATGGCCTACCCCGCGCGTGAGGGCGACGAAGAGGACGACGGCTCCGGCCTCGACCTGATGGACTACAACAAGCTGCGGCTGAACATCGAGGCCAAGCCAGCGCCGGGCTTCCGGGCCAACGCCAACATCGTGGCCCGCAGCTTCCACGGCACCACCAGCATCGCCCTGGCAGACGTGATGCCCGAGAAGTACGCCGACGACATCGCCATGCTGGCCGCCTGGGATCCAAGCTTCGCCAGCTTCACCTTCGAGGACGAGATCTACCTGAACGACGCCTACTTCTCGGCGCGCCAGGGGCAGTTCAAGTTCCGCATGGGCAAGCAGCCCTTCCGCTTCGGCTCCGGCTACTTCTGGAACCCCACCGACCCCTTCACCATCAAGGACATGCTCGACCCGTCCTACGAGAAGCAGGGCGTCACCGCCGCGCGCTTCGAATACGTCCTGCCCCTGCAGGGTGTGATCGAGGCCTGGGCACTGCCGCGGCAGACCCTGGGCGACTTCGAGGTGGAAGACTCCGCCGTCGCCGCCCGGGCACGCATCGCGCCGGGCCAGTGGGCCTTCACCGCCAGCTACGCGAACTACCGGGACCTGGCCGCCCTGGACCCCACCGCCATGTCCATGGAGGCCTTCATGGTCCAGGGCCGGCGCCAGCTGATCGGCCTGGACATCGCCGGCGACGTGCTGGGCGTGGGCCTGTGGGCCGAGGCGGCCTACAACATCATGACCCTGGACAGCTGGAAGGATCTGGACCGGATCGCCCAGCCCGACTGGTTCGAGGTCGACGCCGGCGCTCAGTACGTCATCCCCGGCGGCACCACCGTGATGGTCGAGTACCTCTACAACCAGCGCGGCATGGACTCGGCCGCCGACTACACCCTGTGGCACTGGATGCTCTACATGGAGCAGACCATCCGGGCCCTGGGCCAGCACTACGGCACCGGCACCGTGCAGGTGCCCCTGGGTCGGCTCAACACCGACCTGGCGCTGACCGGCATCGCCAATATCAGCGACGGCTCCTGGCTGCTGAACCCCTGGGTCTCCTACGAGTGGGGCCAGAACCTCGAGCTGTCGGCCTACGGCGCCTTCGGCTTCGGCGGTGAGAACGCCGAGTTGTCAGCCATGGGCAAGGCCGGATATCTGAGAGGGCGGTTCAGCTTCTGACTGGAGGCAGGATGGCTGGCAGTGTGGCGGACGAGCTCCTCAAGCTCAAACAACTGTTGGATGCGGGCCTGATCACCCGAGACGAGTTCGAGGCCCAGAAACGCAAGCTCCTGGGAGGGGCCACGGGCCCAGCACCGGCGGCACCGGCCCGGCCAGCCCACACTGGACCGGATCCCCTGGGGATCTTCTCGCGCAGCGCAGCGCCAGCCCCCAGGCAGCAGCTCCCCGCCCACTTCGATGGCGTCTTCGAGCTCGAACGGGACGAATACGTCATCGCCTGGCACTGGCACGAGCCATCCGGGTCCGACGGCTGCCTGTTCTGGCTGCTGATGCTGCTGTCGACCGCCACCGTGGTGCTCATCCCCTTCGTCATCTACGCCATGGTGCGGAAGTCTCAGGGCGTCGTCGAGCGCCAGCGCCAGTTCCTGACGAACAAGCGCGCTGTCGCCTACCACAACGACAAGCTGAAGGAGCTGTGGTACGACGACCTGGTGGCCGCCTGGCTCGACGGCAAGCAGAACAGCATGCTCATCGCCTCCCCCCGCAAGCGCTTCAGCCTCGGCCTCGGCAAGCTCGACCTGGTCCACCCCTCGAGCACCAAGCTGCACTTCATCGGGCTGCGCGACGAGCAGGAGACCTTCGCGCGCATCCTCCTGGACGCCGCCGCGCAGCGACGCCCGCTGACCCGCTACGCCCCGCTGCAGGGGCCGCTACCCTAGCGTGTCCGGCGGCCGCTACATGCTGCCAGACAGCATCGCCAGGCCGCCGAAGATCAAGCCGATCACGAACATCGCGCCGATGAACAGCAGGTGCAGGATACCGATGACCAGGCCTGCGATGGAGGGACCCTTGCCCCGGCCGTCGAGCAGCGCGGCCTTCTTCATGCCCAGCACGCCCGTGACGATGGCCACCACGTCGAGAATGAGCACCAGCGGCAGCAGCAGGAAGTTGATGAAGTTCACGAAGGGGATCAGCCCCGTGCAGATCATCAGGATCTGAACGACGATCACGCCGATACCGGATCCGAGGGCGACCGTGCCGGTGGTGTTGGACTCCATGAGCAGGCGACAGAACGCCATGGGGTAGCATGAAAGCGGACAACCAGCGTT
>CAYZVO010000321.1:0-6845 GCA_964481655.1 uncultured Enterobacterales bacterium | reverse complement strand
CCGGAGGCACCGACAACGAGGCCAGCGGAGAGTACGCCAGCGTCACGGGTGGAGATCTCAACATCGCCTCGGCGGACTACGCCGCGGTCCTGGCAGGCTCCGGGAACCAGGCCAGCGGAGAGTACGCCAGCGTCACGGGTGGAGAACTCAACACCGCCTCGGCGGACTACGCATCGGTCTCGGGAGGCTCCGAGAACCAGGCCAGCGGACAGTACGCCAGCGTCACGGGTGGAGCGCTCAACATCGCCTCGGCGGACTACGCATCGGTCTCGGGAGGCTCGGAGAACGAGGCCAGCGGACAGTACGCCAGCGTCACGGGTGGAGAACTCAACACAGCTTCCGGAGCCAACAGCGCCGTCACCGGCGGGAGCTACGCCGTGGCGAATGGAGACAACTCCGCCGTCTCCGGGGGCGTCAGCAACCGGGCCTCCGGATCCCACAGTGCGGTCCTCGGCGGGGAATCCAACCACGCGAGCGGCATCTACGCCGTGGTCACCGGCGGCATCCTCAACGAAGCGGCGGGGTACGACTCGGCGGTTCATGGCGGCTACAGCAACATCGCTCAGGCCTACTACTCGACGGTCACTGGTGGCAATAGCAACAGCGCCACTGGGTCATACTCGTCCGTTTCCGGTGGTGAAAACCGCACGGCGAGCGGCCAGGCAGACTGGGTGGCCGGCACCCTGTGGGAAGACGACTAGTACACCCCGCCGCTTCAGGGGGCCAGCCAGCCGCTGGCAGCAACCATGTCCGCGGCTGACCACCCCAGCGGGTCCACCACCCAGGTTCGAACATCATCCAGTATCGCCCACCATCTACAGAAAACGCGGTCCCCTTCGGGGCCGCGTTTTCTCGTCGCGTTCGTGCCGTCGAGCCCCAGGCTCGCGGCACAACGCGCCGCCCCTCGGAGTTCGGTCGGAGGGGGTTCGTTGGTTGTGGGCCACCCGTGTCCGAGCACGCGGTCTCACGCAGAAAGCCCAGCGCGTGGTGGGCGCAGCGGATGCCGGGTGACAGCGAATTCGTGGGTGCCGGCCCGGGTGTCGTGGTGGCGCTCCCGATGAACCTGTCCGCCCATGACGCGCGACGTGGCTGGGGGTGGACCCGCTGTGGAGCAGGACGGTGCGGAGCGTCGGTGCAGGCCGCAGCGGGGACCAGCTCAGCCCAGCTCGCCTTGGGTGCGTGCCTCAGCGCCAGGACGACGCGCACGTCGTGTAGAATGGGCTGAACTCATGTGGTGTAGCGCGCACCATGAGGAGCCCGCGATGAACAGAGGCACGCTCTTGGCCCTTGCATTCACCCTCGCCGCCTGCGGTGAGCTCGCAGAAGACACAGGCAAGTCCGGCGACACCGCGCCACCGAACGTGGTCGACGGCGACGGCGACGGCTACGCGGAGACCGAGGACTGTGACGACGGGAACAACACCGTCCATCCCGGCGCCGATGAGGTCTGCGACGAGCTGGACAACGACTGCGACGGTGAGATCGACGAGGACGCCGGCGAGACCTGGTACGCGGACCTGGACGGTGACCAGTACGGTGACAGCGCCAACTCCATGCTCTCGTGCGATGTACCGGACGACTACGTGAGCAACGGCGAGGACTGCGACGACGACGACGCGACGCAGTTCCCCGGGGCGTACGAGGCCTGCAACGGCGAAGACGACGACTGCGACGGTGAGATCGACGAGGACGTCGTCGTGGGTAACGGCCGGTGGTACGCGGACGCCGACGGGGACGGCTGGGCCACCGAGGACGAGGTCTCCGAGCAATGCGAGCAGCCCGACGGCTACCTCGGTGCTGACGCCCTGGGGGACTGCGACGACGACGACGACGGGGTCCACCCCGACGCCGACGAGCTGTGCGACGGGATCGACAACGACTGCGACGGCGACGTGGACGAGGCGACCGCCATCGACGTCCGGACCTGGGTTCTGGACGCGGACGGAGACGGGTGGTCCGAGGGGATGACCAGCACGGAGTCCTGTGACCAGCCCAGCGGCTACGTGGATGCCGAGGCCATCGGCGACTGTGACGACACCGACGCCGAGATCAACCCGGACGCCTACGAGCTCTGCGACGGCGTGGACAACGACTGCGACGGCAGCACCGACGAGGACGACGCGGTCGACGTGTCGACCTGGTACGCAGACGCGGACGGCGACGGCCACGGTTCCGCCGCATCCGGCAGCGTGCAGGCCTGCGAGCAGCCCAAGGGCTACGTCTCGAGCGCCGCGGACTGTGACGACGCCGACGCCGGTAGCCACGCAGACGCTGCGGAGATCTGCGACGGCCTGGACAACGACTGCGACGGCAGCACCGACGAGGCCAGCGCTGTCGACGCCGTCACCTGGTACGTCGACGCGGACGGCGACGGCTACGGCGACGACACGACCGCCACCGTGTCCTGCGACGCCCCCACCGGCACCATCGACGTCGGATCGGACTGCGACGATGCGGACGCCGCCATCCACCCGGCCGCCAGCGAGGACTGCGACGGCGTGGACAACGACTGCGACGGCGACGTGGACGAGGGCGCCATCGAGCTTACGACCTGGTACATCGACTACGACTCCGACGGC
The DNA here is from genome assembly GCA_964481655.1 of uncultured Enterobacterales bacterium. GTDB lineage: Bacteria > Myxococcota_A > UBA796 > UBA796 > JAFGLY01 > CALDOK01. Next base: position 4,266 of record CAYZVO010000321.1, on the reverse strand, counting down.
TACGGCTCCGACGCCTACACCGTGGAGTCATGCCAGCAACCCACCGGCTACGTCGCTGTCGACACCGACTGCGACGACACCGACCCGGCGAGCTACCCCGGCGCGCCCGAGGTCTGGTACGACGGCACGGACCAGGACTGCGACGAGCTGTCCGACTATGACCAGGACTACGACGGCTACGACAGCGAGGACTACGGCGGCGAGGACTGCGACGACGAGGACGCCACCGTCAACCCACTGGCCGTAGAGACCTACTACGACGGCGTGGACCAGGACTGCGACGACCACTCGGACTACGACGTCGATTGGGACGGCTACGACAGCGCGGGCCACTGGGGCACCGACTGCGACGACAACGACCCCGATGTCTACCCGGGCGCCCCCGAGGTCGACGCAGGGATCGACAACGACTGCGATGGCACCGCCGTGGCCCTACCCGTGGCCTCCGCGATCTACGACACCGACATTTCCGACCTCGAGCACTGCACGTCCCTGTACCTGGACGGCAGCGCTTCCTACGATCCCGACGGCACGACGCTGACCTACGAGTGGACCGTCCTCACGGTGCCGACGGGCTCCCTCATCGACGACAGCGACTTCGACGACGCCGGCAGCGCCACGCCCGTGATCACCCCCGACATCGACGGCGACTTCGAGTTCCAGCTCACGGTCACCGACATGGACGACCTCACCGACACCGACACCGTGTTCGTCACCATCACAGCGCGGGCGACCAACACCGCGCCCGTGGCGGATGCGGGCAGCGACGCCATCCTCACCGAGACCGTCACCTGCACCCTCGATGGATACGGCTACAAGTGCGACGACTGCTCGGCCCAGACATACACCCTGGACAGCAGCGCCACCTACGACGACGACGACGAGGCTTTGGACTACCTGTGGAGCGTGACCAGCGGCTCGGCCACCCTGTCGGACGAATACGCCGCCAACCCGAGCGCCACACTCGAGGGGCCCACCTGCACCTACGGCGCCACCACGACGGAGACCTTCGAGTTCGAGCTCGAGGTCACCGACTGCTTCGGCGACGTGAGCACCGACACCGTCACCATCACCTACGAGTGCACGGGGGCCTGACGCGAGGGTGGCTCTCTTCGAGCCCACCCACTCGTGGGCGTCGATGTCGGGCTTCCCCTCGACAGCCGCCGCCATCTCCGAAGACCGCCCCAGCTGAATGGGATCCGGTTCGAGCCGCCCCTCCCCCTCCAGCAAGAGAGTTCGAACGTCGTCCAACATCCCCCTCCTCGAGCCCCTTCGATTCACGTCGGAGGGGCTTGTTGGTTTCGGATGCACCGTGGACGCCACAAGTGGGCGCTCCGCCACCGGAGAGGCGAGTTGTGGCGCTCTGGACGCCACAAGTGGGTGCTCCGCGACCGGAGAGGCGGGTTGTGGCGCTGAGGACGCCACAAGTGGGTGCTCCGCGACCGGAGAGGCGAGTTGTGACGCTCTGACCGGGAGGACAGGGAGCGGCGGGCCGGTTATTTCACCCTCCGAATTATCCCCCCCCTCTCCCCGAGAGCACCATGAACACCCGCACCAAGCTCACCGCTCTGCTCCTGCTGGCCGGCACGGCATGCGACCGGGGTGGTCCCGCCGGCGACCGGCCCCAGGACAGCGGCCCCCCGGGGACCGACGACAGCGGGGGCGGCGACACCGACGTCGATCCGACGCTCGACAACCGCCTGCTCAACCCGGGCTTCGAGCTGGGCGAGAGCTGGTGGCGCAGCGCCGGGGGCGCCCCCAGCCACGCCTGGGCCACCAGCGGCGAGACCATCCACGACAGCTCGGCGAGCTTCGAGGCCCACGAGGGCTCCCACGCCCAGAAGATCTGGGGCCTGTACGCCGGTGATGTGCCCAACGACATCGAGCACGGCCTGACGCTGGTGGATCTGACCCCGGGGGACGAGCACCGCTTCGCGGTCCAGGCCTTCACCCACAGCGACGACGCCCTCACCGACGACAACCACGCCGTGGCGTTCCTCAGGTACCTGGACGCGAGCGGTACCCTGCTGTCGGAGACCGCCAGCAGCGCCCGGATGGACGCGAGCAGCGCCGTGGACAGCTGGACCGAGCTGGAGGTGGAGGCGCTGGTGCCCGAGGGCGCCGCGACCGGGCAGCTCGGGGTGCGCTTCCACCTGGCCAGCTGGGACGCCACCGGATCGATCTACCTGGACGCCGCGAGCTGGACCTCCACCGGCAGCGGCAGCGTCGAGGGCGAGCGCCTGCTGACCTGGAACGACGAGTTCGAGGGCGACAGCATCGACAGCTCGGTCTGGACCCACGAGCTGCTGCCGGCCTACACCTACAACAACGAGCTGCAGGCCTACACCGACCGCGATGAGAACAGCGCGGTGCGCGACGGCCAGCTGATCATCACCGGCCGGCAGGAGTCCTACGAGGGCGCCTCCTACACCTCGGCGCGGCTGAACACCTCGACCAGCGCCTCGTGGCTCTACGGCCGGATCGAGGGTCAGCTCCAGGTCCCCTCGGGCATCGGCACCTGGCCCGCCATGTGGATGCTGCCCACGGACTGGAGCTACGGCGGCTGGCCCGACAGCGGCGAGATCGACATCATGGAGCACGTGGGCTGCGATCCCGACATGGTCCACGGGACCGTCCACACCGGAGCCTACAACCACATGCTCGGCACCCAGCAGGGGGGCAGCATGGCGGTCTCGGCCACCTCGTCGATGCACGTCTACGCGGTGGAGTGGACCCCGGAGCAGATGGTGTTTTCCATCGACGACACTGCCTACTTCACCTTCGACAACGACGGGGCCGGTGACTCCGCCACCTGGCCCTTCGACCAGCGCTTCCACATCATCCTGAACCTGGCCATCGGCGGCGACTGGGGCGGCTACTGCGGCGTGGACGCGGGGGCCTTCCCCCAGGAGTACCGGATCGACTGGGTGCGGGTGTACCAGTAGAGCGGCCCTCGCCGCCGTAGACCATCGACGCGCCCCCGGGGGGGACCTTCCATTCCGCCGATTCAATTGTTACTATCGCGGCTCCTACTGCACACCGGGAGACGCAGATGAGCAACGGTTCCACACTGTCCGTGATCACCCTGTCGGCCCTGCTGGTCGCCTGCGGAGCGCAAGACACGGTCGACCCCACCGCCTTCGAGGCGCTGCAGCTCGAGCTGGCCGCGCTGCAGCTCGAGCACGCGGGCGACATCGCGACCCTGCAGAACGACCTGATCACGCTCCAGCAGGAACACGAGGAGGACATGGCGGCCCTGCAGGCCGAGATCGCCGCCATCACCGGGGGGCTCGACCTCACAGAGCTGGCCGACGCGGTCGACGACCACGAGGACCGCCTGCTCACCGTGGAGGACGACTACGCCCTTGCCACTGACCTGGCCGGCGTCCAGGACCGGCTCACCACCGTCGAGGCGGACTACCTGCAGGCCAGCGACCTCGGCGGGCTGGCCTCCGAGAGCTACGTGGACAGCGCCGTCGCCGCCATCGACATGAGCGCCTACGCCACCGAGTCCTGGGTCGGCAGCCAGGGCTACCTCACCGCCGCGGACCTGCCCGCCTACGCCATGGACGCGGATCTGGCCGCGCTGACCACCCGGGTCTCCAGCGTCGAGGCCGACTACCTGCAGGCCAGCGACATCAGCGGGCTGGCTTCCGAGGCCTACGTGGACAGCGCCGTCGCCGCCATCGACATGAGCGCCTACGCGATGGACGCCGACCTGGCGAGCGCCGTGGGCAGGCTCTCCCTCGTCGAGGCGGACTACCTCCAGGCCGCCGACCTGGCCGGCTACGCCACCCAGGCCTGGGTCTCCCTGCAGGGCTACAGCACCGACTCCATCGACGCCACGCTCGTGGACCTGCTCGACTACCTCTCCGTCGACACCAGCACCGACAGCGTCGTGTTCACTGGCGCCAACGTCCACGTCCGGTCCGGGGCGGGCACCACCAACGCCACCGTCAACGGCCTGGGCAACCTGTTCGTGGGCTACAACGAGGACGCCACCTGGGGGCTCGACAGGACCGGCTCCCACAACCTCGTGGTGGGTCGCTACCACAGCTACTCGTCCTGGGGTGGGCTGGCCGCAGGACAGCAGAACACCGTCAGCGGTGAAGCCTCCGTGGCCTTTGGCCACCTCAACGAAGCCAGCGGCTACTACAGCAGCATCACGGGGGGGTACTACAGCGAGGCCACCGGCGACGTCAGCAGCATCACCGGGGGCGAAGGCGGCGTCGCCGGCGGGCACTACAGCAGCATCACGGGGGGCTA